>CAISJJ010000418.1 GCA_903885595.1 uncultured Bacteroidales bacterium
TGGTGAGTCTTTGTTAAATCAGTCAATCAGTCAATCAGTCAATCAATCAGTCAATCAATCAATCAGTCAATCAGTCAATCAGTCAATCAGTCAATCAATAAATCAACAATTCCCATGCGTATCATCGAATCAATTACTGAATCAATCGAGGTAAAGCAAAAAATTCTGACCAGTTCATTTCTCATCAGTGAGATAAGGAAAATTGCAGTTGCCTGTACTTCTGCGTTTTCAAGGGGAAATAAAGTCTTGTTCTGTGGAAACGGTGGAAGTGCGGCCGATGCTCAGCACCTGGCTGCCGAGCTTTCCGGACGTTTTTATTACGACAGGCCACCTTTACCGTCGGAAGCGCTTCATGTGAATACATCGTACCTTACTGCTGTGGCCAATGATTACTCCTATGATGAGGTGTATGCCCGTTTGCTTAAAGGTATGGGCAGGGAGGGTGATGTACTGGTTGGTCTTTCCACCTCAGGAAATTCAAATAATATAATCAGGGCTTTTGAAGTAGCACGGGAATTGCGCATCACCACCGTCGGACTTACCGGTGAAACAGGTGGTAAAATGGCTGGCTTGTGCGATTTTATGATCAACATTCCTTCCATAGATACGCCAAGGATACAGGAATCACAAATCATGGTTGGCCACATTATTTGCGAATTGGTGGAATCAACGTTGTTCCCAAAAGAGGGCTGATCGTGGAGGCCATTGTTCTAGCCGGAGGATTCGGCACCCGCCTGCAGAAAGTAGTCAGTGATGTGCCCAAATCAATGGCGCATATCAATAACCGGCCTTTTCTTGAATACCTCTTCGATTACCTTATATCCCAGGGCGTTTCGAAAGTCGTGCTTTCTGTCGGATATAAAAATGAGATCATTTCAAACCACTTTAAGGATCATTATAAATCGCTGGAGGTTGGATACGCTGTGGAAAATGAACCCTTGGGTACCGGTGGCGGTATCAGGCTGGCCTTCTGGAAAATTGAAGGCCAAAGGGCACTGGTCATGAACGGAGACAGTCTTTTCAGAGCAGATTACCGGGCATTGATGGACTTTCATCTCAGAAAAAAAGCTGTTGCCACGCTTGCCTTGCGAAAACTGACAGACACCGGCCGCTATGGAAGGGTTACCATGAATCGCACCAGGCGCATAACCGGTTTTGAAGAAAAAGGATTATCAGCCGGTCCGGGCTATATTAATGGCGGTGTGTACATTATTGATAAATTATTCCTGATGGAGCCCGGATTCAGGGGGCGTTTTTCCCTTGAAAAGGATTGTTTTGAACCGTATAGTTCCTTTTCCAGGTTGTTTGGATTTCCGTCTGATGATTATTTCCTGGATATTGGTATTCCTGAAGATTATGCCCGCGCCCAGCATGAATTTGCTGCATTTAAAGATTGAACAGGACATGACTTTTTTATAACCGCTCATGGGGATCATTTGAAAACACAGTATGAATCTGAATCAATTACAAATTGACCGCACCTGGACTTTATTCCTCGATCGTGACGGGGTAATCAACCGTCGTATTGTCGATGATTATGTTAAAACCTGGGATCAGTTTGTTTTCTTACCCGGCGTGCTTGATGCCTTGAAGAAGTTTCACCACGTATTTGGCAGAATCATTGTTGTAAGCAACCAGCAGGGAGTCGGGAAAGGTTTGATGTCAGAAGCAGATGTACAGTCTGTTCATATCCGCATGCAAGACGAAATAAAAAATGCCGGCGGAAACATAGATGCAGTTTTCTATTCTCCTCATCTTCAATCCGACAAGTCAATCATGCGAAAACCAAACATCGGCATGGCCCTGAAGGCCCGCAGGCAATTTACCGACATCCGGTTAAACCGTTCATTAATGGCTGGCGATTCGATTTCCGATATGATCTTCGGCAAGCGGGCAGGAATGAAAACGGTGTTAATTTGTCCTGACCCTGAACCCGCACAATCACATCCACGGCAAATTGACTATCTTTACCCCGACCTAATCTCCCTTGCAAAAGATTTATGACCATCGCCCATTTTTTCATTCTTTCGCAATTTCGCTACCTCGCAATTTCGCTACCTCGCAATTTCGCTACCTCGCTATTTCGCTACCTCGCTACCTCGCTACCTCGCTACCTCGCTACCTCGCTACCTCGCTACCTCGCTATTTCTTATTAATCCTCTAACCCGCCTCCTCCCGTGAGCCCAACCATCATCCTCATCTGCTTTCTTGCCTACACAGCGCTGTTGTTTATCATTACCTGGTTCACAGCGCGAAAATCGACAAACCGCAGTTTCTTCCTCGGGAATAAAGCATCTCCCTGGTTTGTGGTGGCTTATGGCATGATTGGCGCCTCTATGTCAGGTGTCACCTTTATGTCGGTACCAGGCTGGGTGGGTACTGCCAGTTTTTCTTACATGATGGTGGTGGTTGGCTATATTTTCGGATATACTGTCATCGCAACGGTACTATTGCCTCTCTATTACCGGCTTAACCTCACCTCAATCTATTCGTACCTTGAAACAAGGTTTGGATTCTGGTCCTACAAGACCGGGGCCTTTTACTTCATCCTGTCGCGCACCATCGGTGCCTCCTTCAGAATGTTCCTGGTGGTTAATGTGTTGCAGATTTTCATTTTTGATGCATGGCATGTCCCGTTCTTTGTGACCGTATTGATTTTTATTGTCCTGATCCTGCTTTACACCTTTAAAGGTGGTATAAAAACAATTATCTGGACCGATACCATTCAAACAACCTTCATGCTGCTGTCGCTGGTCATTTCCATTTACCTGATTGTTGACTCGATGGGGATCAACCTGGGTGAAATGATCAACAAAGTTTATTTAAGCAATTATTCAAAGATGATCTTCACCGACTGGAGTGATAAGCGGTTTTTCCTCAAGGAGCTGTTCAGCGGGACCTTCATTGCAATAGTCATGACCGGGCTGGACCAGGAGATGATGCAAAAAAATCTCAGTTGCCGCTCCCTTCGCGACGCTCAGAAGAACATGTTTACATTCACGGGGATCATGGTATTCGTCAACCTTGTAATTTTATTTCTGGGAGCCAGCCTGTACATCTTCACTTCGTTCAAGGGAATTCAGTTGCCCGTCAGGACCGATGACCTTTTTCCTTTAGTTGCCATCAATCATCTTGGTCCTGTGGCAGGACTGGTATTCCTGATTGGGCTTATCTCTGCCGCCTATCCCAGCGCTGACGGCGCTCTGACATCGCTGACCACCTCATTCAGCATCGATTTCCTCGGCGTTAATAAACGAACCGATCTTTCTGAGCCTGAAAAGAAACGGATCAGGCAAATGGTACATATCGTATTTGCAGCGTTGCTGTTAATGGTGATCATACTGTTCAGGGCCATCAACGACCGGGCTGTAATCGATAAACTATTCACTGTTGCGGGTTACACCTATGGCCCCTTGCTTGGTCTCTACGCTTTTGGGTTATTCACAAAATTTTCAGTCCACGATCGCTGGGTTCCTTTGATAGCACTGCTTTCTCCGGTGATTTGCTATTTTCTGAGCGAGTACTCTGTTGATATCTTCCATGGCTACCGGTTCGGTTTTGAACTCCTGATTTTAAATGGATTTATTACATTTGCCGGATTGTTTCTTTTTCGGAAAAAACGTGATCCGAAACAGAAAAAATAATCACCTCAACCCCCTGACCCCTTCTCCTGAAGGAGAAGGGGAGAATTCTCTCTCCCAAGGGAGAGGGTATTGGTGAGGTCATTTTAATTAAACCTTAAATCTGATCTATTATGGATACCTTACGTTTTAAAGCCCTGGAGATGGCCATGACCCGCAAGCATCATACAGTGGAATTCCCAAATCTGAAAGCTTCCGAATATTTTGGTGAACTTACGTTTAATAAGGCTGCCATGCGTGAATACCTCACGGAGGAGGCTTACAACCAGGTGATGAACTCCATCGAAAAAGGGGAGAAGATCGACCGCAAAATTGCCGATCAGGTTGCTGCTGGCATAAAAGCCTGGGCAATCAGCAAAGGAGCAACCCACTATACACACTGGTTCCTGCCGCTCACCGGCGCTACGGCCGAAAAGCATGATGCGTTTGTTGACCCGGTTGAAGGAGGCAAGGGAATTGAAAAATTTCGAGGGAATGAACTCACCCAACAGGAACCCGATGCATCAAGTTTTCCGAGCGGAGGGATCAGGAGCACATTCGAGGCACGCGGCTATACAGCCTGGGACCCGACTTCACCAGCCTTTATCATGGATCGTACCCTATGTATTCCTACTGTTTTTGTGTCATACACAGGCGAGGCACTCGATTACAAAACCCCGTTGCTCAAAGCCATTTACTCAATCGACAAAGCTGCTGCCGAAGTTTGCCAGTATTTCGATAAGGACATTACCAAGGTTTTCGCCACTTTGGGCTGGGAGCAGGAGTATTTTCTCGTTGACAACGCACTCTACCTTGCCCGTCCCGACCTGGTGCTGACAGGCAGAACATTGTTCGGCCACTCTTCAGCAAAAGATCAGCAGTTGGAGGATCATTATTTTGGCACCATACCCCAGCGGGTACTGGCCTTCATGCAGGAGTTTGAATATGAAGCGCACCGGTTGGGTATTCCGGTAAAGACACGTCACAACGAAGTAGCGCCCAATCAGTTTGAATGTGCGCCGGTATTCGAGGAGGTGAATCTCTCCATCGATCACAACCAGCTGATGATGCACCTGCTCGATAAAATTGCCCACCGGCATGATTTTACAGTGCTGCTTCATGAAAAGCCTTTCAGCGGAGTGAATGGCTCTGGTAAACACAACAACTGGTCGCTGGCAACAAATACACGCGAAAACCTTTTGTCACCAGGGAAAACAGCCAAAGAAAACCTGCGTTTCCTTACCTTCCTGGTTAACATCCTGAAAGCAGTGCATGACCACGCCGATTTGATCAGGGCAATCATTGCCTCTCCCGGAAATGATCATCGCCTCGGAGCCAATGAAGCTCCGCCTGCGATTATTTCCGTCTTTATCGGGACACAACTAACCCAAATGCTCGACGCGATTGAAAAAGCTGATAAACACATCATGCTAAATACTGAGACAGATAGTGACCTGTTGAAAAACCTGCCGAAAATTCCGGAAATCCTGCTGGATAATACCGATCGCAACCGCACCTCTCCATTTGCTTTCACCGGAAATAAATTTGAGTTTCGCGCCGTGGGTTCAGCCCAGACCTGTGCTCCGCCTATGATCGTGCTAAACCTGATCGTCGCCGACCAGTTGCAGAAATTCAAAACTGAGGTCGATGATCTCATTTCAAGGAAAGTTCGCAAGGAGGATGCCCTGTTCCAGGTAATTAAAAAGTATATAAAGGAATCAAGGGAAATCAGGTTCGAGGGAAATAACTATTCGGAGGAATGGGTGGCGGAAGCTGCCAAACGCGGCTTATCAAACCGGAAAACAACACCGGAAGCACTGAAGTCGTTCGTTGAGAAAAAATCAATCGACTTGTTCGAACGAAACAATGTACTTTCAAAACGAGAACTGGAGGCCCGGCATGAGATCAGGCTTGAAAATTACACAAAAAAAATCCAGATAGAATCTCGTATTCTTGGCGACCTGGCAGGAAACCACATTATCCCCGTTGCAATCCGCTACCAAAACACTTTGATTGAAAATGTGAAAGGTTTGAAGCAGGTGCTCGACCTCAAAACCTATGGCAAGCTGTCGCAAAACCAGATGGAAACAATAACAGAGATCTCAGAGCACGTCGATAAAATTAAATCATTTGTAAATGAGATGATCGAAGCACGTAAAGAGGCCAACAGGATAGCGGAACCGGAAGAAAAGGCCTTTGAATACTGTAACAAGATCCTGCCATTTTTTGAAAAAATCAGGTACCATGCCGACAAACTGGAATTATTGGTAGATGATGAACTCTGGCCTCTGCCTAAATACCGTGAACTATTGTTTACACGTTAAAATTCATATTATGAAGAAGATTATTGCAATGTCGGTCATGCTTCCGCTTTTATTGGCTGGCAGCGTTCTCGCCCAGATCAATGTGTTGAAGGTCGATAACAATGCAGCTCCGCAGACCAAAGAGGGATTTTTTTATTCCCTGCCCCGGACCGTCGTGAAAATTGATGTGAAGATCGATCGCATTGAAAATTATAAAGGACCCTATTCCGATTTCGCACTCCGCTTTCTCGGGTTGAAAAATGTGATTGAAGCAAATACCATCGATTACAAGATCAACACTATAACCATTACCACTTATCCAGAACCCGATCCTGATCAATATTATTTTGTGGAGTTAGGCGAAAAACCAGCGAAAGGGGATCCAGCGGGGATGCTTTTGCTAAGCGAAGCGGGTGTAATTCTTGGAATGGATCCCGGGAACCCTGATACCCTGGGTAATTTCATGCATCCGGCGAAATCGAAGGAGCCTGCTGCTGAATTTGATAAAGATGCCTTCGGGGAATTGTTCAAATATTCAGCCGATGTAAGCGTGTTTGAAAAAGTTGATACCATTATCCGCAAGATCAACATCGATACCCTGACTGTTGAACGCCAGTATTACAAACGAACCATCGTTGAGAAATCTCCGGAACAAAAAGCAAAGGAGGCCGCCGATTACATAGCGAAGATAAAGGAAAACCGGTTTACCCTGATCAGTGGCACACAGGAGGTAAACTATAATAAGGAGACCCTTGAGTATATGGATAACCAGTTGAAAATAATGGAGAAGGAGTACCTGAAATTGTTTACCGGGCTCAGCCTCCACAAGAGTTTGAATTTCAGTTATAAGTATATTCCCACCCCAAATCAGATCAACGCTGAAATCCCGATTTTCAAGTTTCTGAAATCCAAAGGCGTAGTTGATCTGGATGAGCCGGGGGGTAAGGTGGTCACCATCAAAATTCAGCGGGTTGGCAATACCAATACCGTTGCGAATTATCTTAAAAAGGCTGAAAAGGATTCAAAAACTCAGGGTTTTTCCTATCGTATCCCTGAATTAGCCCGTGTAACGGTACGTTTGGATGAAAACACACAGGAAGAAACCCAATGCCTTGTATCGCAAATAGGGGTTGTCACAAACCTGCCAGCCAGCAAATGGAAGGTGCAGTTCTACAAGGAAACAGGTGGCATCAAGGTTTTGGAGATTCAATAACTTGCAGCTCTTATTTTAACAAGTTTTAACAGCAGTTTTTCAATCAGATCCAGTTGAAGCATATTGGCACCGTCCGATTTTGCTTTGCCCGGATCAGAGTGTGTTTCGAGAAAAATACCATCAGCGCCTGCTGCAATGGCCGCTTTGGCCAGCGTCTCGATGAGATCGGGCCGTCCGCCGGTTATCCCCGTTGGCTGGTTGGGTTGTTGCAGAGAATGGGTGACATCCACCACCACGGGAACTCCGTTAACCTGCATTTCCGGGATGTTCCTGAAATCTACAATCAGATCATGGTAGCCAAAGGTTGTACCCCTTTCAGTCAGCATGATCTGGGTATTGCCTGTTTGAAGCACTTTTTGAACAGCATATTTCATCGATTCGGCCGAGGCAAACTGGCCCTTTTTGATATTGACTACCTTGCCTGTTCTTCCGGCAGCAACCAGCAATTCAGTCTGGCGGCATAAAAAGGCAGGAATCTGCAAAACATCGACATAGGCTGCAGCCAGAACAGCCTGCTCTTCCGAATGAATATCAGTAAGAACCGGGATGTTCAATTTGATTCCAACCTCACCGATCAGTTCAAGCGCTTTCTGATGCCCGATGCCAGTGAACGAATCGGAGCGCGACCGGTTGGCC
Source organism: uncultured Bacteroidales bacterium (assembly GCA_903885595.1). Lineage (GTDB taxonomy): Bacteria > Bacteroidota > Bacteroidia > Bacteroidales > FEN-979 > CAIVAT01. The sequence continues at coordinate 7,773 of CAISJJ010000418.1, forward strand.
TTCTGGTATGAAGCCTTGAAAATGTAAGGAATACCCAGCCTTTCGGTGATTTTTTGAATATGGCTGGCAATCGCCATCGGCATCTCCTCGTTTTCTACCACGCACGGTCCGGCAATCAGAAAGAAATTGCCATGGTCACTGTTCTTCAGGTTATTATAAAAAGCGGAATGCATCTTTTTTAGATTTAATATTTAGAGACTGTTTAAATTTTAACATACTATTCATTTTTCTTTATTCATTTTTCACTGGCAATTATCCATTGTAATCTATTCATTGGGTTAACGACTAATGTAAAATGAAAAACGATGAGTGAAGATTGAATAATGAAAAACTAATAGTTTTCAAGGAGTTACAAATTTCAAAATGAATTTTAAACAGACTCTTAGTCAGTCATTAATAATTGTATTTCTTCCCCCACAAATTTTTAAGCCGTGCCCTGAGTTCAATCTCCCGCGGATTATTCTGCGGATCAAAGAATTTTGAACCTTTTATTTTCTCAGGCAGAAACTCCATGTCGATGAAGTTGTTGTCGAAATCGTGGGCATATTTGTAATCCTGTCCGTACCCTATCTTTTTCATCAGGCTCGTTGGTGCATTGCGTATGTGCAAAGGAACAGGCAGGTCGCCGGCTAGTTTAAATGATTTCTGTGCATTCCGGATAGCCAAGTACGATGCATTGCTTTTAACGGAGCAGGCAAGGTAAATTGCGGTTTGTGAGAGAATGAGGTCACATTCGGGGTACCCAATTACCTCAACAGCCTGAAAACAGGTGTTTGCAAGGAGCAGTGCATTTGGGTTGGCATTCCCGATATCTTCGGAAGCGAGGATCAGCATTCGCCGGGCAATGAATTTGGGGTCTTCTCCCGCCTCGATCATTCGTGCCAGCCAGTAAACTGCCGCATTCGGGTCACTTCCGCGCATTGATTTAATGAATGCCGAAATGATATCGTAATGCATCTCTCCGGTTTTATCGTACATGGCCAGATTCTGCTGAATGATTTTGATGGTCTTGTCGTTGGTGATGCTGATTGGCGAACCCTGCCTGAGTTCGGTGGTAACAATCAACTCCAGCGCATTCAGGAGTTTTCGCGCATCCCCGCCCGATATCCTTAAGAGTGCTTCCGTTTCAGGGATCTCAATACCTGTTTTCAGGTTGTTTTCAAGCCGGGTACGACCCTGCTCCAGCAATCTGAGCAGGTGATGCTCCTCCAATGGTTTCAGAATATATATCTGGCATCGCGAAAGGAGTGGAGAGATGACCTCAAATGAAGGATTTTCAGTTGTAGCGCCTATGAAGGTTACAACTCCCTTCTCAACTGCGCCGAGCAGGGCATCCTGCTGTGACTTGCTGAAACGGTGGATTTCGTCAATGAATAAAAAGGGGCTGTCGCTGGATTCCTGGGCTTTGGCAATGACTTCGCGAACCTCTTTCACACCTGAACTAACAGCGCTCAGCGTATAAAAAGTCCGGTTCAGCTGTTTTGATATAATGTATGCCAGCGTGGTTTTACCAATCCCGGGTGAACCCCACAGGATCATGGAAGGAACATTTCCCGACTCAATCGCCCGTTGCAGGATTGCTCCTTTACCAATCAGGTGTTCCTGGCCAAGGTAATCTTCAAGTGAATCGGGACGTAATTGTTCTGCCAGTGGTATTAACATGGAGCAAAGATAGCTTTAAATCCTGTTCGTTTTTTTACCATTGATAACCAAAATCGTGTTGATTACGCCCATATCATAAAAAATGTTAAAATTATTCTCATTGAATATCAGGAAGATATGCGATATGTTAAAAAATGTTAAAAAAAAGTGATCAAAATATTTGGATGATATTATTGCATTGCTTTATCTTTGCATCAGAAATTTAAAAAATCAATAGACAAATGAAAAAACTTGCATCAATCTTAATTATCGCAGCAGCAGCTTTCATGTACTCATGTGGCCCAAGCGCAAAAGAAATCGAAGAAAAAAGGATCGCTGACTCTATCCTCGTTGCTGATTCATTAGCAATGGTTCAGGCCGAACAGCAGAGAATTGCTGATTCAATTGCTAAGGTTCAACAAGAGAAGATGATTGCTGACTCTATTGCTCATGCTGATTCCGTGAAGAAATTCCCGAAATTATTCAAGAACAAGAAAAAGTAAGCTGCGTTCTGAAGTATTAAAAAAAAGCCCCGGTTTCCGGGGCTTTTTTTTTACTGTTAAATTCAGCAACACTTACAAATTCTTGATTTCACTGATCAATTTTTGCATGGTTGCTTTTGCATCTCCGAAAAGCATGCGGGTTTTAGGCATAAAGAACAGGTTGTTCTCAATTGCGGCATATCCCTTGGCCATGCTTCTTTTCATGACGATGGTATTCTTTGCACCCCAAACCTGGATTACCGGCATTCCGTAAATCGGGCTCGAAGGATCCTCCTCAGCTGCCGGATTCACCACGTCATTGGCGCCAACCACAATCACCACGTCGGTGTTGTTCATTTCATTGTTGGCGTCTTCCATCTCCTGGAGTTTTTCGTAGGCAACATCGGCCTCAGCAAGTAATACGTTCATATGTCCTGGCATACGTCCGGCTACAGGATGAATTCCATATTTTAATTCTACCCCTTTTGAGCCAAGCAGATTCTCCAGTTCATGGCAAAGGTGCTGTGCCTGGGCGACAGCAAGACCGTACCCTGGAACCACAAGAACTTTCTGTGAATAGCTCAGGAGAACAGCTGCATCGCTCAGAGATATTTCCTTGACTGTTTTATCTCCAAAATCAGCTCCCGCGGCCGAACTTCCTCCGAAGGCGCCAATTATGACATTCAGCAGCGACCGGTTCATGGCTTTGCACATCAGGATGGTCAGGATTGTCCCCGAGGATCCAACCAAAATTCCACCCGTCAGCATGGCCTGGTTGTTATACAGGAATCCGCCCATTGCCGCAGCCACGCCGGTAAATGAGTTTAACAGCGAAATGACCACCGGCATATCCGCGCCGCCGATCGGCATTACAAAAGTTACGCCGTAGATCAGTGCCAATGCGGCCAGCGTGTAAATCATCCAGTTTTCGCCGGCAACCGGTGTCTTGAACATTATGAAAATTACAAAGGCAAACAGAATAACCAAAAAGGAAAGGTTTATATATCGCAAAACCGGGCTTTTGATATCCCCAATCCGCTCATCAAGTTTCCCAAATGCGATCATACTGCCGGCAAATGAAACACCACCGATCATCAATCCAAGTAAAATTGCCAGCGCTTCACCGTTCAGCATAGTTGTAACATGCTGGCCGGCTAGTTCAGTTTGCATATTCGGAAATTCCATCAGCGAAATGAGCGCAGCACACGCGCCACCCATTCCATTGAAAAGTGATACCATCTGGGGCATGGCGGTCATCTTTACCTTTTTTGCAGCCAGCCAACCGACAACGGAGCCGATGATCAGCGCTCCCGCAATCCAGCCTATATTGTGTATTCCGGCATAAGTGCCATCTTCCATCCTGGTTTTATGAAAGAGGATGGTAAATATAATGGCCAGCCCCATGCCTGCTGCTGCCCACAAATTACCGCTGCGGGCTGTATCAGGATGACTCAACTTTTTAAGTCCGAGTATAAAAAGGACAGAAGCGAGAACATATGAAATTTCAAGAATCGAAAGATATTCGGAAAACTCGAAATTTTTGGTCAGGGTTACGATCGTTTCCATAGTCTCAACTTATTACTGTTTCTTCTTTTTCTTGAACATCTCAAGCATGCGATCGGTTACCACAAATCCGCCAACCACATTCAGGGTGCCGAGCACCACTGCAACAAAGCCAAGGATCATGGATAACAGGTTGCCGGCATGTCCCATGACAATGATGGCACCGATGATCACCACACCATGAATGGCATTGGCCCCCGACATCAATGGGGTGTGTAAAACGGAGGGAACATGCGAAATCACCTCGATCCCAAGGAAAATGGATAAAATAATGATGAAGATCGCTTCCCGGTATTCCAGGAAAAATTGTAAAATCCCAGTCATAGTCCTGATTTTTATTGATTAATCACTGCCTTTATGCGTTCATGAACAATTTCCTTGTTGTGGGTGACACAGGTGCCTTTCACGATATCATCTTCCCAGTTGAGCTTAAATTCACCCTTGGTGTTTATCATCAGTTTCAAAAAGTTGATTACATTCTTGCCGAACATTTTGCTGGCATCCGTCGGCATGTCGACCGGAAATGATGAATTCCCGATGATCTTAATCCCATGATAAACAAAAGTTTCATCGTTTCGCGTCATTTCGCAGTTTCCACCAGTCGATGCAGCCAGGTCGATGATGACCGACCCTGGTTTCATTGCTTCAACAGTTTCTTTTTTTAGTAACAGAGGCGCCTTTTTCCCGGGGATTTGTGCCGTACAGATCACCACATCCGATTTAAGGGCATGATCATGAACAGCAGCGGCCTGTTTTTTCTTGAAATCATCCGTTTGTTCCACTGCATAGCCACCGGCTGATTTGTCATCAACAGCGCCCTCCACCTCAACAAATTTTCCTCCTAAACCAACAACCTCCTCTTTTACAGCAGCACGTACATCGAAAACCTCAACTACGGCGCCGAGTTTACGCGAAGTAGCAATAGCCTGGAGGCCTGCAACTCCAGCCCCCAGGATAAGAACCTTTGCGGGCGTGATGGTCCCTGCAGCAGTCATGAACATAGGAAAAAACTTCGGAAGTGAGTTGGCAGCAGTCAGCACTGCTTTGTAACCTGAAACAGTTGCCATTGACGACAGAATATCCATCGACTGGGCCCGGCTGGTGCGGGGAATCACATCGAGGCTGAAACTGGTAATATCATCTGATGCCAGCCTTTGTATCAGTTCCTTGTTGAAAAAAGGATTCAGAACCGCCAGGAAGACCGTCTTGGCTTTCATCTGAGCCAATTCAGCATCCGAAGGCGGATTGATCTTGATCAGCATCTCCGATTGCGCCATTACTTCACCTTTGAGGGCGATTTTTGCACCGGCAGCTTCGTAATCGGCATCCGAAGCAAATGCCTTCAGCCCCGCCTCATGTTCAACGTACACGGTGACCATCATTTTCGTAAGGGTGGCAACAGACTCAGGAAGCAGGGAGACCCGGTTTTCTGATCCCTCCTCTTTTAAAATACCAATTATCATACAATGAGGTGTTATATAAATCTCGTGAGAAATTGCCTGTAATTTACGATGTCTTAATCTTTAAATCCAACTGTCTGATGGCTTCCGTCGCAGAAAGGCTTTTTCTTGCTCCCGCCGCACCGGCAAATGGCTGCCACTTCGTTCTCAATTTTGATTTTCTTTTTCTTCGTATCCCTGACAATGAAGTTTCCGGTTATCAATGCCGGGCCATTCTTCAAAATCTGAACCCTTGCGAATTTCGCCTTCTTTTTAACAGTTGCACGGGGCTTTGAAGTAACAAATTTTGAACTTTTCAAGTGAACCAGCGCACGGGAAGGGCAGGTGTCGACAATTCGCATGATCTCCTTGCTGTTCGATGCATGAACATTGATCCATGGCTTTTTCTTGGAATTGAAAACAGCGGGTAAACCGATCAGGCAATTTGCGGAGTGAATGCACAATTCAGGCTGCCAAAAAACCGTAACTTCCCCATTGGAAAATTCTTTTACTGATTCTTTGTTTTTTTTAAACTCAGCCAATTCAGCTTTTGTAACTTTGTTTGACATATCGATTTGCTTAAAATTTTCGTAAAGATAAAGAAATAAATAATTTTATTGCAGGGTTAACTGTAAAAGGATCGAAAAAATGACAAAACGAATTTCAGATCTGAGAAAGGAATATCATACTTCTTCGCTGGATGAGAAGCTCATTCATACTGATCCGTTGCTTCAGTTTGAAATTTGGTTTAATGAGGCGTTTGAATCCGGAATTGAAGAGCCGAATGCCATGGTTTTATCGACAGCCGATCGAGTAGGAAATGTTTCAGCAAGGATAGTATTGTTAAAGGGCATTGAAAATGGAGGATTCGTTTTTTTTACCGGATACCAGAGCAAAAAGGGTACACAGTTGCACTCAAATCCAAAGGCTGCTCTTACATTTCACTGGCATTCGCTTGAAAGGCAGGTACGGGTTGAAGGGAAGGTGGCAAAGATCAGCCGGAAGGCAACCGTTTCATATTTTAACAGCCGTCCGTTCGATAGTCGCGTAAGCGCATGTGTCTCTCCGCAAAGTTCCGTCATTCCCGACCGTGCATTCCTTGAATCGATGCGTGAAGGATTCATCCTTGATTTGCAGGGGCTGCCTCCGGTTTGCCCTGATAACTGGGGGGGCTATTGTTTAAAACCAATGGTGGTTGAATTCTGGCAGGGGAGGGCTCATCGTTTGCATGATCGGATCAGGTACCGTTTGCTCCGCCAAAATTGGATTATTGAGCGGCTGGCCCCATAACAGGCTGTTCAGCGGTATCTTCATAGGGTAAAAAAAATCCCCGGGATCCGATCCCGGGGATTTAAACCCTGTCAATAAACAGTATCAGCCGATGAGTTTAAATGTGATCGTGATTCTGTAGTGTTCGTAGGTTGCTATTTTTACTCCCTTGCAGCAGATCGCAGCAAGTTGTTCCTTTACCATCTTTTCAATTTTGGCATTATCAGCGGATGTTTCTTCTATTATGATTTTTCCATTTTCGTCAACGGAGAAAAGAACTTCGACGCTTCCGGTACAGCATGATTTGACTGCTTGTTCAGGATACTTTATTCCATCCTTAATAACTTTTTGAAGATGCTGTGCTGGTGGTACTGCAGGTTCGACGGCATAGGCAGACAATCCCGAAAGGCATATCACGATCAGGATGAGAAAAAGGGTCGGAATTAATTTAATTGTTTTCATTGTGTGTGTTTTTTTGTGGGTTAATTGGTTGATCTGGAAACAAATTTAACTCCATTAACACACTGAAAACAAATCTTTTCTGCAACATGAACATAATAAAGGACGAACGGATTTCGGCGATTGAAAAACCCTGGTCAGCTATTTTTGATGGGTAAAATAATCGGTAAACCGGATCGGTTTTCCGATAAATTTATACAGCCTATTTAGGAGTACTTCCGGCATTGATCTGTTGCACCTTAATTTTATCATTGGCTGTCAAACCAGATAAAACCTGGATATTGATTCCGTCGGAAAGGCCGGTTTTAATAAATCTTTTTTCAAATTTCTGAGGAGATGTCTCGATCTCCACATAGGCCGAATCACCCTGGAATAAAAGCAGCGCCTCTTTTATGGCGAGGGTATTATTTTTATGATCAAGAACGATATCGGCATTTGCACTATATCCTGCACGAATGAACTGGTCGTTTTTCAATTTCACATCGGCCTTTATTTCAAATTGAACAGCGCCGTTTTCCAGGACCCCCTTGGGAGAGATGTATTTAAGAATGGCAAGAAAGGTATCGTTTTCAATGGCCCCGATGGTGAGCATGAGGTCCATGCCCGGCTTGATCTTGCCAACTTCGGTTTCATCGACTTTTCCCTGGAATATCATATCTCCAACATCTGCAACTGTTGCAATGGTGGTTCCTGCATTGAAGTTGTTCGTTTCGATAACGCTGTTTCCTACCTTGATCGGAATATCCAGCAACATGCCCTCAATAGTGGAACGGATCAGCGTGTTGGTTGCCTTGCCCGATTTCTTGTTCACCCCTTCACGGATGAGTTCAAGGTTTGCTTCAGCTGCATCTACCTCCTGCCGGGCATTTTTATAAACAACCTGCACCTGCTGGTTTTCGACAGCAGAGATAACACCCTGGCTATAAAGTTTTTCCTGCCGGTCGGCATTAAGCTTCGCATCATCAAAGGCGATTTTTGCGCGTTCAAGTCTTGCTTCTGCGTTGTTCAGGTTGATCAGATCGGGAATTATTCTGACACGGGCAATTACATCACCCTGTCTGACAGTCTTGCCTGCCTGGACGAAAATTTCCTCCACAATTCCTGAAACCTGTGGCTTGATTTCTATCTCCTTCCGGGGAATTACAGATCCAGTTGCCACTGTTTTTTTGATGATATTCGTCATAAAAGGCTTTTCGGTCTGATATACGACCGGCTTTTCCTTCGATTTCTGGTAGAGGTACACGATAGTAATAACGAATATGGCGAGAATTATAACCAGTGCCGAGATCTTGAGAATTTTTTTCATGTGTTAATAATTTGTTTTTTAATGGTCACATGGAATACCCATAATTAACATTCACGGTTTGCATGAACATTGTTCTTATGGGTATTTCATATGTTAATTTTTATTTTTTCGGGCCATATGGAATAGCCATAAATTATCATTTACGGTTTGCATGTACGTTGTACTTATGGCAATTTCATGTGTTACTAATTTGTTTTTTAATGGTCATTCTGTCGTGCCAACAGTATTCTCTCTATTCATAACGCAAGGCATCAATTGGTTTTACCGATACGGCCCGGCGCGCAGGGATCAACCCGGCCAGCGCCCCGCAAACCACCAGGATACAAAGGGCTGTAACAGCAACCGAAAAATCAATTCCAGGATGGACAAACATTTCGGTATTGGCGCCCGACGATCCAAGCAGGAAATTGATCAGTTCGAGCAACCCCACCCCAATCACAAGTCCAAAATATCCGGCAAAGGTTGTGAGTACCACTGATTCAGTAATGATCTGGCTGATCACATTCCACGGGGTTGCTCCAAGAGCCCGCTGAATGCCAATCTCTTTGGTTCTTTCTTTAACAACCACAAGCATGATGTTACTCACACCGATGACACCTGCCATTAAGGTTCCGGTCCCAACAATCCACACCAGAAATCGTATGCCGAAGAACAATCCCTGCATCTGGTCAAACTCCTTTTTGAGGTTAAAGTGACCAACGGCCGATTCATCTGCCGGGGCAATTGAATGCCGCTTCTTCAGCACACGGATGGCCTTTTCCTCGACCACCGAAACCGGAATATCGTCCCGGGAGGTTATCGAAAAAAATCCGACAGCATTGCCATAATTATAGGTCTGCTGCAATGTAGTAAACGGGAGATAGATGTTTTGATTTTCCTGGTCGGCTTGCTCGCCGGTTCGCTTGGAAGCAAATACACCAATGATTTTAAAATAAACTCCCTGGATTTGAATATATTGGTTCATCGGGTTTTCATCTTTGGTGAACAGGATATCGACCACACGGGTTCCAACGACGGCCACTTTTCTTTTTTCCTTTATATCCAGATCATTGATAAACCTGCCTTGTTTGAAATTCAGCGGATCTATCTTGTTGAAGGCCGGGTAATCACCCATAATATTAAACACCCCTGATTTCAAGCCACGGATCACATTGTTGGTCTGCATGAAACCACCCGCCTGGATGCGGGGAGCCAGGTATTTAATCTCAGGAATTGAATGGCGTATGGCAATCACATCTTCATTGGTGAAATTGTAATTTCTTCCTCTGGGGAATCCTTTGTAAGGGATTGTGGTTTGCTGGGTCCAGATAAACACACTGTTAGTCGCCATATCGCCAAAATTCTGGGTCACACCCCGCTCAAGTCCATTGCCCGAACCCAGCATGATCACCAACATGAAAATGCCCCAAAAAACCCCAAATGCTGTAAGAAACGTCCGGAGTTTGTTTTTTCTCAGTACATGATAAATTTCCTGCCAACGGTCTAAATCGAACATTTTAATAAATTTTATTCATCGCGAAGCGCCTCCACCGGTTTGACTTTGGCTGCTTTCATGGCAGGAAAAAAGCCTGCAGTGGCGCCGGCAAGGATTAGCAAAGCGGTAGCCATCAAAGCAACGGAAAAGTCCGCCTCGGGGTTCCTGAAAAATTCGGAAGGAGGCATTTTTTTTGAAATCAATTCAAGAAGGCCAACACCCAGCACCAGCCCGATATAACCGGCAAATGAAGTAATCACGATCGCCTCCTGCATGATCAGTGCAACAATTGACCATGGCGTTGCGCCAATCGACTTGCGGATGCCGATTTCCTTTGTACGCTCTTTTACGACGATCATCATAATGTTGCTGACACCAACAATACCGGCAATGATGGTTCCGATCCCGATAATCCAGATAAACAATCGTATACCGGCAAACAGGGCCTTGAATTTGCGTACCTCCTCGTTTTTATTCCAGACATTGATAGCGCGGTTATCGTCGATATCAAAGGTGTGCATTTTAGCAAGTACAGCCTTTGATTTTTGAATCATCAGATCCGCTTCCTGTGCCGACGCATCTCCCGTGGTAAACGAGATTTGGTTGATAACATTCTCGCCCTGGAAAACACGCTGCGCAGTTGAAATCGGGATGTAAACACGCTTCTGTTCATTGTCATTCCTGCTGTAATCCCTGAAAACACCAACTATCTGAAAAAGAACGCCATTTACCTTTACATACTTCCCCAGGGCTGTTGTGTCGGCGCCTTTGAACAGCGATGATTTTACCTTCTCACCAATCACAGCCACTTTCCTGAACTCTTTAATGTCGATTACGTTGAGAAACCGCCCCTGGATAATATCAATCTCCTTGATAAACCCATAGTCGGGATGACAGGGTGACAAAAAGAAGGATCCATACTCGTTCTTATATGAAATAATTTTATTCCCCAGAAATAACCTGGCCGAGATCCGGTCGTAGCCTTCCACTGATGATTTAATGGATTTGTAATCTTCGTTGGTGAATTTGATCTGCCTCCCGGTTTTTAATCCCTTATATTTAAGGCTGGTTTGACCACTGCTGATCCATACACCGTTGGTCGCCCCGCCTTTGAATTGTTCTTTGACCCCGTTTTCAAGACCTGACCCGGAACCAAGCAGAATGATCAGCATGAATATACCCCAGGCCACACTAAACCCGGTAAGAAACGTACGGAGTTTATTTTTCCGTATCGTACTGTATATTTCCTGCCATTTATCGATTTCAAACATTCGTCAAATTCAAAGATCAAAAATCAAAGATCAAAACCACAAAATTTAAATCAAAGATCAAAACTCAAAGATCAAAACCACAAAATTTAAATCAAAGATCAAAACTTAAAGATCAAAACCACAAAATTTAAATCAAAGATCAAAACTCAAAACCACAAATCAAAATTAAAAATCTGATACCCGCAGGCATGGATTGAAATCAAAATGTTTCATTCTCTTAACATTTCAATAATTCAAATGTTTCCAAATCATCAAATTTTTAATTTTTAATTTTAATTCTTAATTCTTAATAATCTCCGTGATATTCCCATCAGTGATGCGGATGGTTTTCCCGGTACGTTTGGCAATGTCGAGTTCATGCGTGACGATGATTACCGTGATACCTGTGGCATTGATCTCGTGCAAGAGGTCCATTACTTCAAGTGATGTAGTTGAATCAAGCGCTCCGGTAGGCTCATCAGCCAGGATGACTTTCGGTTTGCCGATGAGCGCACGCGCAATGGCCACCCGCTGTTTTTGTCCGCCCGACATTTCATTGGGCAAATGGTGCGCCCAGTCCTTCAGCCCCATCCGTTCAAGATATTCCATTGCGATCATGTTGCGCTTTTTTCGGGGTACATCCTGGTAATACAGGGGCAGCGCCACATTTTCCATCGCATTTTTAAACGACACCAGGTTGAATGACTGGAACACAAACCCGAGCATTTTATTTCTTAGCTGGGCTGCCTTGCGTTCGGTCAAACGGTCGATTTTCAATCCGTTCAAATAATAGGCGCCTGAATCAAAATTGTCAAGAATACCCAGTATGTTCAATAAGGTTGATTTTCCCGACCCGGATGCTCCCATGATGGAGATCATCTCGCCGGCTTCTATATTCAGATCAATGCCTTTCAATACATGCAGGCTGTTTTGACCTGTCACATAGGATTTATGTATCTTATTGATGGTTATCATTTGTCAAAAGTTCAGAATAAGAACATTCAAAGTTGCCGGTATATTTTCAATCTGTGAAAAGAAATCGGTGTGGATGCCTATCGATTCGCCAAACCGCATTCTTTTCAGGATATATGAGAATAATAGATGTCGGAAAAGGAAAAAGGTTACAAGATTTATCCTTAATTTTAATTCTTTCGGGTAACTTTGCAGACTTTTTTACCCGTTTGTAAAGTTGTCAATAAAATTATTTTTGCATATACCTAACCTGGATAAGCAAAAATAAAAAATCAAAATGCAAAGTCAAAGTGCAAAATACAATAGCCTTTGTCTATGATTTTATGCCAATGAAAACATCAAATCGAAAGATAGCACTAAAGTTTTAAATTTGAAACGCGGGCTGCCAGCATCTTTGCCAACAACTGACGCTATCCTGGATGTTTCACCTGCACTGATTATCTAAAATAAAAATTGACATATGAGAACAATTTCATTAACACTGATGGCTATGACCATGATGTTTTTTTTCGGATGCAACCCTGAAAAAAAGGCTGAAAATCCATTTTTCACCGAATACCTAACCCCTTTTCAGGTACCTCCGTTTGATAAAATAGATACAACCCATTACATGCCGGCATTCACCGAAGGGATTGCGCAGCATAATGCCGAAATTGATTCAATTGTCAACAATCCGGCAGCTCCGGATTTTGGTAATACGATCCTTGCATTTGATAAATCAGGTAAGCTGCTTACGAGGGTCAGCAAAGTATTTTATAATCTCAACGAAGCAGAGACCAATAAACAATTGCAGGCCATTGCCCGTGAATTAAGCCCGGTCATGTCGAAACACTCCGATGATATTTCATTGAATGAAAAGTTGTTTGCCAGGATAAAAGCGGTATACGATAAGCGGCTGGAAATGAATCTGGATAGCCAGCAACTGAGGGTTGTTGAGAAGTACTTCCGCGATTTTGAACGGCAGGGAGCTAATTTACCCGCTGACAAAAAGGACCAGTTGCGAAAATTGAATGCTGAGCTTTCCATGCTGGCACTTACATTTGGTGAAAATCTCCTGGCCGAGACCAATGATAATTTTAAACTGGTGATCGAGGATAAGAAGGATCTTGACGGGTTGCCCCAGGGAGTGATTGATGGTGCCGCCGAAACGGCGAAAGAAAAGGGAATGGAAGGGAAATGGGTGTTCACATTGTCAAAACCGAGCATGATCCCTTTTCTCCAGTATGCTAAAAACCGCGACCTGCGCGAAAAGATCTACCGTGCTTATTTCATGCGCGGCAATAATGGCGATAAAAATGACAACAAGGAAACCGTGGCAAAAATCGTGAAACTCCGGGTTGAAAAGGCCCGCCTGCTGGGGTATGATAGTTATGCAGCCTATGTTGTGGATGAAAATATGGCAAAAACGCCAGCCAATGTGAATGATTTCCTTGCCAAACTGTGGACATCTTCACTGCCTGTCGCCAAAAAAGAGGCGGCAGAAATGCAGAAGATCATCGATCGGGATGGCGGACAATTCAAATTGCATCCCTGGGATTGGTGGTATTATGCCGAGATTATCCGCATGGAGAAATACAACCTGGATGAAAGCGAACTTAAACCCTATTTCAGTCTTGCCAATGTTCGTGATGGCATGTTTATGGTAGCCACAAGGTTATACGGGATAACCTTCGAAAAACGGACGGATTTGCCTGTTTTTCAAAAAGATGTTGAAACATTTGAGGTGAAAGAGGCTGATGGCAGTCACCTTGGGATTCTCTACCTCGATTATTACCCACGGGATGGAAAGAGGGGAGGAGCCTGGTGCACCGATTTCAGGTCGTCCGGATGGGAAAATGATAAAAAGGTCGATCCTGTAATTTCAGTTACCTGCAATTTTACGAAACCAACTGCAACAGCACCTTCTTTATTAAGCTGGGAGGAAACGACCACCCTCTTCCATGAGTTCGGCCATGCGCTGCATGCCTTGTTCACAGAAGGTAAATATACGCGCACAGCCGGAAATGTTCCACAGGATTATGTTGAATTACCTTCACAGGTCAATGAAAACTGGGCAGGCGACCCCGGTGTGCTGAAAGCTTATGCCAGACATTATAAAACGGGAGCAGCGATTCCCGATCAGCTGATTGATAAAATTCAGAAAAGCAGCCTCTTTAACCAGGGATTCGAAACTGTGGAATACCTGGCAGCATCGATCCTTGATATGGACTATCATGAACTCACCGAACCAACCGATCTGAAGGTGCTTGATTTCGAAAGTAATGCCATGAATAAAATCGGGTTGATACCGGAGATCATTCCCCGGTATCGGAGTACCTATTTTGCGCATATTTTCGGTGGCGGATATGCAGCAGGGTATTATGTGTACATTTGGGCTGCCGTGCTGGATGCCGATGCTTTCGACGCTTTTAAATCCTCAGGTTATATATACAATAAGGAACTGGCTGCAAAATTCAGAAAATACTGCCTGGCCGAATCGGGGAATGATGAAGGGATGAAACAATACAGGAAATTCAGGGGCCAGGATCCATCCATCGATGCATTGCTGAAACGTCGTGGTTTGAAATAATTATATCCCAATGGGTAAACTGCACATTTTATGGACCACTGGCGAAAAAGAGGTCGCCATGAAAGTCATTTTTCCATACCTGATCAATGCGAAGGCAAACGGCTGGTGGGATGAAATTAACCTGATCATCTGGGGACCATCGGCCCTGTTAACATCTGAGGATACTGACATTCATAAACAGTTACGGGATGTGCTTGACAGTGGGATCACAGTTGAAGCCTGCCAGGCCTGTACCGATGCATACCGGGTTACCCATAATCTGACCGGCCTGGGAATAGAGGTCAGGTTCATGGGTTTGCCATTCACAGAATACCTGAACAGTGATGACAAGGTTATTACCTTTTAATTTGGATTGGAAAAGTAGCGGGGAGACAGATTAACAAGGTTATGAAGTAATGATATGACAAATCCAGGCCAGGGTGGTTACCTGGCCAGAGTGAAACTGCCGGTGGTTTTAACTTGTTCCGGTGGATTACCAGTGTAATCGTATACAGCAACATAGACATATATTCCTGGCTCACAGTACACGCCATTTGATTTTCCATCCCATCCCTGACCGGGATTGCTGGTTTCAAAAAGTATTTGTCCCCAGCGGTTGTATATGATCATGTGAAAATTTGTAATATTTGTTCCCGCAGGCCCAAACAAATCATTTATTTCATCCCCATTTGGGGTGAATGCATTTGGAAACGAAATGGAGATCGTTTCAGGACAATTCTCGATTTTGATAGCGTCTTCTTTCCCGCATTGATCTACCATGACTTTCACACGGTATTCCCCGGGGCTGGTCACTGTATATATTTGATTGTGGGTGTTATCCTGCCAGGTGTAGTCTGAAGCCCCGGGAACATAAGCATTCAGGGCGATGGTCTTCCCCGGTTGAAGGCACGTATCATTTCCGAGCGTCATTATGATTTCAGGTTTAACGACCAGATTGGTCGTTCTGATTTTTAAACATCCATACTGAACGACCAGGGTATCGAAGTAGGTGCCGCTGGTCGACCTCAACATGCCACCGGCATAATATTTTTCTCCCCAGCAAATAGAAGGGTTTACCGTTTCAGTCAGGTTCGGCACAACATCTACATGGATCGAATCAGATAACAGACATCCATAGGAACTGGTTACCACTACCGAATAGGTTCCGGGCAAAGTTACATATATGGAAGAGCTTGTTTCACCTGTATTCCAATGGTAATTTTTGTACCCGGCACCAGGCGTTAGCAACAGGTCACTTCCTTCACAAATCGTGGTGTCATTTCCGAACGAAAAGGGCTTGGGTGTATCGACCTCAATTTCTTTACATATGGTTTGTTCTGTGGCCATTCCCGGGTCAACGGTTAATGAAATGGTATAGGTTCCGGGAACTGAAAAAACAATGGAATCGGGTTCAAACTCGGTCGATGGCGGAATGGGCGTATCGCTGCAAGGGGGAAAGAACAGGGTGGTCAGACTGTTTTCGTTTAAGGCAATGGCATATATGGTGTCGCTGGTGATAACCGCCTCTGAAAGCGCACTTGGCAGGTACATGTTCGCTACTATTCCCAAAGGGGTTATGGCTTTTGCACCTCCGAGCCCTCCGATGAAATGAAGCTGAAGCAGCAGGCGATCGACGAGATTATGATTAACGATTAACCCATAGGGATTATGGCATACCGTAAACAAACATAATCCCCGGTCGTCGGTCATTGTTCCAAGGTCACCAAGGTTTGTACCTGCAGGACTCATGTTCAACAGGGTGTTTCCAAAATACAATTGCGATAACGAGGTGGTATTGGCAATGAAAAGGTACCAGCCCGTATCATCCCTGATCAGCGCTGGTTGCATGGGATTTGTTAATTCACCGATATTACCAAGGTTTGTAATGTCAGGGAATGCCGCTAAGCTTCCTGTCCAATGAATACGGGTAATAGTATTACCGGGCCAGTTGGTCGTAAAACCCACCCAGTCGTTGCCCTCCTGTTCGATGACCAACCCTCTTGCCTTTTCCATATCAGGGACTACAGTTGAAGGCACAGGGACGGGGTTGAGTAATGAAGTCCCAAAATCAAGCCTTGCAAGGGATGTCCCGTTGGTTACAAAGGCATACCAGTTTCCATTGTCGTTTTCCACCTGGATCCCGAAAACATCATGGGTCAGAATCCCGAAATTTCCAAGGTTAACAGCCACGGGCTGATTCCTCAGTCCACTCGCCCAATAAATCCTGGTAATGGTCCCGTCTCCCGAATTGGTGACAAATGCAAAAAAGCTGATTCCATCCTGCACCAGGGTGATGCCCCAGGGAGCGCTCAGGGTATTTAAGGGATTCCCGAGATCGATGCCATGCGGATTGGTAACAGCATTTCCTGTACAGAATCGCCAGTAATATGCTGAAGCGCCCTGAGATTCGTTCACTATAGGTACCGGCTGATCAACACAGACAGTATCAGGTATGGAGAATCTGGCAATCACCCCTCCCTCAGGAATTCCCTGAGCTATGCATTGGCGCACAAAAAATAATCCCGACAGGGTTATCAGTAAAACCGTCATGCATATTCCGGAATGGCATTTCATGTCGTAAAAGTAATGATAATCCATAAGGCAATTATTAATTACCTCATGTTGAAACACCATCAATTGAATATATCCGGATAGGAATAAATTATTAGACAAACCACTTTTCCGACAAGGAAACAGTCTAAAAATTTTTTCGTAATCCGTACCTCAGCTTGATTTCCCGCTCCCTGCTTTTATCTGCAATGTAAACGACCGTGCGGCCATCATCAAGAATTACCGGGAACTTATCTGCAACTGATCCAACCGAAAGTTTTGACTTGGGAACCAAAACCTGATGGTTTGACACCTCCAGCCGGTTGTCCATCGCATCTCCTTTGGCAATATGCCGAATGTTTTTCATCTGTCAATAATTTAGATTTTAGTGGTCAGTGTAATATCCACTGGTGTCATTCAAGGTTTTCATGAACAATTTCCCGTGGATCTTGCCTGGCTCAGAAAATTTGAATTGCAGCCCTAAATTAAGGGCCAGATAGGTCGTTGCGATAGGCTGATTGATGTTTTTATTAACAATGGCTGGTGATAAATATTTCCGGTTTTTTTATGAAATTCGTGTATATGGTTTTAATTTTAGGTTACTATTATCGAATGCATCCTGAGAACAGTCCTAATTCAATATCTGTTCGATAGTGATTCAATTAAGGATCATAATGCTCCCGACATGCTCCCGACATGCTGGTGACATGGTCCCGACAAAAGTGACTCACTGATACAACTTATAGGAAACCTCAATACCCTGTTAATTGGTCCATCAATTTTTTTAACAGGCTAATCCCGGTCCTTTTTTTTCGGGTGTTCGTGTTTACTCCGTAACCGATACTTTCGTTATTGATAATTTGGTTATTTTTACAAGGTAAACCCGGACGGATGAAAACAACATTCAATACACTATTTTCCTCTTTCGGAAAGATACTTGGTGTTTTCGTTTTCCCTATTTTGGTTGCAATCCTTCTTCAACCAGTTACACTTTCTGCACAGGAAAACAAGAAATCATTCAGGCAGGACGATGTTTTCAGCATTTTTATCAAAAAAGAAAAGCGGGCTAAACGCGATAGTGCTACCAAGGCTCCCATTGTAATTAAAAAGCCCTATTTTGCAACTACTCCGTTTGTGGGTTATAACCCTGCATACGGTTTCCTGATTGGTGTTGGTACTACTATGGGAATCTACCTTGGCGAACTTAAAACCACACCGGTTTCTTCCTTATGTGCCGCCATTAACCTGACAACAGCAAAACAAACCATAATTACGGTAAGAAGCAATTTAATCACCAATGGCTCCCGTTATATTCTTCGCGGGGACTGGCGCTACCTGGTTTTTTCGCAGCCCACCTACGGATTAGGTACAGGAATCAAAATGCACACAAACAGGGGAATCGTATTTAATGACGGCGGGTCAACAGCATCTCTTCCTCCCGATGCCCAGCCACTTAATTATAATTATATCAGACTTTATGAGACCTTTTATTTCAGGTTTACAAAGTACTGGTACTTTGGAATTGGGTATTGTCTCGATGATTTTTCGGGTATTGTTGACCATAATCACCTGGATAGTGTGCCTCCTCAGGTAACAAGTCATTATAAATACAGCACTGAGCACGGTTTTAACCCGGAAAAATATACAATGTCAGGTCTGAGTCTGGAAGTCCTGCTCGATAGCCGTGATAATTCAATCCGCCCTACGAAAGGGTATATGGCGAACATTGCCTTCAGGCCGAATTTTACCTTCCTGGGTAGTTCAAAGAGCAGCCTGATAATAAATACTGAATTCCGTACCTATATCAGTTTCTCAAAGCGCCGGCCCGATCACCTGATCGGCTTTTGGTACCTGGGACAGTTCAACCAGAAAGGAAATGTTCCCTATCTGGGGTTGCCTGCCCTTTGCTGGGATATGTATAACCGTGCCGGACGTGGGTATATACAGGGGAGTATCAGGGGTATGAATTTTGTTTACGGTGAAACCGAATGGCGTTTTCCAATCAGTCCATATTCAGGAATATTAAGTGGTGTTGCGTTTGTGAATATGACCACTGCCAGTTCGGATGACGGCGAACGGAAACTTTTTCAATACGTTGATCCTGCTGTCGGATTTGGACTCAGGATCATGTTCAACCGGCATACGCTTTCAAACCTCTGTATCGATTTCGGTTTTGGTGCTGATGGCACCAAGGGAATTTTTTTTAATCTTAATGAGACCTTCTGATGGTTGTAAAAATTCATGTTGGATAAATGAATACTCATAAATAGGTATTGTTTTTGATATTTCAGAATTGTAATTTTGAGTGGCTGTCTAAAGATTCATAATTCACAGGGAATTAAATTGTAACCCATCAGATGTGCAAAAAAACATGAAATATCCATAAGTACAACATTCATGCAAACCATGAATGTTAATCATCGCTATCCCATTTGACAATTAAGAAAGGTGATGCAACTGATCAACTTGTTTTCGATAGCAAAGGAAAATCCCTTTATTACTTGATTAATATTATCATTCATTAAAATTCACTCATTATGAGCCAGGAACTTTTAAATCATTTTCAGTCTGAGCGACATACAATTGAAGAGCGAATTGCAGCCGGCAAAGCGTTACGGAAACAATATCCCCGTAGTCTGCTTGGGGAATATGAACCTGACGTAAACCGGGTCGACCCGGTTTCAATTCTGGAGGATCAGGCCAAGACCCGGCTTCCTGAGCTTGTGCCTGTCCGGTACGCCCGCATGCTCACGTCACCTTTTGCTTTTCTTCGGGGCGGAGCAGCCATTATGGCTGCCGATCTGGCTGCTGGCCCCCCGCCTTCAGGGATATCTGTTCAGGCATGCGGTGACATGCATCTGGCAAACTTTGGCGTATTTGCTTCAGCTGAGCGCAATCTTGTTTTCGGCATCAATGATTTTGATGAAACACTGCCGGGACCATGGGAATGGGATCTTAAAAGACTCGTTGCGAGTATAGTTGCTGCAGGAAGGTTTCTCGGGGCGAATAAACGAATATGTGAAAAATCTGTAATTGCAGCGGTAAAGACCTATCGCTTAAAAATGTTTGAATA
Source organism: uncultured Bacteroidales bacterium (assembly GCA_903885595.1). Taxonomy (GTDB): domain Bacteria; phylum Bacteroidota; class Bacteroidia; order Bacteroidales; family FEN-979; genus CAIVAT01. Next base: position 27,799 of record CAISJJ010000418.1, read on the forward strand.
TTCCTCAACTGGAATAATGGATTTATGGTATGCGACCATCAGTGAAAAGGAGATATTTAAAACCCTTAAAGGCACTGCAAAACAGGGGGCGCAAAATATTATGCTCAAAGCCCGTCAGCGTACCCACATGCAGGTACTTGGAAAACTCACCGACCTGGTCGATGCAAAAAACCGCCTCCGCGTAAATGCACCATTTATCGTGAGGGAAACACATGCAAAAGATGGCAGACCCATTGAGGAGGTATTGGGTTTGGTTCTTGATTCCTATATCCATTCTATGGCCGATGAGCGTCAAACACTGCTTAAACGTTACCGCATTGTTGATGTCGTCAGGAAAGTGGTTGGCGTTGGCAGTGTGGGAACACGATGCTGGGTAATTTTCATGACTGGAAATAATTCCAATGATCCCTTATTTCTCCAGGTAAAAGAAGCTCAGCCATCGGTTCTTGAACCATACCTTTCCAGATCAGTGTATGCAAATCAAGGGCAGAGAGTGGTTATTGGTCAGCGATTGATACAGCCGGCTCCGGATATTTTTCTCGGATGGTGTGAGATAGATGGGTTGCATTTTTATTTCCGACAATTGCGGGATATGAAAGGTGGCGTTGAATTTGATCCCAAAACAGTAAAAGTTGAAAACCAGGATCAATACAGTTCATTATGCGCTTGGGCGCTGGCTTTGGCCCATGCCAAATCGGGCGATGCGGCTATGATTGCCGGTTATGCCGGGAAGGGCGATGAACTGGATCAAGCCATGGTTCGCTTTGCTTTTAGCTATGCTGATCAGACAGAAAAGGATTATAATGCGCTTGCCGCTGCTGCGAAGAGCGGAAGTATCAAAGTTGCCGATGCCAGGGAATGAAAACTTATGGTGAAGCCGAATGATTTAATTACTAATTTTCAATAAAAGCAAAAAAAATGAAAGGAAAAACAATTCGTAAAGTCGTTATTTGGTTTTTGGCGATCCTGATCCTTGTTGCTGGAATCCTTTTTGCTGTTGGATATTTCTATTATGCAAAGATCATCAAAACCTACCTTACTGAGACCGTTCAAAAGGAAAGTAATGGATTGTACCAGCTTAATATCGGGAGTCTCTCCTTCAATATCCTGTCAGGAAATCTGACCCTTGATAAATTTTCATTGGATCCCGACACGGCATTCTATCGTGCCCATTCTCATATTGACACCATGGCGCCGCTTTTAATAAAAGTAAATCTCGATAAGTTGCGTATCAAGGGATTCAAAGTGATGGATGCAGTGAAGGACAGGAGGATTGATGTATCACGCATCATCTTCTCCGGCCCTGAAGTCACGGTTTATCGCATGAGGATTCCGCCTCAGAAAAATGAAGAGCAGCATCAGGAAAAAATGATGTCAATTCCTTTGCCCAAAGGACTGACATCGATTGAGATCGGAGAATTCATCATTCAGAATGCCAGACTTGAATTTATTGATTGCAGCCGCGATTCCATTACAGTTAATACATTTCCAACCTGCAATATTGTTATTAAACATATCCTGGTTGATTCGGCCCACCAGGGTAAACGACGGCTTTTCAATGCCGATGATATCAGTATCACACTCGGGGCCTACAGCCTGCCGATGAAAAATGGCATGAATAAAGTGTCGTTCGGCGAAATTGGTCTGTCAAGTGCATCGGGGGAGTTTTATATAAAGGATTTTCACCTGGAACCACTCTACAACAAGCATGATTATACCAGGAAGCTTGGTTTTCAGACCGACTGGATGGATATCAGCATCCACAGGCTTACCCTTCGGCGGATGAATCTTCGTTCACTTTTATTTGAAGGTAAGATACAAGTGGGACTCCTTGAAATTGATACCCTGAACCTCGAAGATTACCGCGATAAGCGTGTTGCCCGCAAACCAGGCTTCAAACCGCCCATGCCTCAGGATGGAATCCTGAAACTAAAAACATACCTGCGGATTGATACAGTCTTGCTGAAAGGAGGGAAGGCCGTCTATTCCGAACAAGTTGGGCAGGTTCCAGGTATTATCTTTTTTGATAAATTGAGCGCGACCTTTACCGGGCTTACCAATGATTCGTTGTTGCTTAAGGCTGGTCTTGTTTCCGAATTAAAAGGAACCGCCTATATGATGGGGAAGGGAAAACTTGACGCTACGATCCGTTTCAATTTCGGCGACAAAAGGAATTCTTTCACATTTTCGGCTGTGATGGGCCCGGCCGACCTTACAGAGATAAACCCAATGCTTTCAAACCTGCTGCCTGCCAGGGTTTTGAGTGGTAACCTGAAAAAGTTGGAAGTTCCTATGGTGAGCGCCAATGATGATGTGGCAAAAGGGAAGCTTCTGTTCTATTACAATGATCTTTCAATTGATGTGCTTGATAAAAAACAAACAACATGGACAAAGATCAAAACAGGGGTCATCAACTGGGCTGCCAACGACCTGGTTGTCAACAATGATAATCCTACCAAATCGGGAAAGATGAAAACCGGGGTAATTCACTTCAAAAGGGACAAAGAGAAGGGAATTATAAATTTCTTGTGGAAAAGTGCGCTAAGCGGGTTAAAATCTACGATGGGATTTAACTCCAAGGCGCAAAAAGAGTTAATAAAAGAGGAAAAGCAAAAAGTGGCAGAAAAGGAAAAAAAGGAGAAAAAGGAGAAAAAGGAGAA
>CAISJJ010000419.1 GCA_903885595.1 uncultured Bacteroidales bacterium
TCTGCTTGATGATGATACAGCGTACAATAAAAGATCACACCTTTGGATCCCAGCCGCTGAAGTGCTGGGCGCCGTAACTTTTACATGGGCGCTCGACAGGTACGTGTTAAATGCTGATTACGCAAGAATAGGATTCCAGTCGTGGAAAATTAATATTACAAAGGGGTGGGAATGGGATAATGACCGGTTCGGCGTCAATTTCATCGGTCACCCCTATTCAGGTACGCTATCCTATAATGCCGGGCGTTCGAATGGTTATAATTATTATCAATCGTTTTGCTTTGCCCTGGGAGGCAGCCTGATGTGGGAATATTTCTTTGAAAATACCCGTCCATCCTATAACGATATTATCTATACGCCGGTTAACGGAACATTTTTCGGTGAAATATTTTACCGGCTGAGTTCAAATATTCTCGACGACCGCACCCGGGGCGGTGAAAGGGTTTTCCGCGAAATTGCCGCCGGGCTCATCAATCCCATGCGGGGCATCAACAGGCTCATCCACGGGCAATCGTTCAGAAGAACCAATAAAGAAATATATGAGAAGGAACCGATTAATATTTCATTGTATGGAGGATACCGCCAGATAAATGATGTTCCCTACGATGCATTTGGCTCAGCAACCATCAGCGCCATGTTCAATGCGCAGTTTGATTATGGAAATCCCTTTGAACTCCGTAAAAGAAAGCCTTTTGATTTTTTCAAACTTCGTGTCGATATAAATATCGGAGTCGGTAGAAAATATCTTGATAACATTCTGGGTTATGCAATTCTCTTCGGGAAGAATAAACAGCTGGCGAAACTGGCATTACTCATCGGGGGATTCCAGTATTATGATTACTGGGATAACAGCAAATTCGAGCTGGGTACCATTGGCTTTGGCGCAGGGGTGATTTCGAAGTACCCGGTAAGCAAGACAAGTAATCTTTATACAAGCATCCACCTTGCGTTGGTTCCTTTTGGAGGCAACAGCGAAAAGTTTGTAATCGATACCACCCAGGTAAGAGATTATAATTTTGTTGGCGGATTGGAAGGAAAATTTGAAAGCACTTTTAATCTTGGAAAGTATGCGACTGCAACGTTAAGATATTATTTTTACTGGATGCGCACATATATCGGTACAAACGGGAACAATCTGACCCACATTTTAAAACCCAGGATAACCGTCAGAATCTATAAAAGCCTGAGTGTTGGAGCAGAAGCCCAGTTATATTACAATGACCTTTACCAGCGGGGTGTACCCGTGCATCATGCAATACAGACTGAACAAAAGGTATTTATACTGTTCTACCTGGAAGATAAGCAGCGGAGAGGACAGTATAATTAAAAATGATAAATGAGTGTTGCCCCAAGACCCGTTTCACTGACCGGAATAACCTGCAGTTTTTTATTGGTATTGAAATAGACCATACTGCCGATTGCAAATCCAAGCGCAGAACCAAATAAAACATCAGAAGCCCAGTGATCGTTCACCGCCAGCCGGTAAAGCGCTGTAAAACCAGCCAATCCAAAACAAACAGCAGGTACCCACTTGGTATCCCAGTATTCCAGACCAATTACCGTTGCAACTGCAAAAACCGATGATGAGTGCCCCGAAGGAAATGAATTATACCCAAACATGCCATATTCCCCGCCCCAGCTGAATGGCCCATCCCAGGCATAGGGATTGGGAGGATCATCCTGATAAGGCCTGTGACGGTGCGCAATCTGTTTAAGGACATTGGTTATAACAACTGTAATCACATAGGCCTCCAGCCCCTTTAATCCCGTTTCCTTGGCCTTTTTATTCCTCCAGATCACCCCGCAGGCATAAAAAACACCCAGCGCGGGAATGCTGATCAGCCCGGTTCCTAACGGGCTGAAAAAGTAATAAGAAGATTTGCTGATAAAAGTTGATTGGTTACGATAAAAAAATTGTTCTATTGGTTTATCTCCCCAGGCAATCAGGGCTATTGTACCTGTGGTTATGGCTGCCGCGGCAATTATCTGGCCGGTTTTCCAGCGAAATGGGTTGGTGAAAACTGACTTCGTATCTGTCCAGTAGGAACTTGCATAAGCTCGCCCGAACGAACTTGTGGGGGTAATATTCTGCGGCGCCTTCGTGATAATCACGGTATCCATTTTCTTAATAAGGGTATCAACCTGTTGGGGTGTAAGGCTGTCAACCTGCTGAGGGGTAAGGCTGTCAACCTGCTGAGGGGTATGGCCATCAACTTGCTGAGGGGCAAGGCTTTCAATTTTCTGTGGTATAATTGTATCCTTCTTTTCCTGTGCTTCAACATGAAGTTCCGCGCAAAGTAAAATAAGGAAAGAAATAATTATCCTGGGAAACATATGCCTGTTTTATTTGAATTCAGCCTGTTTTTTCTAAATATAATTATCATCCAATGTGGTGACACTCCTTGGTGAATTTAGAATGCATTACCTATGAATCTTTTTCTTCTTTTTAAAGATATCAAACCTTGTTCCGCCCCAAAAACGGAATTGTGCTCCATCATAACTGAACAATGCGTTATTTAGTTTGTCGGGAACTTCATTGAACCCTGTTTGAACAGATGAGCCCAGGAACCATTTTCCATACACATCACGGTCGGTCTTGTATAACGGATTATCAATGGACAATCCAAGACCAAACCATTTCCAGAATCCTGCAATACCAATCCGTACTTTGACATTGGGCCGGTAAACGATCTTTGAAATGTTGTCGTCGGGCGTGTTGATGAGCAGCGCAGCATTTTGAAAGAGGAGAAATAGCCGGGTTGTCAGTACACTGGTGTAATCTGTCAGGTATGCGCCGTTAAAAGTTTCAGAAGGAGATTCTTTCGCCGTATAATCAGATTGGGCATCGGCAGGATTGGCTGAGAAAATCAGGAAAAATAAAAACAAAACGGTAATCCCGACTTTACATGACATACTGATTCTCTATAGTTTGAATCCATGAGTGTGAATTCCGCCGGCATCACAAAGCGTCTCTGGTAGTCTTTATCAGGCCGATTCCGGCAATAAAAAATTAAACAGTGATTCCCATCAGGTAATTGAAAACACCGAATATCTTAAGAAGCCAGACGATAACAACAAGAACAACCACAATGTTTAAGATGTTTTTGATCTTGCCATCCATGGGAATGTAGCTATTGACAAGCCAGAGAAGAACACCTGCTGCGATTAATACGATTAAAATTGTGAATAGTGGCACAATATCAGATTTAGAAGTGAGCAGTAAAGGTAGTCGCCAGGCGTCCCTGATGTGTTACATAACTTTTTATAAATTTTACATTATTCACACATTTCCAGAATGGCTGTTATGATTGCTTTAAAATCACTAAACAGCAAAGATAATTCAGTGCCTTGATGATGCCTGGGGGCAATAGGGTGGTTCCCAATTCGTAATCTATTGGCACATTGAAAATTACTCAAGGGGTATGCTAAAAACATCAGTCATCACATAAGCAGCCTCAGGCTGGCGCGGTATCAATAAGAACCAATAGGTAAATATAGCAATCGAGCAACAGCCGCAGATGCGTTGTGACGACTGATGTTTTTACACCCATTTAAAGGGCGAACTGAAAAAAGTTGGTTATCCAGGCCCCAGTGGCATACGCGATGCTGTTACCTTGATCGCCCTTTGGTAAATAAATTGAAAAGAGGACATCCGTTGGGGACACCCTCTTTCATACAGGAGAAAATATAGGGATAGAAAACTTACTTAACTGGCATTATATCAATGATCACAGTCCGGTTGTAGAAACGTTCCTCCGGAAATTTATTTTCAAATGGCGACAACTTTTCATCTTCACCGAGTCCAAATACTTCAAATTTCACATCGGTTCTGCCTGCCTTCTTCAGCCCGTTTTCTAGAATAGTCCTGACATCATTGGCCCTGGCAACAGATAATTTCTGATTATGGTCTTCATCTCCGATTACATCGGTATAACCTTGAATAATTACGGTACCGCCGGCAGGAATCTTCGGTAATACAACGTCGGTGAGATACCTTTCATAGATCGTGATGACCTTTGACTCATCGAATTCATAGATAACGCTGAATCTCATGACCTCCTTGTTTTTGGGCGGCGTCCAGAGAACCATGTTCACAGTGGTATCTTTCATAACCGTCATACCATTTTTTGCCTGACCTGTCATCATGACTTTATAGGTACCTTCGGGCCGGGTGCCTAAAATAAGTTTTCCCGGTATAATCACGCGTTCCTGGGTATAGGGTCCAAAATGCTGAAGGGTTCCATTTTCATCCCTTATTTCGACCGACCAGGAGGTAAAGGCCTCTTTTGCCCCCGAAACATTGATAAAAACATTGCTTTCAAACGGAGCTTCATTCATGGCAAGTATCTCAATGGGCTTGAGCGGGGCATAGGGTCCGCTCTGGAACTCCATCAGAATTACCGGGCTGCTGCTCTCAATCGAAACCCTGCGATCGCCTGTACGAAGGAGATCGAGTTCGTTTACACCTCCGGGCTTTTCTGAAGGAATTTTTGGATTCAACCGACCTTCAGTGGTGATCCTCGAAGCATTGATCCCAAACACATCAACGAGGTATAATTTGACTGATTCGGCCATTAAACGGCCATCCTCAGGACCCTGCTCTGTTGATCCTACCAGCTTGATGGTTACCGTAGGATTTTTGCCCATACGGTCACCCAGGATATTCAGAATATTATAATAGACAATCATTTGCCTGTCGGAACGACCTGACCTGTTCTTAGGGGTAAACAATTCCACCTGTTCTTCCTTGAAATCTTTTACCTGTTCTTTCGTGATTAACACATAACGATCAGGAATCGTGGTTGAACCTAAATCGAAAAACACATAGTTGCGAATCGGGAATACCTCTCTTACACTCCGCCCAACCGGAATACTTTTAGGTGCTACGACAAAAAATTTGATCTTTGGCGCAGTGAGTACCAGCGCTGCCGGCGGGACAAAAGCGACCGGAACGATTACCTCCGGACAACTGTATCCAAATTTATAGGTCAACCCAACGGTGGCCGAACTGTACATGTCATGCTTGATAATTTGCGCGCCACCGGATGTCATGTCGAGAAGATCGGAATTTTGCCATTTCCACGCAAATTCAATTGGAACGGAGAAATGCCTGCTGAGGTTTAAATCAAAACCAATTCCGCCGCTCACTTTGAATTGAAGGTCATCATTACCTATACCACTGGTATTCCCAACGTTCAGCGCCTGCGATTTTCTGCCCAGGTAAGCAATCTCGCTCCCATTCGCATCATATTTGGTACCGCTTGAATGGTCCAGGCCAATGCCTGCAATGAGGTATGATGAGAAAATGCGTTCGGGTTTATAACCAAAAATCCAGTTGAACCAGTTTACAGTTACCTGCAGGTCTGATTCAAACATGGATGCCCGGAAACTTTGCGTGATCTTTTGTGGGATACCATTTCCGTCCAGGTACTCCCACACCCATTTGTTCTCTACGCTGCTATGTAACTGCCCGTAAGCAAACCTTGCACGAACACCAACAACACGCCCAAATTGTTTTGTGACAGCAAAACCGGCGGTATAACCCATACTGTTCGGAGAAAGGTTAAACAATAAATTCTTTGATAAGTCGCCATGAAATTGCGTCAGGCCAAAAAAAGCTCCAACTGACCAATAATTATAGCACGAGGCAGTATTTCTGATGGTTTTTGCCTCTTTGATCCCTTCCTGGGACATCGAAGCGAAGGGAATCATTGCCACAAGCATGACAAACAGAACCCTTGTTATGATTTGATAAAGACTTTTCATGATGTTGAGTTTTAAGTTTATGGTGAGTAAAAAAAACTATTCAATGATTATATGGTTGAGGTAAAGGCTGGCCACTGATCCGGTGAACCATTACATGGACTTGCGAGGTTTGGTATCGTTTGATTTCTTTTCACCGTCAGTATTTTTTGAAGGATTGTTTTGTTGAGGCGGTGTAGGCTGCTGCTTGGCGGGTTGCTGTCTTTGCTGTTGCAGGGCTGGCTGTTGCTTTGGCTGTTGCTGTTTTTGTTGCTGCTGTTGAGCTGGTTGTTGCCTGGGCTGCTGTTGCTTTTGCTGCTGCTGGGCAGGTTGTTGCCTGGGCTGCTGTTGCTTTTGCTGGGGTTGTTGTGATGGCTGCGCTTTAGGTGGTTGATATGGTTTTTGCTGCTGCGTTTCAGCCCCTCGCCGGGCCGGAGTTTTCACATCCTTATAATCGGAGACCTGAGCCGGAGCTGATTTTCTTTCTTTTGAAACATCTTTACGAACCTCCGGCTTGTATATCTGAAGCTGATTATTGGTCATTTTCTGACCGGGCTTGCTGCTTTCCCTGATTTGTACAGGGGTAAATTTTCTCCCTGCATGTTTTTCTACCTCCGACCGGTTGGGACCTGAATTGTATGTTACGTTGCGTGATTTGTCGATATGGGTATTGTTTATCACAGTTGAATTATTGATGATCGTCCTGTTATATGTATTGTTGACAGCATACTGGCTTATATTCCGCCTGCCAAAATCCCTGTCACGTACAAATGTCCACTGATTGTAAGGCTGATAGTAACTGCTTCCATAAGCAATGGTGATACTGACACCGGGTCCGATGGGCGCCCATCCATAAAAATCTCCCGATCTTCTCCAGGTTACCCATCCAGGGCCCCACTCGTAATCAGGCGCCCACATCGGACCCCATTGAGGATCGACAAACCAGCGTCCATAATGAAAAGGCGCCCATCCCCATGAATAATCAGACACCCATGTCCAACCTTCGTCGGTGAATACCCAATACCCATTGGTGGAATAAGGGTTAAACCCGGGCTCAACATCCGGAATCCAGACATATCCATAGTCGGGGTTTCTCACCCAGGTTCCGTATGGACTTAATTCGTCATAAAAAACCTGGAAGCCTACAGATACATGTTGTGCTGAGGCTTGTTGCGGGGTCATCCATGAGCCTGTGATCAGCATGATTAACAGGGAAATAATTTGAATTCTTGTTTTCATAATTCAGGTGTTAAAGTGATGAAAACATCACGATAAAAATTGTTGCCGGAAGAATTGGTTGTGTGGCAGAAAAAAAAATCAGGCCGGAAAAAACTTACATGTCTATAGTCCCTATATTTGTGACGACGCCGGTACTGACAGTTTTCCCGGTGACTGTAACTGGCAGCAAAGGAGCCGGAGGTGTTATGGTAATATTGTAAGTACCTGCCGGAAGGCTTGAAACCCGAAAATCGCCGGAGGCATTGGTGACAGGATGATTATTTCCCAACTTCCAGGTGAGGGTAAGTCCCGTTGCTTCAGGAGACTCATACATCCCAAGGGTAAAATTTTTAAATTTCCGGTTCTTATGTAATTCAGGAAGTACGATACCTATGATGGCGCCAAGCGCCAAACCAACGGCATCATCAGATGGAAAATGAGCCAATGCCCTTATGCGGGTGTATCCAATGAATAAAGGCGGAAGTGAGGCAGCAAGGTAAAGCAGGTATTTCTTTGCACGCAGTTCAGGATGATAGTCGCAATAAACCTTGGCCATAAAAAAGGTACTGTAGGCAACTGAAGCCACATGCCCGCTGTAAAATGAGTTACGGTTGTGTCCGCTCCTGCGCTCCTCGTCCGAAAATTCAGGATAGTAGGTGATCGGTCGTAAACGGTTCTGAAAGGTAGGCCCGAGCGGGCTGTAATTGTAAACGGTGAACGTAATGGTGTGGCCTTCCAGATACATTAACAAAAGGTCATACCAGTCCTTGCGCATATTTTTATCGATCATAAGCAAAGCCGGCACAAAAAAAAGTGCGGTCTGGGTGTAATCGGAGATATCCTTCCACAGGCCATAATTAGCTGCAGGTTGCTTTAACGCCCACCGGTCGATGGAGTTCATCAGGTTTACCTGCTCATTGCTGGTCACAAAAAGAAGTTCCTCCGGTGTCATCGACGTTTTATTTTTAAGCCGGCCAATCGCAAAATAATCGCCAACCATCCCTACGCCAATGATACTTCCGGTTACCCAATAGTTGACATGGTAACGTTTTATTCTTTTGGTTTTTTGTTTGAGGGAGTCGGCCGGATTGCTGTAAATGTTTCCTGAAACAATAAAAAAAGCCAGTAAACAGAAAAGGTATCTCATGTGTGAAATTGTAACTGATATCAGGCTGTAAAGGTCTGAACCTTTCACAGTGAAAGTGTTACATAACTCTTGGAATAAGTTACATCATTCACACATTCTCAAGTGTGCTGCGTTTTTTGTGCCTGAGCGATTTAAAATAGGAAGGCGTTAAACCTGTTATCTTTTTAAACTGATGTGAAAGATGGGCCACACTGCTGTAATGCAGTTTCCTGGCAATTTCAGAGAGGTTGAGTTCATCATAAATGATCAATTCTTTTACCTTTTCAATTTTATGACGAATAATGAAATGTTCGATTGTGATCCCTTTTGTTTCCGAAAACAGATTTGCCATGTAGGTGTAATCATAATTCAATTTTTCACAGAGATAATCAGAAAAGTTGGTCCTGGGCAGTTCATCGGAATAATGAACCATTTCAACAATGACATTTTGTATCTTTTCGATCAGGATGGCTCTCTTGTCGTCCATCAGTTCGAGTCCCGATTTCAGTAAAGCAATTTTCAACTGGTCGTGTTGCTCCGGTGTGATATTTTCCATTATTTCCACCACACCCAATTCAACATTTACATAATGCAGGCCGAGGTTTTTTAATTCCTCTTTCACTGCCATTTTACAGCGAATGCTTACCATGTATTTAATATACAGCTTCACTCCTTCTTCAGGTACTCTTGTTAACGATTAGAAACGTTTGCCAGGATTGTTTGGAATTCAATGTGTAAATATAATGATTTAAATATAACCCAATTTTCAGCGATGGTTTCACTGCGTTGGCAGACGCGGTACGCGGGACACGGGACGCGGGACAAAGGACACGGGACACGGGACGCGGGACAAAGGACACGGGACACGGGACGCGGGACGCGGGACTGGGCTTGTGTCAATCGTAAATCGTAAATCGTCATTGGTCATTGGTCATTGGTCATTGGTCATTGGTCAATTGCTCCATGTCTCAATTTTTCTTAATTTTACCCCCTGTTTCCGAAATGCCTCTTTGATGATAAGAATGCTGCTTCTGACCAGGCCTGACAACCACTTCCAAATGTAACTCTAATATAAATTTCGTATGATAAAAATAATCTTTACAATTTTCCTGACTCTTGTATTTTTCGTATCATGGTCACAAGGCTGGCGAAAAGGGGAAATGGAAGTCAACATTTTTGTTGATAAAACCACCGATCTTGAAATTTTGAAAAGCCTCGGTTTGGATTATGAACTTGCATCGAAGGACAGGAATACAATAAGAGTCTACCTTGTTCCTGAAGAGCTGGAGCAGCTCAAAAACAACAGGCTCCGCTGCGAAGTCATCATCCCTGACATGAACAAGCATTATGAACATTTTTGGGATAATCCGATGGTTCCATCCGGATATTACTCATATTCACAAATCATTTCAATTGCCGACAGCCTCGCAGCCAATTTCCCGGAAATCTGCCAGAAAGTAAGCTGGGGTACTTCGATGGGAGGCCGGCAGCTTGCCGCTTTGAAAATAAGTGACAATGTCACCATTGATGAACCTGAAGCCGAAATCATGTTCGACGGAGGAATCCATGGAGACGAAGTAGGGGGTTCGCAAAACATCATCATGTTTGCCAGGCATTTGTGCCTTGGGTATAATGTTGATCCAACCATGACGAACCTGATAAACAGCCGTGAAATCTGGTTATACCTGATGGTCAACCCCGACGGTCGCCAGGTAATGTCGCGCTATAACAACAATGGCGTTGACTGCAATCGCGACAATGGTTATATGTGGGATGGCGAAGGATCAAGTACCGGCGCATTTTCTCAGGTCGAAACAAGGGCTCTGCGCAATGGAATTCTTGATAATCAGTTCGTGCTGTACACCAATTTTCACAGCGGAACTGAAATGCTCTCATACCCCTGGAGTTACAGGAGCGAAAGCAGCAGAGATAATGCACATATCAACCTGCTGGCCAGCGCTTATGCAAGTTTTTCAGGCTACAACGGGCTTGAGTATGGACAGGGATATAACATCATGTACGCAATCAATGGAAGTACCAAGGATTTTCAATATGGCAGTCTTGGAAATGTAGGCTGGTCAATGGAAATATCAATGGATAAACAACCACCGGCTTCCCAGATAAGCTCCTATTATAACAAAAATAAATCTGCAATGGTCGAAATGATTAACCGTTGCGGCTGGGGTGTGACCGGGATGGTTACCGATTCGATCACCGGTGAGCCACTGAGCGCCTCTGTATGGGTGAATAACTATTTCCCGGTATACACCGACCCCATTGTAGGAGACTATCATAAATATGTTACCCCCGGAAATTACACAGTAAAAGTGATGGCCAACGGGTATAAGACTAAAACCTTCTCCGGGCTTACGGTTCCATCGCAGGGTACCATGATCAGGAATTTTCAACTGGTTTCCGATTCGATGTACTGTGCATTCAAGGTATTGAGTTGCCGGATTCCCGGGAATAATTTCGGGGATGAAGGATACACCCCGGGTGCATTGGGAAAGGCCGACGGGATTCCCTATTCTCTTGGAAAAAACGGGTGGATCGTCCTCGACATGAAAGACAGCATCTTTAACGGTCCTGGCGCCGATTTCATGATTATTCAGTCCGGCGCCACGCCAAAGGCTTTTACTGTTTCTGGCGGAAATAATATAGATGGTCCGTTTACCGAAATCGGAACAGGAACCGGTACGACCGGTTTTGATATCGGAACGGTACAGCTGAGTAAAATCCGCTATTTGTATATCAAGGATAATGGTGCCGGACCTGCCTACGGAGAAGGCGCCGGGTTTAACCTCGATGCAGTGGAATTGATCAACCGCCCCCTGATCGTCAAAATCGCCGCCAGTGACAAAACCCCTTGTGCCGGAACCATTGTCAATTTCACCGATCAATCGGTTGGAAATCCTACTGCCTGGAGCTGGTCATTCCCCGGAGGGACGCCCTCAACCTCCCAGTTGAGAAATCCCATCAATATTCGGTATGTTACACCGGGGACCTATGATGTAATCCTAACGATCACCAATGGATTTACATCCAGCACGAAAACAAAAACCGGTTTTATCACCGTATTGCCGACACCACAGGTCCACCTGGGAAATGACACCTCCATCTGTGCATGGAATTCCATTGTTCTCGATGCAGGCATTCCCAATGCAGTGTATCTCTGGTCAACCGGAGCTACAACCCAGTCGATTGTGGCAGATTCCACCGGTGTAGGATATGGCACCAAAGAGTTCAGGGTGATCGTGTCGGAAGGCACCACCTGCTTCGGACGTGATACCATCAATGTTAATTTTGAAACCTGCGTCGCCGTTGCTCCCCATGAAACTTCACCGATGGTCACCGTTTACCCAAATCCCGCCACCCATCAGTTCAGGTTGGACATCAAAGGATGTGAGGGTGGCAGCTGGACATTATCATCCATACAGGGCATAGAAATTAACCGTGCTGAGATCTTTTCAACTGTTTATTTAACAACAGTAGAGACAACGAACATGCCGCAAGGTGTCTATTTTCTGCAGGTCAGGAAGAAGGATCTTGCCATTGTGAAAAAGGTAATTATCCTATAAGATGCAACTGTTCTACATCAATGGCATTGAAGGGAATGCGGGTATATTGAGCGAAGAAGAGTCGTGGCACTGCATGAAAGTGCTGCGGTTAAAGGAGGCGGATGAGATAACCCTGACCGACGGCTGCGGAAATATTCATCATGGACAATTAACGAAAATCCATCACAAGGGATGCCTTGTTGTTATCAAAGAGACCATGGCGGTACCCCGCAATCAATGGCAGTCTCATATTGCCATTGCCCCTACCAAGAACATCGATCGATTTGAATGGTTCCTTGAAAAGGCGACAGAGATAGGGATTGATGAGATCACGCCGGTCATTTGTGAACATTCGGAACGGGAAATAATCAAACTGCCAAGGCTTGAAAAAGTGCTGGTTTCAGCAATGAAACAGTCGCTGAAGGCCTGGTTGCCCCGACTCAATGAACCGGTGAAACTCAGGGATTTCATCGCCAGGGAATTTTCAGGGCAGAAATTCATCGGATATTGCGAAACCGGCCATGAATCAGCGCTTGAAAAAAAATATACCCCGGGAAGTAATTCACTGATTCTCATAGGACCTGAGGGGGACTTTTCAAAAACCGAAGTTGAGCAGGCAACCACTGCGGGCTATATTCCGGTGAGCCTGGGCGCAAGCCGTTTACGCACCGAAACCGCAGGAATTGTAGCGTGTCATTCTATTGAGATGTTGAACAGGATGGGGTGATATGGGGAGTTGAAGAGGAGGTAGCGAGGTGGTGAGGTAGTGAGGTAGTGAGGTAGCGAGGTAGCGAGGTAGCGAGGTAGTGAAAGCAACACATGACCGGAATGCGCTGTTAATTATGGTGAGCCCTATTTTTGATCTTTGATTTGTGGTTTTGATTTTTGAATTTTGAATTTCTTTTAGTGGTTTTGATTTTTGATTTTGCAAATATGGTAATGTATTGACATAAAGAAATTTGCCTCGTAATTTTTAATTTTTAATTTTTAATTATTCAATGACTTCTTTCAAACATGTCATCCTGTTAAACCTGGCCTGCCTGGCAGTTTTCCTTTGTTTAACATCGTTTTTCCCGCCTTCGTTTCAGATTGCCCTGCTGAAATATCAGGGGGGTGGCGACTGGTACGCAAACCCGACATCATTGCCAAACCTGGTGAAATTTTTCAACCGCAATCTGTCGGCCAACATTAATGAAGACATCGCAACCGTTGACGCTGGCAGTTCCGACGTTGTGAACTATCCATTTATTCATATGACCGGGCACGGGAATGTTGTTTTTTCTGATCAGGAACTGCAAAATTTACGAAAATACCTTATTGCGGGTGGTTTTCTTCACATCGATGACAACTATGGAATGGATAAATTCATCCGGCCACAATTAAAAAAAATGTTTCCGGAACTTGAATTGCTTGAATTGCCTTTTAATCACCCGGTTTATCACCAGAAATATAATTTCCCAAACGGGTTGCCCAAGATTCACGAACATGATGCCAAAGCTCCTCAGGGTTTCGGACTCATATACGAAGGCCGGCTTGTGGTATTTTATACCTACGAATGCGACCTGGGCGATGGCTGGGAAGATCCTTCCGTTCATGGCGATTCGGAAGTAACAAGACTGAAGGCGCTGCAAATGGGAGCAAACATCCTCCAATATGTATTCACGACAAAATAAATCACTTTTACCCGCCCACCCGTCCGCTCGTCCGCTCGTCCGCATGTCCTCTCCTCCGCCTGTCAACTTGTCCAC
This sequence comes from uncultured Bacteroidales bacterium, assembly GCA_903885595.1. Lineage (GTDB taxonomy): Bacteria > Bacteroidota > Bacteroidia > Bacteroidales > FEN-979 > CAIVAT01. The sequence continues at coordinate 13,392 of CAISJJ010000419.1, forward strand.
CTGTCCGCTGGTCCTCTTGTCCGCTGGTCCGCCTGCCCGCCTGTTCATCCCTTGCCTTTGTAACAATCTTTCATACCTTTGACCAAAATTTCCATTTCCCATGGGAAAACTATACGATAAACTCGCCGAAGATGTACGTTTCATCGAAGGACTCAAAGCCTGCCTTAACTGCGGTACCTGCACTGCAATTTGTCCGGCTGCAGAATTTTACAACTATCAGCCCCGCCAGATTGTCGATATCCTGCAAACCCGCGATGATGAACAGATAGAAGCTTTGCTGAAGAGCGAAACAATCTGGTACTGCGGCGAATGCATGTCATGTGTTACCCGGTGCCCGCGGGGGAATGCACCCGGATTACTGATTACTGTTTTGCGGTCGGTTTCGCAGGAAATGGGCTATTTTGTTGAGTCGGAAAAGGGGCGGCAACAACTTGCAATAAAACGTACTGTAGGAGAATGGATTTTGAAATATGGCTATTGCCTTTTCCCTTCAGAAATCATGCCGGATATGCATCCCGAACAAGGCCCGGTGTGGGAATGGGAACATGCAAACATGGATGAAGTAATGCACCGGCTGGGAGCCAATTATAGGAAAACAGGCCCCGGTATCCTCCGTAAAATTCCACAGGCTGACCTGGATGAGGTGCAACGAATCTTTGATGAAACAGGCGCCACGGAACGTTACCGTAAAATAGAGGAGTACTCGCGCATCAAGGCTGAGGAGATGGGGATAAGCCACAGTGATGGTCTCGACAGCGACTATATACGACACATCTATACTACCAACGATAAAGACCATACAAAGGACAAATGAAGATCGAAGGAAAAAGAAATATCTGGAAAGAATATCAGAAGGAAATTGCATCCGACCGATTTTTTTACGTGAGGAGTTGCGTTAGGCAGAACTTCTTTCCCGGTTCAGAAAAGACTTTTTTGCGGATCATGAAGGATGAACTACACAAGGATGTCTTTGAAAATGCTGCCCATACTACCTGCTCAGGCATCGGGTATCACAGCGACGTCGTTCCCTTCGAAACAGCCATGACCATGGTTGCCAGGCAGTTTGCGATCATGACCGAATCGGGTTATGAAAACTTTACAACATCCTGTATCACCTCATTCGGACTCTATTCCGAAATTCTTGAAACATGGCACCATTTCCCTGAAGTCGAGGAGCGCGTCAGGCAACACCTGCTTAAAGCTACAGGCCGCACATTCAATAAACCTGCCAACCTTTCTCATGCCAGCGATGTGATTTTTAAATTCAGGCAAGAGATTGCTGCCAACGGGAAATACCGACTGATAAATAAAGCTACCGGGAAACCCCTGCAGGTGGTTGAACATATTGGCTGCCATTATTCAAAGATGTTTCCGGCAAAGGGAGTGGGAGGCGCCGAATATCCCTATGTGCTGGTTGGTATGATCGAAGACTGGGGAGGAGAGGTAATCGATTACCCCGAACGCCGTCATTGCTGTGGATTCGGGTTCAGACAGTACCTGGTTCAGGCCAACCGCGGTTACTCCCTGGCGTGTTCAAAAAAGAAATTTGATTCCATGGCTCCCTATAAACCCGACTTTATACTCACAAACTGTCCGGGTTGTCCCATGTTCCTCGATCGATGGCAATATGCTCTCAGCGAAATGGAAGGCATTACCTATGGCGAAAACGGACTCGGGATTCCGGTTCTGACTTATGAAGAACTGGCAGGAATGATCCTTGGTTACGATCCATGGGATCTTGGATTGCAGGTACACCAGGTCCCGATAGAGCCCTTGCTCGATAAAATCGGTATTCCATATAATTCACAGCGAAAATTCCTGACCATGGATGGCAAAATGATGGGACAGCCAAAAGCGCCTTCGCATTTAAAGTTTTATCAACATGAATAAGAAGGTTGTGGTGATCGGAGGTGGCATTGCGGGCATGACAGCTGCCGGTGCCCTCGCTGAATTGGGACTTGATGTGATTTTACTCGAAAAAGAAGCGATTACCGGTGGTCATGTTAAAAATTGGGACCGTCTGTTTCCAAACCGTCGACCCGGAGAAGAGGTGATTAACTTCATCGGCAAAAAGATGGGTGCTGGTGTTGAAGTCCAATACGGAAGGCAGGTTGTTTCCATTAACCACGAGGATCATATCTTTTCAATCCAGACTGGTGATAGTGAAATGCAAAATGCAAATGGCAAAATGCAAAATGCAAATGGCAAAATGCAAAATGCAAATGGCAAAATGCAAAATGCAAATGGCAAAGTGCAAAATGCAAACGGCAAAATGCAAAATGCAAACGGCGAAATGCAAAATGACGGGTTGGAAACGCTGACTGCCAACTCCATCGTTCTGGCAACCGGATATGATCTCTTCGATGCCCGCAAAAAAGAGGAATACGGTTATGGTATCTACGACAATGTGATCACCTCAGCCGAATTGGAGGCGAAGTTTAAAGAAGGTAAAATGATCACGACCCATGACGGGAAAACACCCAAACGTGTCGGGATCATTCACTGCGTGGGATCACGCGATGAAAAGGTCGGAAATCTTTACTGCTCAAAGGTTTGCTGCGTTACCGGTGTCAAGCAGGCTATTGAGATCAGGGAGATGCTCCCTGAATGTGAGGTATATTCCTTTTACATGGATCTGCGCATGTACGACCGAAACTTCGAAGAGCTTTATTATGAAGCCCAGCAAAAATGGGGTGTTAACTTTATCCGGGGCAGGCTTTCGGAATGTGCCGAAAAACCTGACCATTCGCTTGTTTTGAAAACCGAGGACACCCTTACCGGAAGACCCTTGAAAATGACAGTTGACCTGATGGTGCTGCTGGTCGGATTTATGCCGCGCCCCGAAACCCGGAAAATTGCCACAATGCTCGGACTGACCCCAGGTCCTGATGGGTTCCTGTTGTCGGCCGATGAGCATTTTCAGGACAACAGCACCAGCATCGCGGGAGTATTTCTTGCCGGCGCAGTCAAAGGCCCGGCCTGTATCGTAAATACGATCGCCGATGCAAGGGCAGCGGCATTACAGGTGAAGGCATATTTAGAAGCGAGGTAGCGAGGTAGCGAGGTAGCGAGGTAGCGAAATAGCGAAATAGCGAGGTAATGAAATAGCGAGGCAGCGAAGTAGCGAGGCAGCGAAGTAGCGAGGTAGCGAAATAGCGAGGTAGTGAAATAGCGAGGCAGCGAAGTAGCGAGGCAGCGAGGTAGCGAGGCAGCGAGGTAGCGAGGTAGCGAAATTGCGAAATTGCGAGGCAGCGAAATTGCGAAATTGCGAGGCAGCGAAATTGCCAGGTTGCGAAATTGGGAAATACATGGCTCCGTAGGAGCCACATTTTGGTAGCACGATAGAATTCATGTTGTGTTTCCGCTCCGTAGGTGCGGAATTATAAAACAGGATCATGACGAAAAAATTCGGATACAGCATCCTTCGCGACGAATCGATCGACTTCGATCGGAACGACAAACGCATCTCCGCATACCTGCATGCCCACGAACCCTCGATCAATCTTTGTATCGGTTGTGGCAGCTGCACAGCAACCTGTTCCACCGGGCATTTTGTCGATTTCAACATCCGTCGTTTACACACCCTCATCAGGCGCGGCGAAACAAGGGAAATCAAAAAAGAGATCCGGAAATGTATGTTTTGTGGGAAATGCCAGTTGGTTTGCCCGCGGGGAGTCAATCTCCGGAATGTCATATTAACGCTTAACCGTGCTATTGAGCAATTAGGATGATCAATTTTAACCTGTTTGTACTTCCGTTTTTTCTCGGGCTGATCTACGTGGTTATTGCCATCGGGAAAAGCTGGTACAACTGGATCAAGGCGCTGCCACCAGTCGACAAGGTTCGTTTCACTGCGGGCATCCGCAATCCCCGGCAGGTTTTTTCGGCGATCAAAGAGGTCTTCCTTGAAGCGCTCATCCACCGGAGAATGTGGAGACAAAATCCGCTGTTAGGCTACATGCACATGAGTTTTGCGCTGGGATGGTTTCTGCTCATCGTCTTTGGCAACATTGAAAGCCGCTACTACAGCGGGACACATTTGAATGCCCCCTATTACCCGATATTCCTTAAGTTTTTCATTCACGACAAACTGGTTATCTTTTTTGAGGTTTACTCAGTCCCCGGGATCTTCAGATTCCTCATGGATTCTTTACTGCTTTTTGTGTTAAGCGGCCTTGTGCTGGCTGTGATCAAAAGGCAAAAGTCAAAATGGTTTGGGATGAAACGTACGACGGAATTCCAGCTTACCGATTTTATTTCGTTAACATGCCTGTGGTTGATTTTTCCTGTCCGGCTGTTTGCAGAAAGCTTCACTGCGGGCTATTACGGCAGTGGCGGTGGATTTATGACCCAGCCCTTAGGCAATTTTTTAGCATGGATCATGCCTTTTTCGCTTGACTTTGTGGCCTATGCCCTGTGGTGGGTATATTCACTTGTGCTTGGCATTTTTTTTATTACCCTCCCCTATTCAAGGTATATGCATATTCCCACGGAGGTGTTGCTGATCTTTTTTCGCCACTTTGGGATTCAACCCAGGATCTGGTATTCAAGTATTTCGGATGTGGAGGTGCATTCCTGCTCAAGGTGTGGCGTGTGCATCGATGTTTGCCAGATGAATGATGCCGGCATCCGCGATTCCCAGGCTGTTTATTTTATCCGCGGAGTGCGGGATAAATACGTTCCCGAAGAAATTTCGCGCAAGTGTCTGGTTTGCGGCAGGTGCCAGGAGGTATGCCCTGTAGGCATAAGGATTGATTCGCTTCACCTGATAAAACGCAGGGAACTGGTTTCGGGACAGGCACACGATTTTTCGTTCCTGCCCGGGATAAAAGAAATCCTTCACCAGGGCCACCCCACCCTGACAGGGTATCACCCCAACCAGGATGATGGCGTGGAAGTGGTTTATTTTGCTGGTTGCATGTCCCATCTTACGCCGTCGGTCATACGTGCCATGAAGGGAATTATGTCAGCAGCCGGGATTTCATTTGTTCAATTGGATGAAGACCACAGCGTATGCTGCGGACGTCCGCTGATGATTGCTGGAAAAGACCGCCAGGCGCACGACCTCATCGAATATAACAAAAAGCTGATCCGCCTTACACGCGCCAGAACACTGGTTACCTCCTGCCCGATCTGTTACCGCGTATTCCGTGAAGAATATAATCTTCCCATCCGCATCATGCATCATACCCAATTCATCCTTGACCTTGTCAAGACCGGAAAGATACCATTACAGGGGTTCTTTAAAAGGGTTGCCTATCACGATCCGTGCGATCTTGGCAGAGGTTCCCGGGTTTATGACGCACCCCGCGAATTAATCGGTAAAATTGCAGATCTTGTTCCGGTAAGACAGGAAACAAATAATGCCATGTGCTGCGGAGGCAGCCTGGGAATATTCGAGGCTTCACAAAAGCAACGCAATGACATGACAGCCAGAGCCCTTGATAACCTTCTCGAAGGACAACCCGATACCATCGCCACCGCTTGTCCGCTATGCAAGAAAACATTTGAAACGCAATCGCCCGTTGAAGTGAAGGATATTGCAGAACTGGTTTATCTGGCTCTTCCTAAGCCTGCTTACTCATCCGTTTCCGTTCAATCTCGTCAAGCAATATCTTACGCAGACGAATCGACTTCGGCGTAACCTCCACGTATTCATCGCCTTTGATATATTCCATCGCCTCTTCCAGTGAAAACTTGGTGGCGGGATAGATTACAGCTTTATCATCGGAACCGGATGCACGCACATTCGAAAGTTTTTTGGTCTTGTTCACATTGATAACGATATCGTCGCTGCGGGTGCTCTCGCCGATCACCTGGCCGTTGTAGACATCCTCAAATGGTTCGATGAAGAATTTTCCGCGATCCTGTAATTTATCAATGGCATAAGTTATGGCCAGACCGGTGTACATCGAGATGAGCGACCCGTTGTTGCGCCCCGCCATATCGCCTTTCCACGGCTGGTAAGCCTTGAAACGGTGCGCCATCACGGCTTCGCCTTCGGTTGCGGTCAGCACCGGGTTGCGGAGTCCGATCAATCCGCGGGCCGGGATGTCGAATTCGAGAATCACCCGGTCGCGTTTGTGCTCCATGTGGGTCATGTCGCCCTTGCGGCGGCTCACCAGTTCGATCACCTTGCCGGCAAAGGCTTCGGGAACCTGAACTTTCAATAATTCAACCGGTTCGCATCTGACCCCATCAACCTCTTTAGTCAGGATCTGCGGCTGCCCGAGCTGGAATTCATAGCCTTCGCGGCGCATGGTCTCTACAAGGATCGCCAGGTGAAGAATTCCGCGGCCATATACCTGGAAACGGTCGGGCGAATCCATCTCCTCGACCTTCAGCGCCAGGTTTTTCTCTGTTTCCTTGAAAAGCCGTTCACGGATGTGGCGGGAGGTGACAAAATTGCCCTCCTTCCCCGCAAAAGGTGAATTGTTGATGGTGAACAACATGCTCATGGTAGGTTCATCCACGCTGATACGCGACATTCCCTCCGGATTCTCAAAATCGGCAATGGTATCGCCGATGTCAAAACTTTCAGGGCCGAGGATGGCGCAGATCTCACCGGCAAACACCTCAAATTTCACCTTCTCCTTGCTGAGCCCTTCGAAGAGGTACAACTCCTTGACGACAGACTTTACGACGGTCCGGTCATTTTTAACCAGTGATATCGGCATACCGGCCTTCACCGAGCCGCGGGTGATCCGTCCCACTGCGATCCTGCCCACATAGGAGGAATAATCGAGCGAACTGATCTGCATTTGCAGGGTGCCGGGTAATTGCACCGGGGCAGGAATATGTTCAATGATCTGGTCAAGCAGGTAACTCACATCGGTGGTCTCGTTGCGCCAGTCGCCCGACATCCAGCCCTGTTTCGAAGAACCATACACAGTCGGAAAATTCAGCTGGTCTTCACTGGCATCCAGGCTGAACATGAGATCAAACATAGCTTCATGAACTTCATCCGGGGAACAGTTCGGCTTATCCACCTTGTTGATCACCACGATGGGTTTCTTGCCCAGTTCCAGCGCTTTCTGCAATACGAAACGTGTCTGGGGCATGGGGCCTTCAAAAGCATCTACGAGGATCAGCACGCCATCGGCCATGTTGAGCACACGCTCCACCTCACCGCCGAAATCGCTGTGGCCGGGAGTGTCGATGATGTTGATCTTGACACCTTTATATCTTACGGAGACATTCTTCGATAAAATCGTGATCCCGCGTTCGCGCTCCAGGTCGTTTGAGTCGAGGATGAGATCCCCCATCTCCTGGTTGTCGCGAAACATATGAACCTGGTGTAAAATCCGGTCAACCAGCGTAGTTTTGCCGTGGTCGACGTGGGCAATAATGGCAATGTTTCTGATATCCTGCATGTTGAAAAATTGAAATGGCTGTTTGAAATAGTTTGCAAAGGTACGGGAAAAATCAACGCGTTATACATTTGGTCAAAACCATGATTTACGATTTACGATTTCTTGTGAAAGCCAGCCAGATGAAGGGTTCATGTTATGCCGTTTCGTTCAGCATGCGTTTTTGATCATCTGTGTTTTCATCAATATTTTCAGAAAGAAGCAGTGCATCCCTCCTAAATTAGATATTCTGATTGCCTTGCAGTTAAGGTAATATCCATATATTTGCCAATACAATATCATTCAGTCTTCTGACTGATCTGTTGATAAAAATCACCTGTGAAGTGTTTTCTCTGTGGCTCTCAGTGTCTTCTCTGTGAACCTCTGAGTAATCTTGTTTCACAGAGAACCACGGAGAAACTGCGCAGAGAACCACAGAGAAAAATCTCATGAATAGTTCGGCCTTAACTGGTTATAAAAGCGGGCATTCATTTCATTTTGTTATACTTGTTTAAACTTTTAGCACCACCTATTCCTATGCAATCTATCCCTGAACTGCCTGCAGCACCTGCTTCCACTATAAATTTATTACCTGAAGTAAATTTCCTGCCCATCCCGAAACCTCAGCAGACTCGCATACGTTCCTGTTATTTCAGCCTTCTGGCGCTTACTCTTTTTTTCATGGCTCTCCCAACCCAGTCTCAAACAACCTTTTTCAAATGGTTTCCCACACCTGAACACGAAGTTGCAAACGATATAACCCAGACAGCGCATGGGGATTATTTGATTGTCGGGGAAAAAGGTGAGACCTCCGAATCACTGCATTCATTTATAATGCAGCTAAACCAGTATGGATCTATTGTGAACGAGATAGAATTACCCTGTTTATCAGGAAATTCCAGGTTAAAAACCATTGATAAAATGCCGGGTTCCGATCATACATTTCTGTTAACGGGTTCACGTGATTCTGTTTCGCAAAATGGGTACTATTCAATCCTGACGCTAACGGTCATCAGTGATTCGTTACAAATCATCACTTCAAAGGATCAGATATCAACGAAAGGACGAAGGTATCTTCCATGGAAAGGCAAATTTGCCGGAGACAGCAATTTTTATCTTTTGCATCAATATGATTCCATCGGCGGCTCCGGTGCTCCTGACATAGGTGTTAGTAAGTTTGACCTTTCATTTACAAAAATCTCGACGTTTCACCATGCAGCTCAAAATCCATGGTATGCTGCCCAGGATATTTTCTTTCGTGAAACGGACCACACCATACAGATTTTCTATATTGGACAGGATATGGATAGTAAGTATTCTCTGTTACGCATTTTATCATTGAGCGAAAATCTCGATTTCGTTGCCAGTTATCCCGGACCGGATCAAATTGTTACGAATGTTTCGGCTACCCGATTGAGTGATTCCCTGTTTTTTCTATTCGGAACTAATACGCAAACTCTGGTGCTCCCGCATCAACATCTTGGTTGTTATTTGTTAAATGATTCTTTGGTTGTTATGAAAACTGTTGAGCTGTATAACAGTCCTGATACACTTCTTTATGCCGGACGCGGGGGTTTTAACCTGTCATTGAGCCCTGAAACGTCAACGGCTTTTATGACAGGTATCTATAATTTCGATGTTGACAACCACAATTGGCAAACCACACCAACGTGGATTCAGCTTTTAAAGACCGATTTAAACCTGAACCTGATCGGAAATAACTTCTTCGGGGGCGATGCAGCTTATGTTCCATATAGTATCAAGCCAACCACTGATGGGGGTACGATAATTACCGGGCACAGATTTGACTACAATATACCGCAGAATCAACAGTACGATTTATTTATCATAAAAACCGACAGTTCCGGCCTGATCGTTTCACTCGCGGAAAACCAGAAAGAGTTGATGTCTGAGGCGATACTTTTCCCGAACCCGGGCAGTGAATATTGCATTGCCTTGCTTGGCGCGCAACATCCATCGGCAATGCTACGGTTATTCGACCTGCGCGGAGCAGTAATCTTATCCATGGAAATCCGGCAGCAGCAAACCAAAATCGACTTGCCTGATCTGGCGAAAGGTATCTATCCCTATACGTTCGAACATGATGGAAAGGTTATCGGGAGTGGGAAATGGGTGAGGGAATGATTGTGCGGACTGCTTCTTTGAATTCTTGAATAGTCTTCATACCTTTGTCTGGTAAAATTGAATTCAAATGGAATTATCATCATTTATCGAAGATTTTGATAATTTGCCAAAAAATATTCAGCGTCAATTGATTGAATATGCTGAATTCTTATTGGCAAAATCGAAACGAAATCGTAAATCAAAAAAAGTCAGGCATGACTTTTCCTTTTCATGGGAAAACGGATTGAGTGAGTTGAAAGATCAATATACCTCCGTTGAGTTGCAGCATAAAATTAACGAACTCCGTTAATGGACTTCTTATTCGATACAAATATTTTCCTTGAAGTTTTACTTGGGCAGGAGAAGAAAGAATCTTGTAAAAAATTATTGGTGGATTTTACAGGAACTATTTTTCTGTCTGAGTTTACAGTTCATTCAATTGGTGTAATCTTATTCAAACAGAAAAAGTTTTCATTTTTTAATAGTTTTGTTACCGACATTGCCAATAATGGCAAAATTATCACCCTTCCCTTAATCAAATATCCCCGGATTTCGATCATTGCTCAAAAATATCAACTTGATTTTGATGATTCCATGCAAACGGCTGTTGCACTTGAACACAAGCTTGGTATCATTACGCTTGATCGCGATTTTAGAAAAGTCTCAACGGATTTAACGATAAGGTTCCTTTAACGGCTCATAAAAATTTACAAAATGACCGCACTGGAATTAAAAAATAATTGTCATCATCTTATAGACATCATAGAGAATGAGAATTTATTGCAAAAATTCCATGAACTGATGCTGCCCAAGAGATCAACAAAAGGTCTCCCATGAAAATAAACATCATCGGCGCCGGTGTGGCAGGGTTATCGGCGGGTTGTTACCTGCAGATGAACGGGTTTGAGACGACGATTTTTGAACGGCACTCGACCTTCGGCGGACTTTGCACCAGCTGGCAGCGAGATGGTTACACCTTTGAAAGCGGGTTTCAGTGGCTGCTCGGTTCAGGAAAAAGCAATCCGTTTTACCTGCTCTGGTCGGAGCTGATTGACATGGAATCCATCCGGTTCGTTTACCATGATATCAGGATGGAGGTCGAATTGAAAGATAACCAGGATATTTTCGGGGATAAAACATTTCACCTGTACACCAGCCTTGATCGCCTTGAAAAATACCTTCTCTCTGTTGCGCCCGAAGATGAAACCCCGATCAAAGGTCTGATCCACAGCATGCGCAGGATGCAAACCTATGAAATCCCGCCGATGATCAGGGAAGTGCCGCAACTGTTGCCATGGTACCGGAAAATCAGATATATCAAATACCTTCCGCTGCTCATTTTCCTGAACAAGGCAAAACGGGAGACCAACTTCACCTTTGCAGAAAAATTACAGAATCCGTTTCTGAAAGAGGCATTCCGGCTGCTTTTCGACGGCGATGAAATGCCCATGCTGATCCTCACCATGCCGCTGGCTTTCAGCGATCTGAAAGGGACCGGTTACCCGGTTGGCGGATCCGTAAGACTGGTCGGAAATATTGAGCGGAAGTTTCTCGAACTCAGAGGCAGGATCAGGTACAACACCGAAGTTGATCAGATCAGGGTTGATCAGGACAAGGCCACGGGAGTTCTTCTTAAATCCGGGGAATTTATTCCTTCTGATATCACCATCTCAGCCGCCGACTGGAATTATACCGTTTTTACAGCCCTCGGGGGAAATTACATTGATAAAACAATCCTGAAACTTCAGAGCCAGGAAAAACTGAAGGTCTATTATTCGGTGTTCATGGTCTCCATTGGTGTTGCAGCCACTTTCGGGGGTCAACCTCATTTTCGTCGCTTTCCGCTTGCCACTTCGCTGGTTTCTCCCGACGGCACCCAATATGAACGCATGGAGGTGTATATAAACAATTATGATCCCACGCTTGCTCCTGCAGGAAAAACGGTTATCTCCATCAGTTACTATACGCGAAACGCCGACTACTGGATCAACCTGCGTCAATCAGATCCTGAACGATACCAGGCTGAAAAACAAGAATTTGCCCGGGCAATCATCGATGCCGCAGATGCCAGACTTGGCGGACTTAAAGAAAAAATCGAAGTAACGGATGTCGCCACCCCGGCAACATTCCAGCGTTATACCGGCAACTGGAAAGGCAGCGTGCAGGGCTGGCTTCCCGGAAAGAACATCATCGCGCAATCACCGGTAAAAACTGAAATGCCCGGACTAAAAGATTTTTACTTTATTGGCCACTGGACGATTCCCGGGGGTGGATTGCCTGTTGCCATCAAATCGGCCAGGGATGTGGTAAAAATAATTTGTCACAGGAAAAAGAAACCCTTCCAAACATAGTCCTGAAAAATCGAGTAGGAGGAAAATAAAATAGGTTTTCCTCCTAATTTATTTTCCGTCCTCTCACACCACCGTACGTACCGTTCGGTATACGGCGGTTTCTTAATTTACACAACGAACTTGTTTGTAGTAGTCAGAGAAAAAGA
>CAISJJ010000420.1 GCA_903885595.1 uncultured Bacteroidales bacterium
CCACCCTTTTTGTTCTTAAGTTTTGGTATCCCATGAACGAGATAAAGCAACCACCTATCAGTGAGATTATTCCTAATATATTATGGAAATTTGACACCTTCGACAAAATGAATAGGGTTGATAAGGGGATTGGAAAATATTAAATTACCGTTTATAATGTTTTCATACTGCAAAAAAGGAGGGTCTGCATATGAAAACATCGACTCTGGTTCGGAAGGGGATATCACCAGAACTGGTGGGCTTGATTTCGCGTTTGGTTGATTTGATTCCCTGGCCTGTGAGGCGTAGTGCGATGGGAGATGTGACACTGATGTTGCTGGACGGCAAGCATCGTGTTGCCGAGGATGTGTTTGGCTGGGGCCGGTCTGTAGTGGAGGTTGGAATCAATGAATTTCAAACCGGCATTTCATGCGTGAACGACTTATCTACGCGACTCAAACCGAAAACAGAAGATAAGAAACCCGAGCTGCTGGCCGAAATACGCACCATTATGGAACCACATAGTGAAGCGGAATCTCATTTGCGCACAACCTTGTTGTACACGAACATGACGGCTAAAGCCGTATATGATGCTCTTGTGGAGAAAGGGTGGTCAGCAGAATCATTGCCGACCGTGCGCACGATTTCCAACATCCTGATTCGTCATGATTACCGATTGCGTACTGTGGCAAAAACCAAGGTCCAAAAAAAACAGCAGAAACTGACGCAATCTTTGCAAACGTCTGGCAGATGAATGCTCTGGCAGATGCTGACCCTGAAACCTTGAGAATCAGTATAGACACAAAGGCAACAGTGAATGTTGGTGAATACTCCAGAGGAGGCCAGTCACGTGGCACAAAGCCTGTTAAGGCTCTGGATCATGATATGTGCTCCAAAGAAAAGTTGGTGCCTGGTGGTATTTTGGAACCGATTACCGGCAGGTCGTTCCTGTTTTTCGGTACCAGCTATAAAACCAGCGACTTTATTGTTGACGGTCTTCATCTCTGGTGGGAGGAAAGAAAGCAGGAGCTTTGTGGGTTGAAACAGCTTGTCATTAATATGGACAACGGACCAGAATGCAGCGGACGTCGCACTCAATTTCTATTCCGTTTGACAGAATTTGCAGACATGACAGGACTTTGTATTCGACTCATTTACTATCCTCCCTATCACAGCAAATACAATAGCATTGAGCGCTATTGGGCTGGGCTTGAAAAGTCATGGAATGGATATTTGTTGGACACCGTGGATACTGTAGTGAAACGAGCCGGTAATTTTTTCTGGAAGGGTCTGCGTACTGTGACGCGGTTGTTGGATGCAGCATATGAAAAAGGCATCAAGGTTTCCGGCAACGAAAAATTAGAACTTGAACAGCGATTGCAACGATCAGCAATTTTACACTGGTGGGATATAGCAATCCATCCTAAAACGGTAAATTTATAATTTCCATATCCCTAACATGGAATGACAGCGGCAATGGAGTTTGTCTCCAATCATTTCGGCTGTCAAACCTGCCGGACTGAGTCTGATGAGTTCGACCAGGGTGCGGGTAAGGCTGCCAACACCGGAAAACCCGATACCGTGATGGAACCACAGTCCATCTTGATCGAATTGAGGTGTTGTGCGAAGGGTGTACCATGTCCCATTGTGGGTAAAGCTGCTGAAGTATCCAACTTCGACAA
>CAISJJ010000421.1 GCA_903885595.1 uncultured Bacteroidales bacterium
CCTACTTATTTATCACTTTATAATAATCATTGATTTTGTTTCTGAAATATTACCATTATTAAGTCTATAAAAATAAACTCCATTGCTCAAATTCAATTCTTCGGAATTTATAGAAAAAAAATAGGATCCGGGCTCCTGATATCGGTCAACAATAGTTGCTATTTGATTTCCAAAAGTATCAAATAACTTAATAGAGACATTATCGGGTGTGGAAACGTTATATTTTATTGTTGATATATTGCTAAATGGATTTGGATAGTTTTGTTCAAGTGCATTGCCTGAAATTATGGAATTATCATTAACATCTGTTTGTGAATCAATTACTAAGAATTGTCCCATCATTCCTCCATCTTCATGATTTCCAAAATGGCAATGATACATGAAAGGATGAGTAGAATCTGCATAATCTTCAAACTTGGTAACAAATGTAGCTGATTGAGAAATTGGCAAATATAAAACATCCTTCCAGCCCGATTCATAATCTTCAACCTTACCGGAACTTCTTGAAACTATTTTAAATTGAACATCGTGAATATGGAAAGCATGGCCAAATATATTATTATTCGTTATTGTCCATTGTTCAACAGTATTTAGACTTACTTTTTGATTAATTTTCATCATATCGAATACAGAATTATCGAAAGAAAAGGGTACATTCGGCTGACCTCCTGTAACATTTATCGTTCTACTATTTGTAGCATCATTAGCCGTCCAATATGTGTTATTTGCTAATTTGGAAGGAAGCGATGTAATTGCATTTAAGGTAGTTGCTTTAATGTTAATATGCAATAAAACAAAATCCTTGTTATTCAATAAACTTCCGAATTGACCGCTTTGTGCCGGCTCACCACCTGGAAATCCAAAAGTCTGATTAGCATTATAGGCTTTAAGGTCAATACTTGAACCGATGTTATCTTTAGAAAGATCGACTAATATTTCTATTCTTTCGCCAACCATCAATTTAACTCTAGTTACTGAAACGGGAGCATTTAATAATCCTCCATCATTGCCGATCACATAAAAGGTTCTGTTATCGCTGAAACCCAAATTATATCCGCGTTCAACTTCGGCATTCAATATTCTTAATCTTATAAATTGTTGGGGCAAATTGATTTGAGCATTTGAAGTACCATTTGCTAATTGATAATCACCGTAAACTCCTGAAGTTATATCTAACTCATTATTTGAAGAATATTTTCTGCTTGTGAATGCAACGGGAATATCATCAACTCCGTAAGTTCTTGGTAAGGCTAAGGCTGACTCCAATGGATCTCTGATAATGATAAACCCACCAATTCCTCTTGCAACATGCTCCATTGTCATCATGTGCAAATGAGGATGATACCAGAATGTGGAAGCATTATTGGTTACTTTCCATGTTGGCTGCCACGATGTTCCCGGTGGTATCGTCTGATGAGGGCCACCATCCATAACGGCCGGCAAATGCAAACCATGCCAGTGTAAAGTTGTTGTGTCCATTAGGTTATTTTGTACATTCATATGAACAACATCACCTTTATTCATAAATAAAGTTGGGCCCCAAAATTGTGAGTTATTTACGGCAGAG
>CAISJJ010000422.1 GCA_903885595.1 uncultured Bacteroidales bacterium
ATGAATACTGACTTTCACCTGCAACACGATAAACCTCCTTATGAAACCCTTTCCCGGCGCCTAAAAACAGGGCCATTAATCAGGCCCAATCATGGGGACTAAACTGGGCGCTGTCAATGAAATTTTAATTTGATTATTTTTTCTCAATGATCGACTTGAAAGGATTTTCGGCTTCTGGTGTTGCATTCCGTTTTGGAGCTTCCCCCGATGTTGGCTGAGTATTGTTCCTTTGTCGAAGGGCATCCAGAAAAGGATTAGATGCCCCTGTTGGATTCGATGTCGTTGCACTGCCTTTGGCTGAAGTATCTGAATCTGAGATCACATTCACATTTCCTGGCAAAACTTCATTCGAAGAATTGGCTTTGGGCGAATCAGCCGCAAATGCCTGAAATACAGAATAAATTAAGAAAATAGCCATTGTTACCCAATGTTTTAGTTTCATGAAACATTCTCCTTTAGTGTTTAAACATCTTTCTTCAGTAGCAATATTATCTAAACTCATTATCTTAAGCAACAAAAAAACCAGCAATTCTCATTTTGGCATTTCTAACGAATAAGAATAGATTGTGAGAGCGAAGCCGAGCGTTGCGGTGGTACAGCGGCGATAATTGGCTTCGATGAAACCTTTACCAGATGACTTTCAGCCCAAGCTTTTTATAGTCAGCAAAGGCCCTATCCTGGGAAACGAGAGTAAGCTTGCGGGAAATGGACTGCCAAATAATCAGACGGTCAAAAGGGTCTTTATGTCTCGTGCGGGGCAGGCGGTGGAAGGTAGCCGCTTCGGTGTCGGCAAGTTGAAGTATGGAAAAACCCGACTGACGGACGACCTCTGGAAAGTCATCGGGAATCACGTTGTCAAGTTGCAATTTACCGGTAGCGTACTTGAGGGAGATTTCCCAAAATGTGACAACGCTGACCGCAACGGTCACATCAGGATTTCGGATACAGTCCGCTGCTTTTTTACCCAGTCGATCGGGATCGAACAACGTCCAGAGCAAGGCATGGGTATCGAGCAGGCAGTTCATGAGGAAAGGAATTCGTCGTCAGTGATTTTGAAGTCATCGGCAATTGAGAATGATGCCTTGCCAGCCAACAGCCCCAAAATGCGCTGCGGCTTGCCTTTATAGTTGGCAAATGGCACCAGTACCGCAATTTTTTCCTTCTTCTTGCCGTAGCTGATGACGATATCCTCGCCGTGTTGAACAAGGTCGAGTACTCCTGAAAAATGGGACTTAAACTGGCTCACTGTCATAGTCTGCATGTCGGGAAACCTCCTCTACTTTTTACAATATCCTGCTTTCGTGACATGTTGTCAAGTAAATAAGGTGACATTGAACATTCAGACAGGGGATATCGCATAGGTCTGTTTGGCAACCTCCCAGCAGGAAATAGCACTCACACCCAATCCACCTGCCCGATGATGTTCGATAATTTCCCTATGATTCCGTGTGAGTTGATTGCTTTCATCTGCGAACCATATCCATATGTGAGTATCCAGCAATATCATTTTAATAACTCACAATCATCCTGAGCAACGGGTTCTGTCGGATCAATATACTTGATCACTTTGCCACGCAATGTTGAAGAAGTTGATTTACTCTTTTTTCTATTCGATAAGCTTCCATTGACAACCTCCCATCCCTGATGTGCGCCGCTGACACCGCCTTCGCTCCCTGCATTTTCACGGTAAAATTGCTGGTTCTACCGAATTTTGTGGTTCTGCC
>CAISJJ010000423.1 GCA_903885595.1 uncultured Bacteroidales bacterium
AAATCCGCAAAATCTTCACGTCGCCATTTTGGTGGTGGTCCTGCAATGGAAGATTTAGCGCCGAAAAATGATGCATAGGCTATATGTGATCCAAATCCATTTGATGTGACATATTCGAACCTCGAAAACAGGTAGGCTAGTCGTGGTAATGTATTTTCATCTTTCTCATCTGCTCCAATGATTACCTCGATATTACGAGCTAGAAAATACTTTTTCCAATAATTCTTATCCCAATCGCTTTTATGAAGACAACAAATAATTTTGGAAAACTCATGAGAAAAATTATCAATAAACCTCACATATTCATTTTCATCCCATGATTCCTTCGTGTCACTTAATGAATGTACCGGCATAATCAGCAAGCTATTTAGAATTCGATCTACCTTTGGTGTTGGTAAGTAAATAATAGGTAGTCCGATTGCTAAAACATCTTTGTATCCATTTAATTTCAAATATTCTACCTGATCGAATCTGGCAACGTAATACTTTTTATATTTATTAAAATGTGATAAGCCATCAGAGCCCACAACGAAATCTGGAATAATGTTTCTTTCTGGAATAATATGGCCATGCTGCCATTCTCCATTGATGCCTTTAGGGACTTTATCAAATCCGCAATACTTTGCAGCAACAAAATTATCACCATAAGCATAATTATTATTGCCTGAAATCCTGGGATACATTTTATTTATTTCTTCGGCTATATTGAATTTCGATTCCTCTTGCATTTCAGTTTATGTATTTTGTGAACTCAAACAGCCGAAGAATAATTGTAGATACAGGACTGAAAAAGAAGTTCTGAGCTTTTCGAAAAATCATTACCAATGAATGGAGAAAATTTTGGAAATATCAAAAAAGTTGAAAATTTAAAGTTGCTAAAGAACCATTTCAAATCCTAAAGGCGTACCACGTGTTACATCTATCTTAATCTTTTTCCCTATCACTTCTGACAGGTATTTCGGATGTAAACCAAATCCAGGTCTTATGCTTCTTACATTTTTTTCAGTCACAATATCTCCTGATTTCATGTCCTCCACAACATAAATTGAACGAGAAAATTCTCTGCTTTTTTTCTGGTTTTCTGTTAAGGAATAATCAACGACTCCAATGGCCTTTTCAGCTTCCCGCACTACTTTCACCATAGCTGAAAATTCTTCTGCAGACATAGAGAAAGCAGCATCAGGCCCCCCAATTGAATGGTCAAGAATAAAATGTTTTTCAATAATTTTTGCACCATAGGCTGTAGCGACAATAGGAACCGCACATCCCATGGTGTGATCAGAAAGCCCCGTAATCACACCATAGCGCATAGCCATGTCTTTAATCATGATCATGTTGGCTTCCTCAATAGGAGCTGGATAACTGGAAGTACATTTGAGTAAAGCAATATCTTTATTCCCCATTCTATAACAGGCATCCAGAGCTAACTCTATGTCTTCATGAGTTGCAATGCCTGTTGAAATTATGATCGGTTTACCTTTAGATGCCGCATATTCAATTAACGGAATGTCAGTGATTTCAAAAGATGCAATTTTATAGGCAGGGGTATTTAGCTTTTCAAGAAAATCGACTGCTGTTTTATCAAAGGGAGAGGAGAAACATACCAAGCCTTCTTCCTTTGCTAGATTGAAAAGTTCTTCGTGCCATTCCCATGGGGTATAGGATGATTTGTAAAGTTGAAACAGAGTACGCCCTGACCATAGCCCATCTTTTCTAGTACTAAATCCGGGGGCATCAGAGTCAAGAGTAATAGTCTCAGCTGTGTAT
>CAISJJ010000424.1 GCA_903885595.1 uncultured Bacteroidales bacterium
CTGGGGTGACCGGAACGCTCAATTTAAAATATATAAACTATACTATAAGGCCATGTATAACACCTGTCTCCGGATCGTAAACGACACTGCTGAAGCTGAGGATATCATGCAGGAATCGTTTCTCGATGCCTTTCAGCGGATTGAAAGCTACACAGGGGAGGGCAGTTTCGGATCATGGCTCAAACGCATCGTGGTCAACCGATCGCTCGATTATTTAAGGAAACAGAAGGAGATCATTTCACTGGATGAGGCATCGATCGATTTACCCGATCAGGTTGAAGAGAGCAGGGATGAGGAGCTGCAGCTGCAGGTGGCCGGGGTGAAGAAAGCAATTTTTCAGCTGCCCGGCGAATACCGGGTGGTTCTGTCCCTCTTTTTACTCGAAGGATATGATCATGAAGAGATTGCACAAATATTGCATATTTCGAACCAGCTTTCGCGGACCCGTTATTCGCGGGCCCGCCAGAAATTACTGGCCATTTTGAAGGAAAATAGTCTAATGAATGCTTTTAGCGCCAACTAACCATGTCAGAACTCGAAAAGTATATCAGGGAACACCAGCAGGAATTCGAAACCTTTGAACCGGATCCCTGTCATTTCGACAGATTCAGATCGCGGTTAAACGAACAACCGGTGATGCTGAAGCCGGCCGGCAACCGTTCGGTGATGCTGAAGGCCGCTGCCCTGATCCTGATCCTGATCAGCGTGAGTGTGTTTGTGTTCGAATTTGCCACAAACGAAATCAGGGAGAGGTTTGCCTCGGGCCCGACGGATACCGAATTGCCGCTCGAGATCACCGAAGCTGTGCAATATTATGATAATCAGGCCACCGCGCAGCTGGGCGCACTGAACAAACTGGCAGCAAACAATGCAGAGGCGCTTTCGTTAACCGAATCGGCAATGAAAGAGATCAGGAGCCTCGATCTGGCAACAGCTGATCTGAAGCAAACCTGGTCGGGCAATCCCGGCAACGAGCACATTCTCGATGCGATCGTCCGGAATCAGCAAATGAAAGGGATCATTCTCAACAATATCATCCATCAACTCAACCAATCTAACAAATAGTAATACCTAACGTCATGAAAGCATTATTCAAAATATTCTATTTCACGCTGTTGATGCTGCTCCTGCTCGGAATTAAAGGAGTGAAGGCAAGCGATGAATTCACCAAGGTGATCAAAAAGGAATATGCCGTAAACCCCGATGCCCAGCTAACCATCAGCAACCGTTTTGGCAAGGTCAGCTGCACAAACTGGGAAAAGAATTCCATCTCCATCGAGGTTACGATCACAGTTACGGCCAGCGATCAGGAGGGGGCAGCTAAAAGGTTCAACCGGATCTCGGTCGCTTTTACCGATTCGCCATCAGCAGTGAGCGCCATCACCACTATTGAAGAGGGAAAATCATCCATCAAAGGTAATTTTTCCATCGATTACAAGGTCCTCATGCCGGTGTCCATCAGCCTCGATCTTACCAATAAATTTGGGGATATCTTTATCAACGAATTCAATGGGAAGGGACGGATCAACCTGGGGTATGGAAACCTGGAGGCTAAAAAGCTGGGAAACTCCGATAACCTGCTCGAGATTAAATTCAGCAAGGCACAGGTCAACTGGATCAAAGGAGCTGTGGTTATCCTGAAATATTCACAGATGGAACTGGACTATGCAGGCAGTTTGCGGCTCGATTCCAAATTCTCAGACCTGGATGCCGAAAAGATCATTGCACTCAATGTTGTTTTTGAAGGCGGAAAACTGAATATGGAAAATTCGTCGGCTGTTGAAAGCAAATCGAAATTTTCCGATATCGATATTCAGCGCATTGAACAAAGCCTGAATCTTGATATACAATATGGTAACTGCGACGTACATGAAATGCCCACCGATTTCACCTCGGTGAACATCGTGAATAAATACGGTGATGTATCGATTGGTCTAAACGAACAGGCAAAGTACAGCCTGGAGGCTGAACTGAAATTCTGCGACCTTGACTTCCCATCGGACAAAGCTAAATTTTCATATCGTTCAACAACCCCCACTTCCAGTAGCTATAAAGGTACGATTGGCGGAACAGAATCACCCGGGAGTAAGGTCAGCGTGCGCAGTATGTATGGAAATGTGAAACTCAAATAACTCCGGCAGGCAGAAGATTTGAAGATGTGAAAATGTGGAGATGTGGAGATGTGAGGATGTGGAGATTTGGAGCCGGAAGGAATTATTGAAAACTGCAACCTCTAACAGTTATAATTTGTGTTTTTGATTTTTGATCTTTGAGTTATAATTTGTGGTTTTGATTTTTGAATTTTGCTTTTTGAATTTTGATTGTAACTATATTTTTTTTATTCGTCCAATAACCAAAATTTTAACCTATGAAAACAACAAGATTTTTTTCAGTTTTTATGTTTGTGACCCTGTTTATGGGTGTTTCGGGTCTTTTTGCCAGTTGCAGCGTAGTTGGCGGGGCTCATGGAGATGGAAATGTTTTAAAGGAGACCCGCACGGTTTCCGGATTTGATGCCATTGATGTTTCCGGTGCATTTGATATCATCCTGAAGCAGGGGGAGAAGGAGGAGGTTACAGTGGAAGCTGATGCCAACCTGCTCCCGGTCATTCGTACCGAGGTTGTTGGCGGAACGCTGAAGATTGACACCCGGAAGCCGGTTCAGCACGTCACAGTGATGCGGGTTTATATAACCGTGAAGGATCTGAAGGAAATTGATGTGAGTGGTGCAGTTGATATTGAAACCGATGGCCTCATTACGGTTCCCGAACTCAGCATCGATGCATCGGGAGCATCGGATTCCAAACTGAATATTGCTGTTCAGAAGTTGACGCTCGATTGCAGCGGCGCCAGCAAGATGAAATTTTCAGGTTCTGCCGTTGATGTGTCTATGGATCTGTCGGGGGCTTCCGACATTTTTGCCTATGAAATGGCTGCCGAAAACTACGACCTTGGGATCAGTGGTGCCGGCAATGCACAGATAAATGTGTCGAAGAGGATTCGCGCCGAGATTTCAGGAGCTGGCAGCGTTAAATACAAGGGATCGCCTGCCGAAGTTGACCAAAGTGTTTCCGGCGCTGGATCGATTAAAAAAGTGCAGTAAAAGAAAAAACCTACCCTGTCAGGGTCCGTGACACTGACAGGGTAGGTATGTGAATGCAGGCGAGAAACCGGATTTTTTATTTTTTTGGGTGAATATAGACCTGAATAGAATGAACATAGCTTTCAAACTGCCGGATCCCTTTCGGGGTGATCCGGCAGGTCGTTAAGGGGCGTTTGTTCCGAAAGGATTTTTCAATTGAAATGTACCCTTCATTGCTGAGTTTCTCAAGCTGAACACTGAGATTTCCTGCAGTGGAACCAGTTTTTTCCTTCAGGAAGGTGAATTCAGCCTCCAGTACACTAACCAGTATCGAAACAATAGCAAGTCGCAGTTGCGAATGAAGTATGGGATCAAGTTCGTTATACTGTGCCATTTTTGAAGCTTAATTTCAAAATGTAACCCGGAATGATGTATCCGCTTAAAACCGATATCCCCAAAAGAATTAACTGAATGTCGTGTGTTACATAGCAGGCTGCCGCAGCGCATGCCCAGCAAATTATACTGCCAATGATCAATGGTATGAAGCGGAATGTCATACCGGAAACAAATAACCCCATGCCATATATGATCATGATTACAGGATACGCGATCTGGCCGCCAAACCTGCCCCCGACGAATGCTGTAAGGAAAAGCGCGACCAGGACGCTGAACCAGGTATGGCCCAGGAAGGTCTCGAAATAGGTCTTTACTTTTTCTTTTCGCTTTTGAAAAAGAGAATAAATTAACGCGATTATTCCACCCGTCCCCATTAAAACCGGCCACGGCAGCCAATGGTTTGGAGAATGGGTGATCGTTAATAAATAATAGTCCAGCCCGCTGGCAATCAGTACCAGCCAGCCCCAGAGCAAATAATGAAAGCTGTTGTCGCTGACACTGGTTTTGGCCGTAGCAATCATTTCATTGATGATTTTCAGACTGTCTTGCTCATTTAAATTTTCTTTTGTTTCCATAATTGATGAGTTATTTTAAATTTGATTTCCAATAAACACTTGAACTACTATTGATATATCAATCATTACCATCGATTGAACCACATTTTCTGTTAATTGTCATCGTTTTTCATCTTGAGTAACTCAATCATTACTATTTCGTTGCTTTGAGTCATCGCCTCATCAAAAGCCTCGATACTTCCTCCCAAAAAACTGATGTGTTCGATAATACCTTTAAGTATTTCCTTTTTTTCATCCGAAGTTTGGTAAGGGATTAAAAAAGCATGTCCGGCATTTGGGTAATTAAAACTCAGCAATTGTTCATCATGATTTTTTAACTTGAGCCTCTTTTTTATAGCTTCCGACATTAAGTTTGAAGGCCATATCTGGTCTTGATCTCCTGAGAATAGAATAATTCTTGCATTTGAATTTCCAACTGGTATAATAGTCTGTTCATCAACGGGTTTGTCTAATGCACCCAGGTAAAAGTTTATGATAGGGTAATATCCCTTACTATAGTCGTAATGTACAAAAGGAAGTGGGTTGCCATTTTTAGTCAAACTTGATTTAATACTGCTGTAGTCTGCTCTGTTTATTCCCTGCCAAACCACGTGACTGGGTGATGCAGCAATCACCAATCGGATTGATTTATTTTCTGATGCAAGCAAAAGAGCAGGTTCTGTTCCTTTAGAGATACTTATTATGGCTATTTTATCAATCATTACGCCTTTAAATGTTTTTAACGTATCAAGAGCCTGCTGAAAATACTCCATGGGGATCTCCTCTAATTGTTTGTTGAGACCCTCGCTGCCAAAGTAGGCTAAGGCCATTACCCCAAAGCCCTTTTTTGTTAATACTTTCGCCCATTCCCTGGCGTATGTCAGCCCACCTTCAGAGCCACCCAATACCAGTACAACCGGAAATGTCGCCTGATCACCTGGGGCATTCCATTCATAGACAAGCCTTTTATATAGGGTGTTTTGTGAAAATGTTTCAAAATGGATGACGGTCAGGAAAATGGTTGCTGCACCCATTAATGCGTAAATCAAAATACTGTTATTCCTTTTCATTTGATTCCAATGTTAATGTTGTTACGGATTGGTTGTTTTTCAAATTCAAGATTACACTTTCGATCAGGTAAATTACAAATTAGGCTGTCAGTTTTTTTCGATTTTTGAGTGTAGTCACAATAGTTGATATTTATAAATAAGTTGCAAACATAAATAAGTTTATACCATAAACCAAATAAAATGCAATAAATATTTTCCTGATCGGTAACAGGGGATCAGTTTTCCAGGAGAATTTTTACAAAATCGGATTCGGAAATAATCGGAACTCCCAGCTTTTCAGCCTTTTTACGCTTCTCGGGACCCATATTTTCTCCGGCCAGGAGATAGCTTGTTTTGGATGAGATGGATCCTATATTTTTACCACCATGCGTTTCGATGGTTTTTTTCAATTCATCCCTTGAAAAATTCTGAAAAGTACCGCTGACCACAAAGGTTAACCCGGCTAACCTGTCGCTCAGACGTGTTACCAGCGATTCATCTATTCTGAACAGTATTCCGGCTGCCCTGAGCTTTCCGATGAGTGCAGTATGCTGTGGATCGGAAAACCAGGAGCGGATGCTTTGCGCAATTTTTTCACCGATCTCTTCAACTTCGACCAACCGGTCGTAATCAGCCTCCATGAGCTTCTCAACGGTAATAAAATGGAACGCCAGCTTTTTTGCCACAGTTTCGCCAACAAAACGAATACCCAGGGCATAGAGCACACGATCGAAACTTACCCCCTTCGATGCGTCAATTCCGTTAAGAATATTGGAAACGGTTTTTTCACGGAAACTGATCTTTTTCTCCTTTTTCTCACCGGAGGGCTCATAGGTTTTTTCGAGCCCGATAAGCTGGTCGTAGGTCAGATTATACAAGTCGGCATAATTGTGAACCAGCCCGTTATCAAACAGTATTTCAATTTTTCCTTCACCCAGGCTGTCGATGTTCATGGCCTTACGCGAAATAAAATGCTCAAGTTTTCCCTTGATCTGCGGGGGGCAGCCCTGTTCGTTGGGGCAGTACCAGGCTGCTTCGCCTTCAGTGCGGATCAGCAGGGTGCCGCATTCGGGGCAATGGGTTATAAAATTAAGTTGGGTGGCGCCGGCCGGGCGCTCGCCGAGGTCGACACTGATGATTTTTGGAATAATCTCGCCCCCCTTTTCTACGAATACCATGTCGCCGATCCGCACATCGAGTGTGCTGATGACACCCGCATTGTGCAGGGTGGCCCGTTTAACAACCGTGCCGGCCAGCTGCACAGGCTCCAGGTTTGCAACCGGGGTTACTGCACCGGTACGGCCTACCTGGAAATCGACCGACAACAGCCGCGTACTGACCTGCTCAGCCTTGAATTTACAGGCAATGGCCCATCGCGGCGATTTTGCCGTGAAGCCCAGCAGTTCCTGCTGCCTGATGTCATTCACCTTGATCACAATCCCGTCGATATCGTAAGGAAGTTCATGGCGTGCCTGATCCCAGGTGCTGAGATAATCAAAAATATCTCCAATGGTTTTGCAGCGTACAGCGTACTCCGAGATTTTAAATCCCCATAACCGGGCTGCCTGGAGGCTTTCATAATGTGTGCGGAATGGAAGATCATTTCCCGGGAGATAATAGAAGAACCCATCGAGGTTACGCCTGGCAACTTCGGCAGAATCCTGCATTTTCAAAGTGCCCGACGCGGCGTTGCGCGGGTTTGCAAAAGGATCTTCGCCATCCTCCATCCGTTGCTCATTCATTTTTTCGAAACTGGCATGGGGCAGAATGATTTCACCACGGATCTCGAATTCTTCGGGGTAATCCCTGCCCTGGAGCCTTAGTGGAATACTTTTTATCGTTTTCACATTGGTGGTTACGTCGTCGCCTCTGATGCCATCGCCCCGGGTGACCGCCTGCACAAGCCGGCCATTACGGTAAGTGAGACCGATGGCCACCCCATCGAATTTCAGTTCGCATACATATTCAACCTCGTAGCCGATCGTCTTGTGAATTCGTTCCTCAAAATCGCGGATATCCTCTTCTGAGTAAGTGTTGCCAAGCGAAAGCATGGGGTATTTATGGACAATCTGCCTGAAATCTTTCGTGATCTCACCCCCAACATGCTGGGTAGGGGAGTCGGGCGACAAAAGTGCCGGGAACGCCTTCTCCAGTTCAATCAACCGCTGAAGCAAACGGTCGAATTCGTAATCGCTGATCACTGGTTTTGAAAGCACATAATAATTGTAATTATGCTTTCTGATCTCATCAGCTAGTTTTTCTATGGAATCCCTGGCTTCAGACACATTCATGATTTCCAGTTTTTTTCATCCCAACCAAAGCGGATTCTCATCACGGTTCGGGTGTACCGGATGAGTTCATTTTTGAGATTGGTTTTTGAAAGGCCCCCTTTGCGGTCCTTATAGACCACAGGGACTTCGAGAAT
This sequence comes from uncultured Bacteroidales bacterium, assembly GCA_903885595.1. GTDB lineage: Bacteria > Bacteroidota > Bacteroidia > Bacteroidales > FEN-979 > CAIVAT01. The sequence continues at coordinate 7,507 of CAISJJ010000424.1, forward strand.
GAATTTTTTCTTTTTCTGCATCACATACAGGAACCGGATGAAATAGTCGCCGTAACCGTAAAAAATTGCTGATGCGTCAATCCCATCGAGAATCCTTTTATTGAAAGCAAAGTAACCGCTGAGGTTATCTGTTGTTTTCACCCGCAAGGTGTAATGGATGAACTTGTTAAACAATTTACTCCCGATGTAGCGCATGCGTGAGGTCTCCATACCTCCTCCGATCACGTAGCGCGATCCGAGGGCGATGTCGAAATAATCGGTGATCTTGACCAGGAGCGGAATCAGTTCAGGAGGATGGTTAAAGTCGGTATCCATCACCACCACTTTATCTCCGCTGCAATGCTGAATTCCATGCAGGATAGCTGTTGCAAGCCCCTTTTCAGTGGTTCGAAGCATGGGTACAACCAGCTGGTTTCCGGCAAAGGCCTTCACAATCTCACGATAGGTTCCGTCAGGACTGTTATCGTCAACAATAACCACCTCATGATCGATCTTTTCCTTTTCAAGGATCGATAAGATCTCAGCAATCAGCAGGATAATCGAATCTTTTTCGTTAAAGGTTGGCAGAATTACAGATAGCTTCATCGGTCAGTCATTTTTTACAACCCTGTCAGTGTCCACCACCTTGACAGGGTGGTTGGGCGGGTTAGTGATTAATAGATCCGATTAAGGTTTGGGCAATAAAGTTGATATCGGATTCGCCAAGGCCTATGAAGGTTGGCAAGCTGATCGCTTCCTGCGAAACCAGGACACTGTTGGCGGGAGTGGTTCTGAAAAAACCGTCATGCCTGTAAAACTCCATATGGTGAATAGGATAGAAGGCTGGCCTGGAATCGATATTCTGGGCCTTCAGAACCTCCATAACGTCGTCGCGGCGGGTTTCGGTGAATCCCTTCATCCGCAGGGTAAAAATCCAGTTTACATGCCGCTGGTGATGCGTTTCCTGGAGAACTACCTGTGAACAATTCACGAAAGCATTTTGATAAGTGCGGTATATTTCGTCGCGCATATTAAGCAGATCATCAAGCTGTTCCAGCTGTGCAAGCCCAATGGCTGCCTGCATGTTTGTCATCCGGTAATTAAATCCCAGGAAATCGTACCAGTATTTTTTCTGCCTGTTCATACCATGATCACGCAGGATGCGCATGCGTTCGGCCAGTGCGTCGTTGTCGGTGATGCACATCCCCCCTTCGCCGGTGGTGATGATCTTGTTTCCGAAGAAGGAAAAGCAGCCGATATCGCCCATGGTGCCAACCCGCTTACCGTTGTACGTGGCTCCCAGGGCTTCGGCACAGTCTTCGATCATGATCAGGCCATGCTTCCGTGCAAGTGCGCCCAACTTGTCCATCCGTGCGGGATTCCCATACAGATGAACCGGAATGATGGCTTTTGTTTTCGGAGTGATGTTGGCTGCGACCGCATCGGGATCAATATTCCAGTCACCTGCATCCACATCGGTCAGGATTGGCCGCGCATTGCAGTAACGAACGCTGTTGGCGGTGGCAACGAAGGTGAAATCGGGAACGATAACCTCATCGTCACTGGTGATGCCGGCAGCCACAAGCGCGAGGTGAAGGGCAATGGTGCCATTGTGTGTGGCAATGGCATGCTTTACGCCATGGTACCTTGCAAACTCCTGTTCAAACTTTTCAATATAGGGACCGATGGAACTGATCCAGCCGCTTTCAATGGTATCAAGCAGGTATTTTTTTTCGTTCCCGAGAAATGAAGGCTGGGCGATGTTGATCTTCTTACGGTCGGTCATATCATTTGTCAATTCGTTCGGGGACAACAGCGCTGTTGCGGTAGATAAATATCCTGCGGTTTTTGTTGATCGGGTTTAACCAATGTACAAAACGGTCGATGAACCCTGGCTCTATCGTTGTTTCATAGATCAGCCGGGGAAAGTATTTCCTGGCCTTTACTACCATGGGTTGTATCTGCTTGTCGCCGGTGAAGAGAATAAAACCGGGCGGGGAGGTTGCGCTGTGCCGGTATGCAACGGCAAGGATTGTATCGGCGCTCAGATCACCCACAAATTCGTTGTACGACACTGGCCATTGATTCAGGTAAAATTTAGGCATCAGTTCAGGGCCGTTTTCTTCATCAACAACAGCAATGGCTTTAATGTTGGGGTATCTTGAAAGATAGGTCATCGACTCGACCCTTGCTTTTTTCGAGTAGGTAAAGGTAAAGGTCAGTAAAAGAATGGTGTTGAGGGTCCAGAAAAAGCCCCATGACCATGAAAGCAATTTCGGATTTCTCTTCCAGAATCCTGAATTGGCTGCAAAAGCAGACCATCCCATCGCACCGAACACGATCATCAGCGGGATCATGGGGAGGATAAACCGCTCCTGCTTATTCGGGAAATAGGAATGAAAGATAAAAAACAGTAAAACCGGGATGAAAACCACGAGGTATTTCTTCCAGCTCTTAACAAAACCAAAGAAGAGGAAAAGACTGACCGGTGGAATAAGAAGGGCAAAGATGGTCAGGAAATAGTTGTACCAGGGAAGTGAAATATAGTCGTTGCGCTCTGTGACACAAACATTTAAATATTCCAGCATTTCAGCGAACGGCTTACCCCATATGAAAAAATCAATGCCGCCCTGGACCAGTGAAAAAGTAAACAGTGAGCCCAGCGAGAGGGCCAGGAGTTCGCGCCATTTTCGCTGAAACAGGATGACCAGGCCAATGCCGATGGGAAAAAAGACGGCTTGCGGCCTGATATCAACCGATAGTCCGAACAGGAGACCTGCCAGGAACCATGCCATGAAAACACGCGACCCTTGTTTTTCCCGGAAGATCATCCAGTATCCTGCCATCAGCAGGGGGACACAGGTCATTTCCACAAGATTCCGGATGCTCATCCATGGCATGAACCAGAAAACCGCGAGCAAAAGTCCGGCCAGCTTTGCTGCTCTTTCATCCTGAAGTTTCGCAGCGATTTTATATCCCAGGTAAACGGTGATGAGTGAAAATGCCCCGTGGATCAGCCGTGCGACAAACATTTTTATTTGCGGGTCGGTGATCCCGGTCCACTGCAAAAGCGAGAAAAGCAGGAAATGCAATCCCGGGTAAAACAAGTTGTGGCCGGTCGGACCATGATTATCAGGACTGCCCGGAAGCCAGGGATGATTACCGGGATTGGCGACCCATGATCCGGCCGATTCAATCACAATGAAATGATCATCAAACATCCCCCAGCCTTTGGCAAAAATGGCGGCCAGTAAGCGGAAAAGAACTGCCAGCGCCATGATAACAAACAATGGATTCTTTTCCCAATACCTCCTGATAATCTCTGACATCTGCTTTAAATTGTTTAACTGATCATTGTACCTTTAACTATTTTGCTACCTCGCTATTTACTCACGATCATTTTTATTTATTTTGGGTGTTCGTGATTGCTTCGCAATTCGCTACCTCGCAATTTCGCTATTTCGCTACCTCGCAATTTCGCTATTTCGCTACCTCTCTACGTCAACATCGCCCACTCATAATAATGATAACCCAGTTCAATCGGGTTGATACCCATAACAGGAATTTGGGCTTCATTAAACATCAGCCGCTCATCCCACGATGCCAGGCTGAACCCTGGAACATCGATGTTCGGACGGGTCATGATCATCACCAGGTCGGCATGCACGGTGACGCTGTAAGCAATAACCTCTTCGGCGAAATTACTTGATTTATAAGCTGTTGTGACTCCATATGGAATGTTTTCCTCGTCGAAAATATCGGTGATCTGCTTGGTGATGATCGAAAGACGGGTCTTAAGTCCCGCATCTTTTTCCGGACACAGGAACATGTGAATCTTTGCATTGAAAAGTGTTGCCATCAGCTTTGCCCACTGCACAGCCTGGCGCGACTCAACATCGTTGCTTACCGGGAAGACGATGTTCTGGTAGCCCTCCTTGAAGGAGCGTTTCTGAACCACCACTACGGGGATGGGCGACTCGATTACAACCTTCAGTGCATAGCTCCCGAAAACGTGTTGTAATCCTTTTTTTCCGTGGGTGCCGAGGATCATCAGGTTGGCTTTGATCTTTGTGGCTACCTCGCTGATGGTTGAAAAAATGCTTCCTTCCATTGCCAGGGTATCGATGTCGACGTTGTACTTTTTTTCATAATATTTTTTGTACTCCCTGAGCCGCCACTCAACATAATCGACCCCCACATTTTTCTTTTTCAGGGCAGCTTTGGTTTCCTTGTTGATGATGTGCAGGATACAGACGCTGTATCCGAGGAATTTCGCCAGTTTTACTCCGTGAGAAATGGCGTTTCCGCATACTTCAGAGAAATCGGTCGGAATCAGGACAATTTTATTGTACTTCTGTTCCTTGGTTGGTTGTGACATGTGATAAGGATTTACGATTTACGATTTACGATTTACGATTTTTTAATATTCGATATTCAATATTAGATATTCGATATTCAATGGGCGATCTCTATTTCATTATTCCTGAACTGTTTGCCCCTTTCAGGCAGGATGAAGTATCTGCTGAATCTCCCGCAGGTTTATCTGCTTTTGTTCATTCCTTAATAAAAGTGCAGATTTTGTAAAATATTGATGGCCCGATAAAAATGATACCTGGGATGTAAACCAGTCATGTAAATTCATCTGCCTGATGCCATTTACCTGCCATTCAAGCCTGAGCTGGAAGGCATGGATGAAAAAGTCGTCACGGCCAAGGTAATCGAGGTCAGCATCGCAAAGGATCTTTTCTTCCAGTGACGATGGGCGCTGCGGCAGCCGGGTCACCATGATCAGTGCGGCGATGTAGTCGATGTCAGCAGGGGCATAATTAAAACGGGGAAGGATCATTTTCGCAAGGCTGACCGATGCAGTTTCATGATCGGTATACTGTAAGAGGATTCCTGCATCGTGGTATATTGCTGCTGTTTCAATAAGGGTTCTGTACTTCTCTTCAATTTGTTCGGATTCGATGAGGCGCCTGGCAGCTCTGTGCACATCGAGGGTGTGTTCAACACTATGATAAAACAGTGTTGGTTTAAGCTCTGCTTTCAGTCGTTGAACGATATAATCACTGGCTCCGCTGAAATCCATATCGGGGATGATTTTTTTGTAAAAATATGAAAAAAAGTGAAGCTTGAAATAGAAAAGAAAAAAGTGACCGGTAAAATCAGCGGATGTTTTTGAGCTGATGGATGGTTGCTGTGGGATCGGCCGACGAAAAAATGGTATTGCCGGCTACCAGGATGTCAACCCCCTGCCTGACAAGTAGCGGGGCGTTCTGCAGGTCAATGCCTCCATCTACTTCGATCATCACGCTGAGGTTCTGCAGGGTGATCATGGATCGGAGTGTAATGATTTTTTCCAGGGTATCCTGAATGAACGACTGTCCGCCAAATCCGGGATGTACCGACATCAACAGAACCATATCCGCTTCGGCGATAACTTCGGTCAATACATTTACCGGGGTTTCAGGGTTGATCACAATGCCTGCTTTTGCATGCAGGGTCCTGATGGTCCTCAGGGCTTCAACCGGATTCCTGCATGCCTCCATGTGAATGCTGATAATGTCGGCTCCGGCCTTTTTGAACCGTTCAAGGTACCGTTCGGGATCAACGATCATTAAATGCACATCAAGAACCTTTTGGGTTGCTTTCCTTATCTTTTCAATGATGGAAAATCCGAATGAAATGTTTGGAACAAAAACACCATCCATGACATCAAGGTGAAACCAGTCGGCCTCACTTTGATTGAGCATGACAATATCTTTCTCGAGATTCAGAAAATTGGCAGAGAGGAGGGAAGGCGCTACCAGATGGGACATTTGGAAGGACGAATTACGAATTACGAAGTACGAATATCGAGTGACAAGTGACGAGTGACAAGTGACAAGTGACAAGTGACGAATTACGAGTGACGAGTGACGAAATCGCCAGTCACTAACTTACCAACTTACCAACTTACCAACTTGCCAGCTTTTATCCCAGATACGTCTTTAAAATCTTACTCCTCGATGTGTGTTTAAGCCGGCGTATGGCTTTTTCCTTGATCTGCCGCACGCGTTCGCGGGTAAGGTCGAATTTCTCGCCGATCTCCTCCAGGGTCATCGGGTGGCTGCCATTCAGTCCGAAATAGAGCCGGATAACGTCAGCTTCACGCTGGGTGAGTGTAGATACAGCGCGTTCAATTTCCTTTTTCAGCGATTCATACAGCAGTCCGTTGTCGGGGGTGGTATTTTCCTCACTCCGCAATACATCGTACATGGTGTTATCCTCGTCCTGAATAAGCGGGGCATCCATGGAAACATGACGGCCTGAATTCCGCATCGATTCCTTTACCTCATTTTCTGAAACTTCGAGCAGAAGCGCAATTTCACCTGCATTCGGTTCGCGTTCGTACTGTTGTTCCAGCTGGGCATAGGCTTTGTTGATCTTATTGATCGAGCCGATTTTATTCAATGGTAAACGCACAATCCTCGATTGTTCGGCCAATGCCTGAAGAATCGACTGACGGATCCACCACACAGCATAGGAGATGAACTTGAAACCGCGGGTTTCATCAAACCGCTGGGCAGCTTTGATAAGTCCCAGGTTTCCTTCGTTGATCAGGTCGGGAAGACTAAGTCCTTGGTTTTGATATTGTTTTGATACAGAAACCACGAAACGCAAATTGGCTTTGGTCAGTTTTTCGAGCGCTGCCATATCGCCCTGCTTGATTCGCTGGGCGAGGGCCACCTCCTCGTCGGCCGTAATGAGTTCAACTTTGCCAATCTCCTGGAGATATTTATCCAGTGATGCGGTTTCGCGATTGGTAACCTGCTTCGTAATTTTTAACTGCCTCATGCGAACGCAATTTGTTTTGACCTAAAATATGGGTCGGTTTACGTAAAAATTAGGTTAAGGTTACATTATAATTATCTTCTCGGGCCACGATGGTCGCCGCCGCGGTGATCACCTCCGCGGTCATGACTACGATCACCCCGGTCGCCCCGGTCGGGACGGCTGTCGGAACGCGGTTCAGGTTTACGTTCAACGTAGCCTTCCGGTTTTGGAAGCAATGCCCTGCGTGATAGTTTCAGCTTTCCGGTTTTCGGATCCACTTCGATCAGTTTTACTTCAATTTCATCGCCAACTTTCAGTGCATCTTCAACCTTTTCCAATCGTTTCCAGTCAATTTCAGAAATATGAAGCAAACCATCCTGGTTGGGAAGGATTTCAACGAAGGCGCCAAATGACTGGATGTTTTTAACTTTTCCCTTGTAAACGGTACCAACTTCTGCTACGGATGCGATGCGTTTGATCTTTTCGATCACCTTGTCGCGTGCTTCCATATTGTCGGCTACAATATCGACGATCCCGAATTCACCAACCTCTTCAATAACAATGGTGGTGCCGGTTTCGCGCTGCATCTCCTGGATCACCTTGCCACCTGGGCCAATGATGGCTCCGATGAATTCCTTGGGAACCTTCATCTGGAAAATACGGGGGACAAATGGTTTGAAATCGGGACGTGGTTCAGAAATGGTTTTTTCCATTTCACCGAGGATGTGCATGCGTCCCTGGCGGGCCTGAAGCAGGGCTTCGCGCAGAATGTCAAATGATAATCCGTCGACCTTGATATCCATCTGGCAGGCGGTAATTCCGTCGCGGGTGCCGCAAACTTTGAAGTCCATGTCGCCCAGGTGATCTTCATCGCCCAGGATATCTGACAATACAACATAGCGCTTGCTGTCGGTGATGAGTCCCATGGCAATGCCGGAAACGGGTTTGGTGATTTTAACGCCGGCATCCATCAGCGCCATGGTACCGGCGCAAACCGTTGCCATTGATGAACTGCCGTTCGATTCGAGGATGTCGGAAACAATACGTATAGTATACAAATTATCAGCTCCCTGTGGGATCATGTTTTTCAAAGCGCGCAAAGCGAGATTTCCGTGGCCTATTTCACGCCTGCCTGTGCTGCGTATCGGTTTCACTTCTCCTGTTGCAAAGGATGGGAAATTGTAATGCAGGATGAAATTCACTTTGCCTTCGATAATAGCGCCGTCGATCGCCTGCTGATCCAGTTTTGTTCCAAGGGTTACCGTGGTGAGCGACTGGGTTTCGCCGCGGGTAAAAATGGCCGAACCATGCGCTGCGGGCAGGTAATCGATCTCCGACCAGATGGGGCGGATCTCATCCAGCTTACGTCCGTCCAAACGCTTGCGGTTGTCCATGGTAGCGTTGCGGATGGCATCCTTTTCAACTTCGTGATAGTAACGGCCGATCAGGTTCTTGTTGGCATCTTTTTCCTCATCGGTGAGTGTGGCAACAAATTCTTCTTTAATGGTTTCGATGATCTTTTTGCGCTCATGCTTGTTGGCATTGCCGCTGGTCGCCATCTCGTAAACCTTCTGGTAGGTACCCGCTTTGATCTTTTCCCTGAATTCGGGGTTGTTTGATTCGTGGCAATAGCTCCTTTTTACTTTTGATTTTTCAATCATTGATGCAAGCTCGAGCTGGGCTGTACATTGATCCTTGATGGCTTCATGCGCAACGCGGATGGCTTCCACCATGTCATCCTCGGATACTTCTTTCATTTCACCTTCCACCATCATGATGTTGTCGATGGAGGCAGCCACAATGATGTCGATATCTGCATCAGCCATGGCATCAATGTTCGGATTAATAACGAACTGGCCGTTGATCCGTGCAACCCTGACCTCAGAGATAGGGCCGTTGAAGGGGATATCGCTTACGGCGAGGGCAGCCGATGCAGCCAGGCATGCCAGCGCATCGGGTAAAACATTCTTGTCGGCTGAGATCAGGGTGACAATCACCTGTACTTCGGCATGGTAATCATCGGGAAAAAGCGGGCGGAGCGCCCTGTCAATCAACCTTGAAATAAGGATTTCGTAATCGGAGGGTCGGGCTTCGCGTTTAAAAAAGCCTCCCGGAAAACGGCCGGCGGCGGCATATTTTTCGCGGTATTCAACCGATAATGGCATGAAGTCAACGTTTTCCTTTGCTTCCTGCATAGCTACCACAGTAGCAAGTAACATGGTGTCGCCCATCTTTACAACAACAGACCCATCGGCTTGTTTGGCGAGTTTGCCGGTTTCAATGCTGATCTCGCGACCATCGGCAAGAGTAAAAGTTTTTGTTATTCCATTCATTTGTTTTGTCTCTTTCAGATATTAAAAGAGGCAATTATCACATTGCCTCTTTCTTGATTTATAAAGAAAATAATAGATTTATTTACGAATACCGAGTTTTTTAATGATATCACGATAACGTTGAATATCTTTGCTTTTCAGATAATCCAGCAATTTTCTGCGTTTTCCAACCATGATAACCAGCGAACGTTCAGTCACCATGTCTTTCTTGTTTATCTTCAGATGTTCGGTGAGATGCTGGATTTTCATAGTAAACAGGGCTACCTGCGCTTCAGTTGAGCCGCTGTCGAATTCTGATTTTCCGTGTTCTAAGAATGCTTTCTTTTTTACTTCAGGTGCTAAATTCATTGCTATACGTGTTGTTTCTGATTAACTTAATAGGCCTTTTAAACGGGCTGCAAATGTATGAATTTCTTTTAATATCACCAAATAAATCTTTGTCCGGAGTATTATTTTTCCTATCCGGAGAATAATTGTATTTTTGACTTTGTTTAATTTAATTGAGCGCTGCCAGGATTTGTCTCCTGCAGAGCCGGAAGGGATTATTGAAAATTGTAAACTCAAAAAGGAAGGATCTTGCTATATTGAATTCTTCTGGTATAATTGCGCTCATTCAATTTGTTTAACATAAAAAAATCAATCAATGACAAAAATTAAAGGGGCTACTGTTTTAGTTACAGGAGGCGCATCCGGAATTGGACGGCTGATGGGAAGCATGTGCATGACCGATGGGGCAAAACAATTGATATTGTGGGATATAAACAAGGGAAAGCTGGAAAAAACAACACGTGAATTGCGTGCCATGCATTTCATCGTTCATCCGTTTGAGGTGGACGTTGCAGATTCCTCACAGGTGATTTCGACAGCAAGGCAAGTAATAACCGAACTGGGCGAGATTGACATACTTATCAACAATGCCGGAATTATTACCGGGAATATGGATTTTAAGGACTTTACGCATGCCGATGTAGATAAAACCATGGCTGTTAATTCGAATGCGCTGATGCATGTAACTCTTGAATTTCTTCCTGGTATGGTTAAAAGGGGTTCAGGCCATATCGTCAATATATCTTCGGCTGCAGGCATGCTTTCAAATCCCGGAATGTCAGTGTATTGTGCGAGTAAATGGGCTGTTTCCGGCTGGTCAGAGTCGCTGCGTCTTGAACTTGAGCGGGCCCGGAGCGGGGTGCATGTGACAACGGTCAATCCATCTTTTATTGATACCGGCATGTTTTCGGGGGTTAAATCAATTTTCTTATTGCCGCTGTTGAAACCTGAAGTCCTTGCCGGAAGGGTCGTAAGGGCAATCAAATTAAACAGGTTGTTTGTGAGGGCACCATTTATGGTAAAAATACTGCCCTTTGCAAAAGGAATTCTCCCGGTCCGGGTCTTTGACATGATCGTTGGCCGATGGCTGGGGGTCTACCAGGCAATGTCGGGGTTTAAGGGACATGGGGGAGAAGCTGGCAAGCTGGTAAGCTGGTAAGCTGGCAAGTTGAACTTCCGGGAGTCATTCTCTGTTCTGTTGAATGCTAAGAAAAAACCTTACCAGCTTGCCAGCTTACCAGCTTACCAACTTGCCAACTTACCAGCTTACCAGCTTACCAGCTTACCAGCTTACCAGCTTACCAGCTTACCAACTTGCCAACTTACCAACTTGCCAGCTTACCAACTTACCAACTTACCACCTTACTAACTATTCAAATATGTCAGAACAAGCCAAGTTTTCAGTAGAAAATCAGCGGTTGTTTTTCAAAACAAACAAAACCAAGGATATCGGGTTCAGGATATTGCAGCTTAAAACCTTGAAGAAGGCTATATTGGCTTATGAGGACCGGCTGTATGAAGCGCTCTGGAAGGACCTCCATAAATCAAAATTTGAAGCCTATGCGACAGAAATAGGCCTGGTACTGGCCGAAATCAGTTTACACATCAGCCATCTCAGGAAATGGGCTAAACCCAGGCGTGTTTTTACAAACCAGTTGATTCATTTCTGGTCGTCCAGCCGGATTTATAAAGAACCCTATGGCTGTGTTCTGATCATTGCACCCTGGAATTATCCTTTTCAGATGCTGATTAAACCGCTGGTTGGCGCTATCTCCGCCGGGAACTGCATTACACTGAAGTCGTCAGAATACAGCCCGCATACATCGGACGTAATGGGCTGCATGATCAGGGAATTTTTCCCTTCAGAATACCTTGCCATATATAGTGGTGGCAGGGAGGCGAATCAGGCCTTGCTATCCCAGACATGGGATTATATTTTCTTTACCGGAAGTTCGCTGGTCGGTAAGGTTGTTATGGAAGCTGCAGCGAAGAACCTGACTCCGGTCTCACTTGAGCTTGGTGGAAAAAGTCCGTGCATCGTCGATCATGATGCCAACCTGAAAATAGCAGCCACCCGCATCATATGGGGTAAATTCATCAACGCCGGTCAAACATGTATTGCACCTGATTACCTCTTTGTGCATCGATCGGTGAAGGATGAATTGCTTATGCTGATGAAACAGAAAATAACCGACTTCTTTGGCCGCGACCCCAAACAAAGTCCCGATTATGTGCGCATTGCAACCAAGGCTAAAACCGAACGGCTTGCTGCATTTCTGAAAGGGGCGCATCTGGTTGCCGGTGGTGAGATTGATGTTGAAACACGTTATATTGCGCCAACCATTATCGATGCGGTAAAGCAGGATGATCCGATAATGCAGGAAGAGATATTCGGGCCGATATTGCCTGTCATGGAATTTGAAACCCTCGATGAAGTGGTCGATTATGTGAATGCTCATGCCCGACCACTTGCTTTTTATTACTTTTCCAGGTCAGGAAAAAAACAGTCGGATATCCTTAACAGGACCTCCTCGGGCGGGGGATGCATCAATGAAGTTGTCATGCACATTGCCAATGACAACCTGCCGTTTGGTGGCGTTGGGAACAGTGGCATCGGACACTATCACGGAAAATTCAGTTTTGATTTGTTCTCACATCAGCGGTCGATCATGAAAAAGGCAGTTTTTCCTGATATCCCGGTAAGATATGCGCCCTATAAAAACAAACTGACCCTGGTAAAAATGCTAATCAAATAGTATATATAACCTTCTTATTACATTGATATGGAAAATACTAAAGAGGAATTTTGGGTAAAAGGAGAAGAGTTGGTTGAGAAGATCAAACAACTGATTCACGAAGGCAATGTGCGGCGGCTTATCATCAAGGATGAAGATGGAAAGGTCTATTTTGAGATACCAGTTACCTTTGGTGTAATCGGCGCACTGATCGCCCCAATGCTGGCTGCCGCCGGTGCAGTTGCTGCTATGGTGGCTAATCTGAAGATTGAGGTGGTAAGGGATAACGAACCGGAAAACAAGGAGTAGTATCTTTTGTTGAATTAAATATTTCATATGCCAGGTCAGCCTGGTTGATCAGCATTTGCATGCCGTTCATCGTTTGGGCATGCTTGATTTTTCCCTGTCTGATGAAGCCGGTTTCTTCGGGATTGTATATGAGATCATATAAAAAATGATCCTCACCGATTGCATCGTATGGAATCGGAGGGCAGGCACCCACATCAGGATACATTCCAATTGGTGTTGTATTGATAATGAGTTTGTTATCTTTAATTATATCAACTGTTAGTTCATCATAGGAAAGGATGCCAACCACCCTGGGTTCTCTCGATACTAATGAATACCGGATTTTAAGGTATTGTAACGCAAAAGCTACTGCTTTTGATGCACCTCCTGTTCCAAGAATCAATGCGTTGGATCGCTTTATATGATCTGTTACTGTAAGAAAAAATCCGGCTGCATCGGTATTAAAACCCTTTGTATGGATATGCCCTTTTTCACGGGTGATTTTAATGGTGTTAACAGCGCCAATCTGATGTGCTGTTTCATCAATATCATCGAGATACGGGATGATGCGTTCTTTGTATGGGATGGTGACATTCAGCCCGGTAAGTTCCGGTACGTTTGCTATGAGCGCAGGAAATTCATCGAGGCTGGCTAACGGAAAAAGCTGATAAGATTTATGAGCATAACCTTTACCCCTGAATTTTTCATTGAAATAGGCTGCAGACCATGAATGTCCCAGCGGATATCCGATCAATCCGAATATTGTCTTATCCATTTCCAAGGATGTTTGATTTTCGCAATTTCGCTACCTCGCTACCTCGCTACCTCGCTACCTCGCTACCTCGCTATTTCACTACCTCGGCTGAAACTTACTGAATTCCTCGGGCAAAAAGGAAAAGAAGGTGTCGCCGCGAAGTCCAAGCCGTAATGTTTCAAGCGAGATTAATTCGGCAGGGGCAATGTTTCCAAGGTTTACATTAGCGCCAAAATTTTTGATAAACCATACCTGTTGCGCTTTCAACGGGGCTTCCCATAATAGTTTGTCGGATTGCACCTTTGCAAGGATCCTGTTAATAAGCGCCACGTGGGCTTTCCCGGTGGCACGGTAAATGCCTACATTCCCGGTTTCACGTGCCTCCCCGATAACTTTGAACGATCCGGCCTGCAATTCCTTTTGCATCATTTCGATCCATCGGCCCGGGGCAATTAAAATTCCGGATTCTTTTGAACCGACTTCAGAAAGAACAGTATATGTTTTGGATAATTTGTGGATATATTCGCACTTTACATCGTGGTCCATGATCATTGACCCATCGGAGACCTCAACGGAATCAAGTCCTAACTGATCGATATACCTTAAATAATCATCAAAAATATTACGAATCACAAAGGCTTCGAAGAGTGTTCCCCCAACGTAAACTTTGATGTTTGCCTGCTGGTATACCTTTACCTTCTCTTTGACCCGGTTTCCGGCGATGGAGGTTCCAAATCCAAGTTTGATAAAATCGGCCAGGTGACCCGCTGTTTCCACTAAATCTTCGGCCTCACGCACACTGAGTCCTTTATCCATCACCATGGCGATGCCATTTTGGCGTGGTTTTGTGGTGCGGTCGGGTAAAAAAGAGAGGTTGTTCGAGATCATAATCCACTGCATTACGCCGCTGGCAAGGTCAACTGATCCGGCTGTTTTTAAACGATTCAATTAACGCAACCACCTCCGTGTGGTTCCGCGCTTCAGGAAAAGTGGTAAAAAGTCGTTTATGCCCTTCGTAATCCATTTCCATGGCTTTTGTGAGGGTTTCATTTCCCTGTTGCGATTTTCCCTGCATATACAGGTAGTAAGCCATCCCAAAGAAAAAATCAGCATTCGCAGCATGATGCTGCAATCCATCGGAAAGTACCATATAACCTTTCGCAAAGTCTTTCTGGTCGGCATAAACAACTGAAAGATCCAGCCAGATGTCGGCATCGTCAGGATCGAGTTCGATGACTTTCCGGTACGACGCTATTCCATCTTCGATATTGGAGAGTTTAATCTGGATGTCTCCTAGTATGAACCAATACTCGGGGATGGCAGGCGTAAGTTTGATTGCTTTGAGAATAAAGGGAAGCGCGGCCTGGGGTTTTCCCAGCTCATCATGTGATATGCCTATACCCAGCCAGGCATCCGCAAATTCGGGATCAAGCGAAATGGCTTTCTGATAGTATTCAATGGAAGCGTCAAACTTTTTTAGCTTCTCATAACATTCAGCGATATAATAATAGGTGACAGGCTCGGGATCTTCGTAATAGAAGGTTTCAAAATAGGTTTCAATTGCTTTGTCGAACAGGTCGATGTTAGCATAGCAATTGGCTTTGTTGAAATAGGCCGATGAAAACGTGTCGTCGATGGCAAGTACATAATCATAGGCTTCAATGGCCTTTTCATAGAGATCGGTGTTGCTGTATGCGATGCCAAGATTGAACCATGCTGCAACAGAATAGGGGTGCTGATCGAGGAAGGAGTGTAAAAATTTTATACTCCGCTCCGACTGCTGCGAAACTTCACAACAAAATGCGAATTCGTAGAGCGCTGCATCGTTATCAGGGTTCACCTCAAGCGCTTTTAATAAAAACTCGATCGCCTTGTCATACATTCCAAGCGACTCATATTCAAAAGCGATGCTTGAGTAAATATCATCTACAAAATCAGCCCCGGCAATGGCTTTCTGGTACTCCTCAATCGCTTTTTCGGGTTTTTCGAGCTGACTGTAAAGATTTCCCTTTGCGAGGAAGAGATCGCTGTCGGCTATCTCTGCGTGTTCAATATCCTTCAAAATACGCAACGCGTCCCTGTCTTTTTTCGCATTGACATGAAACTGAGCCAGTTTTACGAGGATGGTCGTACACCCCGGGTGCTGTTCCAGCGCCTGGTTGATGGTCATGAATGCTTTCCGCTGCTCATTCTTGAAAAAATAATACTCAATGATCTCTTCAAATTCATCAACATCAAAGAAATAGTGATGATCCTGCTGGAGCATTTTTTCGAACCGTCCGACAAGGGACAAGGTTTCGCGGTCAAAATAGGATTCAAAAGATTCTTCCATCAGCACTTTAGCTTCCTGTTACAGGCAGGTATCAGTTTCTGCAAAATTACGAAAAAATCAGTTGGCCCGGGTTTCTCTCAAGTCGAGATTTTCAGTTTTTTTTAACACATTGAACCGGTAATATGGAAAAACTTTACTTTTGCCTAAAAAAAAACACATGACATTAATTAAATCCATCTCCGGCATCAGGGGAACTATCGGCGGAAAAATGGGCGAGGGGCTTAATCCCATTGATATTGTCCGTTTCACTTCATCATACCTGACTTTTATTAAGGAGACCCATCCCGGGAAACGGCTGAAGATAATTGTAGGGCGCGATGCCCGGATTTCGGGCCCGATGGTCAGCAACCTCGTAGTTGGTACACTCATGGGTATGGGAGCAGATGTGGTGGATATTGGCCTGACGACCACACCAACAACTGAAATTGCGGTGGTTGATGAGCTTGCCCATGGTGGGATCATTCTGACGGCCAGCCACAATCCAAAGCAATGGAATGCACTGAAACTGCTCAACCACAAGGGTGAATTCCTTTCAGCTGCCGATGGGCTGAGGGTTCTGGCCATTGCTGATAAGAATAGTTTTTGTTTTGCCGATGTCAATGATCTTGGAACCTGTAAAACAGATGACACCTACATCAGTAAACATATTGATAAAATACTGAACCTTCCGTTGGTGGATACGGAAGCCATTAAAAATGCACATTTCAGGATTGCCGTTGACGCAGTGAACAGTACCGGGGGAATTGCCATTCCACAATTACTAAAGGCGTTGAAAGTAAATAAGATTGATTGTATTTATTGTGATCCGACCGGCCATTTCCCGCATAACCCCGAACCGCTTCCCGAACATCTGCGGGATATTTGTGATGAGGTTGTCAGAAAAAAAGCCGACCTGGGATTTGTGGTTGACCCGGATGTCGACCGTCTCGCCATCATCAATGAGGTTGGCGAAACTTTTGGTGAAGAGTATACTTTGGTGGCGGTTGCCGACTACATTCTGCAGCATAAACCAGGAAATACCGTATCGAATTTATCTTCAACACAAGCTTTAAAAGAGGTAACAGAAAAACATGGAGGTAAATACTTTGCATCGGCAGTTGGAGAGGTGAATGTTGTTGAAATGATGAAACTGAAAAAGGCTGTTATCGGGGGTGAAGGCAATGGGGGTGTTATTTTTCCTGAACTGCATTACGGAAGGGATGCACTGGTGGGCATTGCACTTTTTTTAACGTACCTGGCAAAATCGGGAAAAAAATGTTCCACCCTGCGCGATCAGTACCCGGATTATTATATTTCGAAAAATAAGATTGAGTTTTCTCCTGAGATGGATATTGAAAAAATTATGGACAGCATCATTGAAAAGTATAAATCTTACCGGGTTACAACCATCGATGGCATCAAGATCCATTTTCCAAATGAATGGGTCCATTTACGCAGGTCAAACACTGAGCCGATCGTCAGGATCTATGCAGAAAGCGATATGATGTCAAAAGCAGACAATCTTGCAAAAAAAATAATCAACGATTTTAAGGATATATTAAACAACCGCTGATCCCTATGCCCCGAAAAAAAGCTAAAAAATCGCGGAAACCTGTAAAATTCAAGACTATCACCATCAAGGTTACTGCACGCCAGAAAAAGTCGCTGTTGAATTACAGCAAATCAAGGCGTACGACTCCGAATAAGCTGATCAAAAAGGCCATCCGTCCGTTATTGCAAAATTATGCCGGCCTTGAAGTGGGGAACATATCACAAGCGAAGGTCAAACAACTCGAACTTTTCTGAAATTCTTTTATTTTCGCAGGAGCCCCGACTCGTAAGGTGTCCGGTTTAAAATGGAGCGGCCCAGGGTAACTTCATCGGTATGCTCCAGTTCATCGCCGATGGAGACACCGCGTGCGATGGTAGTCAATCTGATCTTAAAGTCATTCAGTTTTCTGAACAGGTAAAAATTTGTTGTGTCTCCTTCGATGGTCGTAGGCAGTGCCAGGATCACCTCGGCGATGTCACCGGTTCCGATCCGGCTTACCAGCGCTTCAATGTGGAGATTCTGGGGACCAATACCATCCATGGGAGATATGATTCCACCCAGTACATGGTATACTCCGCTGAACTGACCTGTGTTTTCAATTGCCATGACATCGCGGATATCTTCAACAACGCAAATCAGGGTGTGATCCCGCTTGGGACTTGCACAGATGGCGCACAGCTCCTGGTCGGATATATTTCTGCAATCCTTGCAATAAATGATCTCATTCCGCATTTTAATTACTGCATTCCCCAGTGCTTCAACTTCGCCAGGGTGCTGTTTCAGCAGGTGCAAAGCCATGCGAAGGGCAGTTTTCCGCCCGATGCCGGGTAGTTTGCCCAGTTCATTTACGGCCTGTTCCAGAAGTTTTGAAGGATAGGTTTGCAAGAGAATTTGTTATTAATTTGCAAAAGTAATTTTTTAAGAATTATGTTCCGGATTTTCATACCCATACTGTTCACATTTTTTTCATGTTCAATGTTCGCCCAGGATACGCTGAATGTTACCGACAGCTATGGCCGTAAGCAGGGATCATGGCGCAAACGCGATTCGGCTGGGCGTATCGTCTATGAAGGGCGTTTCAAAGATGGCCTTCCTGCCGGCGAATTCCGCTATTTTTACCCTGACGGAAAGCTGAAAACGGTTTCCATTTTGTCAAACCAGGGCAAAAGGGCTGTCACCATCTCTTACTTTCCCAACGGCCGCAAAATGGCCGCCGGCAACTATCTGAATGAAAAAAAGGACAGTACCTGGCAGTTTTTTAGCGAATCAAACGGCTCGCTGGTTTCAGAAGAACAATATGTAAACGGGATGATCACCGGTTTTTCAAAGGTTTACTATCCCGAAGGCGGTTTATCTGAACAGTGTGAATATAAAGATGGTGTCCGCGACGGGCGCTGGGAGCAATATTACCTTGACGGGAAAATCAAGCTCCGCGCTGCTTACAGGGCAGGGGAGAAGCAGGGTCCTTTTACAACATTCTACGATTCGGGTCTGTTAATGATAACGGGTCAATATATTGCCGGCCACCAGGATGGCGTGTGGATCTATTACAATGAAAAGGGCGGCATCACCAAAAAAGAGACCTATCAAAACGGAAGTATGGTCAAAGTGGAATGACCGGATAAAAACTGACTTACCTGTTGCGATAGATCAGCTTCCCCTCCTTTTCGTCCATTTCAATCTCCGCGTCACGATCGACCGTTCCGTCAAGGATCATTTTCGACAGTTCATTAAGTACCTGTTTCTGGATTACCCTTTTGATCGGCCTTGCACCATACTGAGTGTCGAAACCCAACCGGGCGATAAAGGCGATGGCCGCGGGGGTGGCCGTCAGCGTTACATTGTTTATACCGAGTAAGCCCCGGATAAGGCCAATCTGCAGTTCAGCCACACGGATTATTTCATTGAATGTGAGCGGTTTGAACATGATTATTTCATCCACCCGGTTAAGGAACTCGGAGCGAATACTTTTTTTAAGCAGGTCGAAAACTTCGTCCCTGGTGCGATTTTCAATTTCTGAAAAGCCATTGCAATTTCCAGGCCTTTCTGAACAGCCCCTCCTGGACTTTTATGTTGAAATTGTAAAAATTCATGGCTTTGGTTTTTTTTGACCAGCTTAACCTGGAGATCAGAATGCGTCAAAATTTTTGCCATCCAGGTTTATGTTCCTGATTTTGGAAAAAATGTCACTGGAGGGTGTGAAATTCATGCCGTTTTGACTGATTTTAATTACTTTTGTCTAAAGATTGTGAATCAATTAACATTAGTAATACCAAAAGAAACCGTTGAGTTATCTTGTAAATAAGAACATTGCGAATGCCGGTCGACGGTTGAGATCAAATGACTGACAAATGAAAAAGAAAACCCTGGTTTTGGGTGCGAGCACAAATCCTGAACGATTTGGATATATGGCTGTCAGAAAGTTAAAGTACAGCAATGTTCCGGTCGTGGCAGTTGGTTTGCGTGAAGGAGAGATTAGCGGAGTGAGGATTGAGAAACCTTTTTCGAAATTTGAGGAGATTCACACGGTAACCCTTTATATCGGCCCCAAAAATCAGCCTGCCTATTATGATTATGTGCTCAGTCTAAAGCCCAGGCGGGTAATTTTTAACCCTGGGACCGAGTCGTCTGAGTTTGCTGCCATCCTCACTGAGGCCGGGATTGAAGTCGTTTATGGCTGCACCCTGATCATGATCTCCAATAATCTCTACTGATCATACCAAATCGTTAACTCCGGCGTTATTGTTTTAACGGGCCTATTCAAAGAATTTCTTATTTTTGTTGCCGCATTGAACCTCCAGATGAAACATTTCCTTTTCATAATTTTTTTATTTTCCAGCCTGTCGGTCGTAAGCCAGATAACCGTTCTTGTAACACCGGCCGATACAATCGTTTGTTATGGCGACAGTGTTGCGTTTACGGCCATCCCAAATGTGGGTACCTATACCGGGACCGTTACCTACAAATGGCAGAAGAATTTTATTGATATTTCAGGCGCAACCGATTCAATTTTTGCCATTGCCAGTGTTACTGCCAATTCACCAGGTCTCTTTCGCTGCATTATAACAGGTGAGGTGGATACTATTGCCGACACCAGCAACAATGCACAATTGCGCATGTATCCCAAAATAAATATCGACACGCTCTACCGGTACAACCCGCTTGGGTGCCCCCGGGAGTGCAAAGGACAATTTAAAACGCAGGTCTCCGGCGGAACACAATTTGAGAACTATCCCCCTTACATATATGACTGGCATGGAGGATTTTCGCAGGATACCATCGTGTTTGGCCTGTGCCGCGGACATTACAACCTAACTGTTACTGATTCACTTGGCTGCTCGGTCGACAGCTCCTATTATGTCGATGTTTTGAAAGCGCCAAAAGTCGATTTTGAATTTTCACCCCGTGATACCATCTATCTTACCAATCCCAACATCCAGATGTCGTTTCCTGATTCGATGAAACAATACCTGACGAACTGGACCTGGGATTTTGGCGACAGTACAAAGATTCCCAATGTAAATCCTGTTTCTCATTCCTATTCGGAGGAGATGATGCTCAGCAATAAAGAGAGCCGGTTCATAGTTTTGCTTAATTTCACTGATATTAATGGATGTGATACGATTATCACACATGAATTGATCATAAAACTGACAGAGCTCACCATTCCCAATGTTTTCACGCCCAACGGCGACGGAATAAACGATGATCTGCGGATTTGGCTCGAAGGAGAGTCAAAGGATAAAGATTTCAGGGAGGCTTACCTTAGCAATGAATTTGTTGTATTTGACCGCTGGGGTAAAAAGGTTTTCGAAGAATCGAACTATCAGAGTGGCGATTGGAATGGGGCCAACCTGTCGGATGGGACCTATTTTTATATCCTGAAATGCCAGGGCCAGTTCAGGGATGACATTTTCAAAGGGGTTATTACGATCCTGAGGGGGGCTGGACGATAGTCCCATTACCAATCTTTATATTCATGCGCAAAGAAGAACGATTCAGGCTTGTTCTCGACTATTTTTTGGAACACAGGCCGCAGGCAGAAACCGAGCTTAAATATACTGATCCTTATGAGCTTGTGGTGGCAGTGATCCTCTCGGCCCAATGCACCGACAAACGGGTAAATATCATAACTCCGGCTTTTTTTAACCGGTTTCCCGATGTGCAATCACTTGCTGCTGCTGAGCCTTCGATGGTTTTTGACCTGATCCGCAGCTGTTCTTATCCAAACAACAAGACGAAAAACCTAGTTGGAATGGCCAGGGCCCTGACGGGTAATTACAATGGGATACTTCCATCCGATGTCGATGAATTGCAAAAACTTCCGGGTATCGGCCGTAAAACAGCCAATGTACTGGCGTCGGTCATTTTCAATCAGCCTGCCCTGGCCGTCGACACCCATGTTTTTCGCGTTTCAGCGCGTATCGGATTGACAACCAATGCTAAAACCCCGCTGCAAACCGAGCAGCAACTGGTCAGACACATTCCTGAAAACCTTCGTTCCATCGCCCACCACTGGTTAATTCTGCATGGCCGGTATGTTTGTATTGCCCGCAAACCAAAATGTTCAGAATGTGGGCTGACAGCACTTTGCAAGTATTTTTTGACGAACCAGGCCACATGAATTTGTTGATAACTCAAGGGTTTATCACGGGGCATTTCAATCATTAATTTCTAATTTTGAGTGCAGATAATAACATCATAATGTAACTTTAATAACCTGATTATGGCACAATTAAAGAAAGGGGATCCTGCCCCAGGCATAGAGACAGTTGATCATAACGGTCAACCGGTTTCACTCGCCTCCTTCAGGGGAAGCAAGGTCATCCTCTATTTTTATCCAAAGGATAATACACCGGGGTGTACAGCTGAAGCCTGTAATTTTAGGGACAACTATCAGATTCTCATGGATAAAGGAATTCGAATCATCGGGGTTAGCGCAGACGATGAACGGTCGCATAAAAATTTTTCTGAAAAATATGTATTACCTTTTGCCCTTATCGCCGATAAAGCAAAGAAAATCATTATGGATTATGGTGTGTGGGGAAAAAAGAAACTTTATGGAAAAGAGTATGAGGGGATCAACCGCATGACTTTCATTATTGACGAAAACGGTTTGATCGCACATATTTTTACCAGGGTGGATACAAAGAACCACACGGATCAGATCCTGAAGGAAATGGGGTATTAACTTGCGATGCCGGAATGCGGTTGTTGCGTAATGTAATTAAGGAGGAAATGAAAATGGCAAATGAAGTGAACAAGGAAAAAGTGAAGGCGTTGCAGCTCACACTTGACAAACTGGAAAAAACTTATGGAAAAGGCACCATCATGCGTTTGGGCGACAATGCCATTGAAGCGGTGGATGTTATTTCAACAGGATCCATTGGTTTGGATTCAGCCCTGGGTATTGGCGGGTTGCCAAAAGGCAGGGTTATCGAAATTTATGGCCCGGAATCATCCGGGAAAACAACCCTTGCATTGCATGCGATTGCCGAATCGCAAAAAGCCGGGGGTATTGCTGCATTCATTGATGCGGAACACGCTTTTGACCGGTTTTATGCGCAAAAGCTGGGCGTGGATGTTGAAAACCTGCTTGTTTCGCAGCCCGACAACGGGGAACAGGCGCTTGAGATTACCGAAAACCTGATCAGGTCGGGCGCTATCGACATCATCGTGATCGACTCGGTGGCAGCGCTTACTCCTAAAAGCGAAATTGAAGGCGAAATGGGAGATTCGAAAATGGGTTTGCAGGCACGTCTTATGTCACAGGCTCTCAGGAAATTAACATCAACTATCAGTAAAACAGCAACTTGCTGCATCTTTATTAATCAACTGCGCGAAAAGATCGGGGTGATGTTCGGGAACCCTGAAACGACTACTGGCGGAAATGCCTTAAAGTTCTATGCTTCGGTTCGCCTCGATATCCGCAGGCAGACGCAGTTGAAGGAGGGCGATGAAGTGGTTGGGAATCATGTGAAGGTAAAGGTGGTGAAAAATAAAGTTGCACCACCCTTCCGCAAAGCTGAATTCGACATCATCTTTGGCGAGGGGATATCAAGACCCTTTGAAATCATCGATCTTGCCACGGAGTTGAACGTTATCAAGAAGAGTGGCTCATGGTTCAGTTATGGGGATACCAAGCTTGGCCAGGGCAGAGACGCCGTAAAAAAGATCCTGCAGGACAATCCCGAGCTGGCAGATGAACTTGAAAAGAAAATCAGGGAGGTGTTGGCTGCTCAGAAATAGCCTGTGAATACTGATATGAAAATTACCTACAGATGAACAATTTTGCAACCTGTCTCCTGTTTTGCCTTTTGGCGCTGTCGGCTTGCCGAAGCGGAGGTGACCGTAAAGGTCAGAAACAGGATTCTGATACAACCCGGATGCGGCTTGAAATGCTGAATCAGCAGATTGAGGATGATGAAGGCAATCCCGAATTATATAACCGCAGGGCTAAGAGTCTCCTAGCTGACCGCCAGTTTGACAAGGCTTTGAAAGATGTCAATAAAGCTATTTCGCTGGATGCCAGAAAGGCTGACTATTATATTACCTTATCCGACATCTACCTGTTGATGGGCCAACCTCAAAACAGCCGTGAGGCGCTTATCAAAGCCACCGGGATTGATGCGAAGGATAAGGGGGCATTGCTTAAGCTGGCAAAGTTGTATCTCATCGTTAAAGATTATCCGAACTGCTACGCAACAGTAAAACAGCTCCTGGAAATTGACAATGGGAATGCCTCTGCCTTTTATACGAGGGCCATCGGTTTACTCGAACAGGGCGATACCATTCGTGCAGTTGATGATCTCAGACAGGCAGTTGACAAAAACCAGGAATTCTACGACGCTTATATCCAGCTGGGGGAACTTTTTTCAATAAAGAGGGATCCCCTGGCTGCGTTATATCTGCAAAATGCGTTGAATATCAGACCTCAAAGCAAGGAAGCACTGTATATGCTCGGATTATTTTACCAGGAGAACGGACAATATGAAAAAGCCATTGCAACCTATCATAACCTTGCAAAAGTAGATACTGCCTTCCGTGAAGTACCTTATAATATTGGCTATATTCACCTTGTGTACCAGAAAGATTTTCACCTTGCCATTACTTACTTTACCGAATCATTGCAAAAAGATCCGGGATATTATCAGGCATATTATAACAGGGGCTATGCGTATGAATTGTTGGGCGACTATAAAAAAGCCCTCGAAGACTATCAAAGGTCACTGAAAATCAAAGTGAATTACGATAAGGCAATCGAAGGACTGAACAGGCTTGACAAGCTAAGGGTCAGGAAGTAAGTTCTTTTTTTAATTGCCCGAGTTCCTGCATCAGGTCGTCCGAACTTTTCTTCAGATCGGCAAATAGCTGGTCAATGCCGGCTACCTGCATGTTTTTAGCCATCTCATCCAGTTTTCTGGAATGCTCGATTGTAACCGGGTCCATGAAATTTGCAATGACGCCTTTCAGACTGTGCGCGTTGAATTTTAATTTTGTAAAATCCTTATCCTGAATGTTTTGTTGTAAATTTTTGTAACGTTCCTCATATTCAGAAAAGAAAATATCAATGATTTCAATGATTATTTCCTTGTCGAAATATTGGAAGTTATCGTTGAACTTCTGCCGGTCGATCATAGCGCGATATTTTTACAAATGTATTAAAAAATCATTTCGTTGTCACCTTCCGGGAACTGAATACAATGAATTGCAGCCTGTGCATTGATAAGCCGGTACCCATAACGTGTCTCGAACAGGCGTTTGCATTCCTTCACCGCATTTTCTTTGAATGTCCTCAACGGATTCTGATATAACAAAAGGAAATCTTTCAAATCCTGATAGATATCAGTAAAACATTCAGCCAGGCTTCCCTTTACAGGATCTGTATGACTTTTTTCGTGCAGATCGACAAAATAGAACTGATCTTTTTCTCCGAATTTGAAATAAAGCAGGTTAAACAGGGTTTCCCATTGTTCTTCATTAACATAATGTTCAACTGCTGCATCGTCGGTAACTTCAACCTCAGGCAGCAGGACACTTTTCAAATAGATCAGCGGGGCTATTTTCTGAAGAAATCCCAGCAATTCTTCGCTCGAATAGTCCCCGGCCTTTTCAAGAAAAAGGCAAAACTCATTCGCTACCGTTAACATCTCCAATACTTTCCTTGAATAAACCGGATCATCGCCGGTGCTCCTCATTTCATCATTCATGCTGCATACATCATTTGGTGTGTAAAATTACGTTATTTCCCTCTTATTTCAGTTTCCGATATTTTCTTCATAGGGCGCTGAAACATTGAAATCAATATATTGCACATTAAGATTTGACCCGAAGGTAAACTGCAATTGCCTGAAATTCTCTACTGTTGTCGGGTAATAATAGCCGGAAATGAGAAAAGCAGGAAAAATCAGGTTATTGTTTTTAATGATTAAGCTCAGACCAATGCTGCTGAACAGCGGCGCTTTAAATAAAGAGACCTTTTTTTTCGCGACCAACCCACATTGCAGTTCAGTCATGATGGCGAAATGGAATCCATAAAAATACCAAGGTGTAAAACACACCGAAGTGAGCCTGCCTGAGATAATATTTACCCCTGAAAAGTAATCTGAATTGCCGACTTTGTTTATATCGAAATTGCGGTTTGCATCATAAAAGTCGCGGTTGTTTGACCTCAGGTTGAAAGCATATCTGTAATCAGCTGAGCAAAAGGTTCTGAATTTGTAACGCTTGTCGCGAGTCTTCAGAAGCGGTGTGAAATATTGCATGTTAAGTTTTAAAACAGCATCTTCGAAAGAATCATGGTTGAAGAAACCTCCAAACTTCACGTAGCCAGAAATATATCCGAATTTGTTGAAAAAATTCCCGGCCGAAAGATGAATTCCCGAATATACCCGTGTATAAAAATCACATTGGTCGGCCCCAACTGTTACCTGGAACAAATGTCCATAGGGAAGATTCTCTGTTTTCCCAAAATCCAGGACATAATCCGTCAGGTAATAATTGTTTCTTGAAATGGAAAAGGATGTCAGCACCTGGAGTTCGTTGTAATAACTCTTGTTTGAATCGATGGAGGCAAAGGGACGCGATGTGAAATCAAGGCGATACACCGCGGCCGTAATCACTGCACGTGAGGTTACCTTTTGCCGGCTCAGTAAAAATGAGCTGCCGAGCCAAAGTCCTTCATTGCTGAAATAGGTCATGGCACCGGCGCTGTCAGCAAATTCTCTTACAGCGGTATTCCAAGCGGCATAGGCCCCCCCGGCCCATTTGGTCAGGTTGGTTAGAAACGACCGGTCAAATCGCAACAGCAGGGTCCGGTTACCCAGGTAATCGGCATTGTAGCCCGTACTTGCGTTTATGAGCGATCCCGCAATATTGGAATAAGTATAGGATAACCCTTCAAAAATAAAAAGAGGAGCCCGGTAAAGATCCATCGACATGTTTGTTGTCAGCTGGTCTCCCAGCCCCAGGAAATTTGCATCATAAATGCGAAACCTGACTTTTTGCGGAGTAATTACAGGCACGTCAAACCCGATTGACCAAACATCCTTGGCTACAACTACCAGGTCGACTGAATCGCTGCCGGGACTGTCTGGAACTACGATGATACGGGCATTGTCGATAGAGTTCATATCCCTCAGTATCCGCTCATTGTCTGCCAGTATTGCAGGGTTCAACGTGTCTCCTGTTTTAAAGAGAAGGTTTCTCCTCACCACATATTTTCGCGTATTTATATGTACCCCATTAAGCGCTTTTCCTACTCCGGTAATGGCATATCTGCCTGTATCATATAAACTGGCACCGAAGGGCGGTAAAATTTTTATCCTGATGTTGCGGATCACCCTTCCTGTATATTCCTCGAAGGGGCTTGCGCTCTTCAACACCTGGAGCGTGTCAGGCAAATCGGATTGGACAGGCACCTTAAATGCCAGATTATACAGCAACTGGGTTACTTTTTTACGTGAGAACTTTTTATATACTGTATCATAAAAAACCTGTGAATTCTGATACGAATCCCTGCCATTTGATTTTGTTAATTTTGGATGCACAAGATAGAATGTATCGCGGGGAATGAAGATAGGGGTGTTCTTAAACAGTAAATAATGCCCCTTGCGAAGGAAAACCGTATCAGGTTTGCCCTGGCCCGCATCCACGGCCGGAAAGGCAGCCGGAAAGCTGTTCCCGATTGAACTGATGAAGATAAATCCTATAAAAAGAATAGATGATAATCTGAATGAACTCAGGGTTTGGTGATCATAACAACGATTTACAAACCTATGGGCAAACATTTATTTCAGCTTCATTGAAGCAATAATGCAGGTTATTTTTTTATCCAGACGTTGTTCTGTTACTTCGAATTCATCCTTACTGCCAAGATGCTCCCTGACCCCGAAGTAAAATTTAATTTTCGGTTCCGTGCCTGATGGACGTACGCTGATAATGCTGCCATCCTCAAGAATAAATTGCAGGACATTTGATTTGGGCAGGTCGATGGAGGAAGTTTTACCGGAGGCAGTCTCTTTTTCCAATCCGAGCAGGTAGTCTTTGATTTTTATTACTTTTGAATCATTGATCGTATCAGGCGGGGTGCGTCTGTAATCCACCATCATTTGCTGGATCTCTTCGGCCCCGGTTTTTCCTTTTCTCGTTACTGAGATCAGCGACTCTTTGAAGAATCCATATTTTTGATAGATTTCAACAAGAAGATCAAACAAGGATTTGCCCTGGTCGGCCATCCAGGCTGCCGTTTCAGCAATCATGGCACAAGCGCTCACTGCATCTTTGTCACGAACAAAATCTCCGATCAGGTAGCCATAGCTTTCCTCACCGCCAACGATGAACTTTTTATGACCTTCATTTTGCCGGATGACATCTGCAATGAATTTAAACCCGGTGAGACATTCAAAATATTCAATTCCGAAGGAAGATGATATTTCAGAGAGCAATTTGGTTGTTACGATGGTAGACACGATGAATTCATTGCCGGTCAATTTATCCAGGCCTTTCCACCTGTTCAGGATGTAGTAAAAAAGCAGGGCAGCCGTTTGATTACCGTTGAGCAGGATCATTTCGTTTTTATGATTTCTTACGGCAATGCCAACCCGGTCGGCATCGGGATCCGTGGCCATCACCAGGTCGGCATGAAGCTCCTCGGCGAGTTTGATGGCCATATCGAGCGCATCATGTTCTTCGGGATTCGGGGAATGAACGGTAGGGAAGTTACCGTCGGCAACAGCCTGCTCCCTGACCATGTGAATATTTTCGAATCCGTACCTGGAAAGAATTTCGGGCACCAGCTCCCGCCCGCAGCCATGCAGCGGAGTGTAAACAATCTTCAGGTTTTTTTGCCGCCTGATGCAATCGGGCGACAGTGAAAGCGCCGAGACCAGATCAAGATACATCCGGTCAATTTCCGCTCCGATACTGATGATATTTTCGGGCACGGCATTCCACTTTACATCATCGATGGAGGTTATCTTCTGCACCTCTTTAATTACATTTTCATCATGGGGCGCGATCATCTGAGCGCCATCGTCCCAGTAGGCTTTATATCCGTTGTATTCCCTCGGGTTGTGTGAAGCAGTGACCATGACGCCGCTCTGGCATCCCAGGTGCCTGATGGCAAAGGATAATTCTGGAGTAGGGCGAAGATCATCGAACAAAAAGACCTTGAACCCATTGGCTGAAAAAACTTCAGAAACGACGCGTGCGAAATATTTGCTGTTGTTCCTGCTGTCGTACGACATCGCAATTTTAATGGGATCCAATGCCGGGAACATCATAATCAGGTAATTTGCCAGTCCCTGGGTTGCCATGCCAACCGTATATTTATTCATGCGGTTAGTACCTACACCCATAACTCCCCGGAGGCCTCCGGTGCCAAATTCAAGATCGCGGTAAAACGAATCGAATAGTTCCAATGGATTTGTTTCCATCAGTTTCTTTATGGTTATCTTTGTTTCATCGTCAAAACTACCGTCGAGCCAAATCTTTGCCCTTTCTAAAACTGGTTTTTCTATTTCCATAATTAATTGATCTGTTTTATTCAAAAATCATATTTAGATTTGTCACTTGTCATTTGTCACTTGTCATTCGTCACGCGTCACGCGTCACGCGTCACTCATTATTTGTCACTTTCCAACATCCTCGCAATGCACTCCTTCAGACTGTCCCTCCAATACGGTATTTCAAGTTTAAACCGTTGTTTGATTTTTGATTTATTGAAAACGCTGTAGAAAGGCCGTACAGCCGGTAACGGATACGCTCTTGTTTCAATCGGGTTAATCTGGCAATCAATGTTGCAGAATTCAACAATGGCTTTGGCGAAATCGTACCAGCTGGCGACTCCTTCATTGGAGAAATGAAAAATTTCGACACCCTGAACAAATGCTTTATTTTCAAGTATATCAAGGATGACCCTGGCAAGATCACGGGCATAGGTCGGGGTGCCAACCTGGTCGAAAACAACATTCAGTTGTTCTCGTTCCCTGCCATATTTCATGATTGTTTTCACAAAGTTATGGCCAAATTCAGAATACAGCCATGAAGTACGGATGATCAATGCTTTATTTGCATATGAACTTACGTGCTGTTCGCCGGAATGCTTGCTTTTTGCATACATTGAAACCGGGTTGGTGGGATCTTCCTCGATGTAGGGTCTGAAACCCGATCCATCGAAAACATAATCGGTTGAGATATGAACAAGCAGCGCATCATGTTTTGCAGCTGCCCTGGCAAGGATTCCAACTGCATTTGAATTAATCAGAAAGGCAATCTTTTCTTCCTGTTCTGCCTTGTCAACAGCAGTGTATGCGGCGCAGTTGATGATGGCGGCAGGTTTAAATCCGGAAACGATATTATCGACAGCCTCTTCATTGGTGATATCCAGTTCAGCCAGGTCGGTAAAAAGGAATTCAAATGAGGGATAGGTCGACTGAAGCAACCTGATTTCATTTCCAAGCTGGCCGTTGGAGCCGGTGACTAAAATTTGCATTTGCAGCTCTTTATGTTGTACAATATGTCGGATGGAATGCCATGTTATCATTCTTTGTTTGCCTGAATGTGGTCAGGAGGGAATTGCATGTGGGTGCAAAAGCTATCAGATAACAGACTTGAAATAGTTTATTGTGTTCATCAGGCCTTCTTCAAGCATGATCTTCGGTTCCCACCCCAGCTCCTTCCTGGCAAGTGTAATGTTGGGCTGACGTTGTGACGGGTCGTCAGACGGGAGTGGCATATAGACGATCTTAGATTTTGTGCCTGTAAGCCGGATCACTTTTTCGGCGAGTTCCAGCATTGTAAACTCATTCGGATTTCCAATATTAACAGGCCCTGTAAAATCTTCGCGGGAATTCATCAGGCGGATCATTCCCTCAAGCAGGTCGTCAACATAACAGAAACTTCTCGATTGGGAACCATCGCCATAAATGGTAATATCTTCGTTCTTCAATGCCTGAACGATAAAATTTGAAACGACACGACCGTCGCTGGGATGCATGCGGGGCCCATAGGTATTGAAAATCCGCATAATTTTGATGCGGACCTTATTTTGCTGATGATAATTGATAAATAACGTTTCAGCGATCCGCTTTCCTTCATCATAGCACGACCTGATTCCGATCGGGTTAACATGGCCCCAGTAGGATTCGACTTGCGGGTGAACCTCCGGATCTCCGTAAACTTCGCTGGTTGATGCCTGCAGAATGCGCGCTTTTGTACGCTTAGCCAGTCCTAACATATTGATGGCCCCCAATACCGATGTTTTAACTGTTTTGATCGCATTATATTGATAATGAATAGGGGAGGCAGGGCAAGCCAGGTTGTATATCTGGTCAACTTCGATAAAGAACGGCATGGTCACATCGTGACGGATCAATTCGAAGTAAGGGTTTCCGAGCAGGTGAACAACATTTTGTTTCTGACCTGTAAAATAATTATCAAGGCAAACTACTTCGTTCCCTTCGTTCAGTAACCGCTCACAAAGATGTGATCCAAGGAATCCCGCACCTCCTGTAACTAAAATTTTTTTCCTTATCATGGTTTTGTGATTTGATGAGCATGATTTAAAGGGGGTGTCTCAAATTTCAAAAATCTGAGACAGCCTCTTCAGTAACAGACAAATATATTAATTAGAAGTATCGACGCCAATGCAATAGTAGGAGAATCCTTTGCGCTTCATCTCAGCAATTTCATATATGTTTCGTCCATCAAACACAACAGGATCTTTCAGAAGTTTACGGATGATGTTAAAATTCGGGAATTTGAACTCAGGCCATTCGGTGACGAGCATAAGGCAGTCTGCATCAATAAGGGTGTCGTACTGATCGGGGGCATAATAAATTGTATTGCCAAGAATACGCTCAGCTTCATGCATAGCAACCGGATCATAGGCTTTCACTTTAACGCCGGCCTCCAGCAGTCTTTTGATGATGACCAGTGAAGGAGCTTCCCGCATGTCATCAGTCTGGGGTTTGAACGATAATCCCCAGATTGCAACAGTTTTCCCTTCCAGCTTTCCATCGTAATGTTTCATCATCTTATTGAACAGAACGGATTTCTGATCATCGTTAACCGCTTCAACCGCTTTTAAAACACGGAGGCTGTAATTGTAATCATCGGCGGTATGAATCAGCGCCTTTACATCTTTCGGGAAACATGATCCCCCGTAACCTACTCCCGGATATATGAATTTATTGCCAATTCTGGTATCAGAACCGATCCCTTTTCGTACCATGTTGATATCAGCGCCAACAATTTCGCAGAGATTAGCCACATCGTTCATGAAGCTGATCTTTGTGGCTAGCATGGAATTGGCGGCATATTTCGTCATTTCTGCCGAAGTAATATCCATGAAGATCACCGGGTGACCATTCAGGGTAAAGGGTTTGTACAGCGCTTTCATCAGTTCTTCGGCCCGGGGCGAATTGCATCCGACAACGATCCGGTCAGGCTTGAGGAAGTCATCAATGGCCGCCCCCTCTTTTAAAAATTCGGGGTTTGACGCAACATCGAATTCGATACTGACGCCCCGCTTATCTAATTCTTCCTGCACGGCATTGCGAACCTTTGAGGCGGTACCCACCGGAACAGTACTTTTAGTTACGATCAGCAGGTAATCTTTCATGTGCCTGCCACAATCGCGTGCCACGCTGATTACATACTGGAGGTCGGCGCTTCCGTCTTCATCAGGTGGCGTGCCGACAGCACTGAAAATTACTTCACAATTCTCGAGCGCTTCGGCGATGTTGGTAGTGAATTGAAGACGGTCTTTTTTCATATTCCGGTGAACCATCTCTTCCAGTCCTGGTTCATAAATCGGAATAATGCCGTTCTTTAAGTTTTCAATTTTTTTCTGGTCAATGTCAACACAGGTGACTTCGATCCCTACTTCAGCGAAACAAGTGCCGGTAACTAACCCGACGTACCCGGATCCTACAATTGCGACTTTCATGTTGTGGAAGTTTTGGTTATAATATTTTTAACAAATATAAATATAAATTGTTCCGTTTATTTCAATATTTCTCTTTACAACCTCAATAAACCTAACAATAAGGTTGAAAAATATAACACGTTGTATTGCCCGTATCAAATTTCCCGGTTGTTATTGGTTGCCGAAGTTAATCTTTTCTTCAATTCAGTGAATGAATCCTCAAAAAAAAACACGAATCGTAAATGTGTCAGATATTAAGCCTGGTTTGAATTACCTGGATGTCCTGCTGTAACTTTTTCACTGTTTCCACAAGGTGATAGTTTTCCGTAGTAGTATTCTCCGGAATTTTTGGACTTATATAGTGAACAAACTGCCATATTTCCCTGATATCCATGGTGTTGATTTCGTATGGGGGATAAAGCGGGTTCAGCGAATGCAATACCAGTTTTCCCTCGGTTTTGATCCGGTTTTCGAGAACCTTAAAAACAATACCTTCGTCCATGGTAAGAACAATATAGGCATCCTTGTCGCGTATCGTTGTCCAGTCCTGGATGAATACCCCGGTAACCCATGCCCCGGGCGGAATCGGAAGCATCGAATCGCCATTGATCTGAAACGTCCTGTATTTTTTTTGACGTGAAAGAAAGGGCAACCGGAATGTGGGTAAAATGCTGATATATTCAGGGTCGGCAAAACCACTGGTATATCCTGCTTTCGCTTTTTCGGAAACGAGTTCTATGTTGTCTTCGTTATCTGCATTGACAGTGGTGGCCAGCACCCTGAGATTACTGCCCTTCAGAAACACATCGAAACCCCGTTCTATCTGCCGCAACTGGCTCTCAGAGAGCTTTGCCAGATCAACCTTTATCAGGGTATCGATGGCAATGTTGAAGTAATTGGAAAATTGGATGAGCGCCTCCAACCCGGGATGAGCTACATTGTTTTCATACCCGCTCAGGGTCGACCGTTTCATATTGATGGCGACTGCCACATCGTCCTGCGTACGCCCCCGGCGCCTCCGCATGAATTTTATATTGCTGCTGAAAAACATGGTAAAAAGTTTTGGTGTTGCAAATATAGTGATTATATTGTAATCGGAAAAATGATTAGAAATATGGCAAAAAAAATAGCGAGGTAGCGAGGTAGCGAGGTAGCGAAATAGCGAAATA
>CAISJJ010000425.1 GCA_903885595.1 uncultured Bacteroidales bacterium
TCGCCCGAAGGTGTTGTCGAGGAGATCCAGGAGGGTAAATTCGCATAATTGGGATCAGTTCTGATCTCAGCAATTCCTCTGTCAGTAAATAACACACTGGTTTCAAGACGGATCCTTTCACCCCTGTCAAGCATGAATTTGATATACTTCATGCTCGGTTCCCAGAAGCCCCATCCATCGCCGCATCCGGTAACCTTCGGTGTCCATCCCTGTGGTCCGAAGAAGGCATACAGGTAGTAGTAATTGTCACCAGTGCCTTGTCCAAGATCTGAATACTGCATCTCAAGGATATTTTCATTGCATAATTTTCCAGGGATTTTGAAAAGGTTATAATAATCACTAACCAACTCGAAGCTACCCGAATTGATGATTTCTCCGGTGACATCGGCAACAACCTGATACTTTTTGAGTTCCAGGTTCGCAAGCGCCTTAATGGCAGAGGCAGTATTTCTGGTGACCCCGCCGGGAACATCGGCACGCTGGTTAGGCCTGCCGGCCGGTAATAATGGAATGGCTTCATCCATCCAGGATGAAATCATTCCCATGATCTCATCTTTGGTCGATAAAGGAACATCCAATATATCAGACGGATTTGAAGTAGGTGGAACCGGCAGATTACCCCAAACACGGGTAAGTTGGAACAACCACCACGCTTTCAAAACTTTAGCTTCTGCAATGTATTGATCAGCAAGGGCTTTGTTTGTTGCATATTCCTTGTAAAGTGCTATCTGCTCCATCGCTGAGTTGGCAGTAACCATATAGGAATAATACTCCTGCCAAAGCGTATTGTACATCCAGTAATCCTTGTTATAAAGGTACAGGTCGGTATTGGCAAAATCCTGCTGGTCGCCAAGCCCTCCTGCATTTACATCATCGCCGCGAACAGAAATGAGTGGAAAATCTGACCAACCAAGGTCTACCATGTTTAGTTTTTCATAAACTCCAATGAGTGGCAGAACCATGTTTTCGCTGAGGGTATAATCAGTCTCTGATGTGAATGATCTGTTTTCGGGAGGTTCTTCAAGGTACTTTTTACAGCCGGTAACACCAACCAGGACCATAATTACAAAAGTACTTAATATGAGATATTTCTTTGCTTTCATAAGATAACTATTTTAAAATTAGAACTTAACATTCAAACCGATTGTATAAACAGCAGCAACTGGATAAGTTTGTGAGTCCCAACCATTGGCAACTTCAGGTGTAAATCCGTTGTACTTGAATACGGTGAGCGGACGTTCAGCTGTTAAAAAAATCCTTGTTACCGGGAAGTTCCCCTTTGCCCAGGTACTGCTGGGAAGGGTATATCCAAGCTGAATGTTCTGAATACGGAAGAAAGATCCATCTTCAACAAAATAATCGCTCATTTTCTGGTTCCAGCCTCTGCGTAAACCTGAGGATGAGGGATATTTGTCGGAAGTTCCTTCACCATGCCAGCGATTTACTGCCAGGTCGGCATCCATGTTCCCGTCGGAAGTCCAAATTATTTCACCGCGTTTACGGTTGAGGATTTTATTACCAACCTGACCATAAATACTTACAGACAGGTCAATGTTCATGAATTTAACACTGATGTCGCCACCATAGGTAAATTTTGGGAAATATGAGCCGAGGATAACCCGGTCATCATCATCAATTTTCCCGTCGCTGTTCTGGTCTACATATTTGAAGTCGCCCGGAACCAGCTTGTTTTCAATGGCTATCGGATCAGCATCAATTTCTGCCTGATTTTGATAAACCCCGGCAATTTGTTGTCCATAGAACGCCATTAATGGTTCCCCAACGTAGGTACGTTGACGGAATTCGGCTGTACCACCATCGATATAATCCTGACCATAAAGATCAACGGCCTCATTTTTAAGGGTTGTAAAGTTGCCGCCAACACTATAGCTAAGTTTATCATTTAGCACTTTGTCAGACCAATTGAGGGCAAGTTCGACCCCTGAGTTACGGATAACACCAACAGGTCTCAATACACTGCCGCCAACCAATGGGATGTTGACCGGAATGGCCGCATTCTTTGTTTCACGGTTATAATAATCGAAATCGGCCGAAAGTTTGTTATTAACGAATCTCGCGGTGAATCCTGCGTCAAACTCCTGGGTCATTTCCCATTTGAGTTCTGAGTAACTGTTGGTAACAACAGTTCCGCCATAAACACTTCCACCAAGCGTGGTATTCACAACAAAGGTTGTGTAAGCGCCATCGCTGGCCTGGATTCTGTCATTCCCAAGTTGTCCCCAACTTCCACGGATTTTGAAAAAGTTCAAAACCTTATTGTTTTTCAGGAACTTCTCTTCAGTGATTACCCAACCCACACCAACAGTTGGGAAATATCCCCAGGTTTGCTGGTACTTATTGCTGCCGTCAGCGCGCATCGTGGCGTAAAGGAGATACTTGTCCTTGAAGTTATATGAAACCCTTCCAAAATAGGACATCGCATATTGTGCTTCTCCATTATCATTAACTGCCTCAGCCGGGATGGTGGTGGCCTGGTTGATGTACCATGACTGCTCCATTGCGGTTGGGAAATCTTTGCCTTGAGCTGTCAGAAAAGTATATCCCTGACTCTTGAAAGAGGTACCGGCCATCACAGTCAGGTTATGGTTTTTGAAGCTCTGGGTATACGTGAGAACATTATCCCATATATGATCATTTGAATTTGTAAAATAACGGGTTATGGTGGCATCGGGATTTTGGAAACTATTGCCGATAAACCAGGGTAAATTGACAACTCTTTGATCAATGGAGGAGAAACTGTAATTATAGGTAGTTTTAAAAGTCAGGGCCTTTGGAATAAGGTTAAATTCCAGATAGAAATTGGCGAGCAACTTCTTGATTTTCACACGATCAATGTTGTTATCCATGTTAGGGAACGGATTCTGACCACTCCTGTAACCCAGATCCTGGGCATTTGAATAATCGGTAGGAGTTGCCAGTGTATTCAACGGATCGTAAACAGGCATAATGGGGACGGCAAAGTATGCATTGTTCCATGCACTGCTCTGCTCATTGTATTTCATGGCATTACTAAAAATAAAATTGCCACCCACCGTAAGCCATTTTGTTGCTTTGAGATCCACCTTGGTGCGAAGGTTGAAACGCTCATACTGGTTTTTCATGTCCATGATACCATCCTGCAACAGGTAGTCACCTCCTATGGAGTATCTTGCTTTGTCATTTCCTCCTGTAAAGCTAAGACTGTGATTGGTAATCTTGGCAGGGCGAAGGATTTCACTATACCAGTCGGTATTGGGTACCGGAATATTGGGATCTTCCTTGCTTCTTCCATAACGCTGCATCGCATTCAGGATAAAGGTTTGATCAGCAACAGAACCCGATTCCATGGCCATTGTGGTAAATTGCTGGGAATTAGCCATTTTCAGCACGTTTTGTGCAACCTGGTAGCCAAAGTATCCGTTGTAGGATATTTCGGTCTTTTGGTTGTACGCCCCTGATTTGGTCTCGATCAGCACAACCCCATTTGCAGCCCTGACTCCATAAATGGCAGCAGCAGATGCATCTTTCAATACTGACATTGATGCCACATCAGACGGATTCAGAAAGTCAATGTTTTCGTAAAACATACCATCGACAACATACAGGGGTGACTCATTTTCCCGTCCGGGAAATGATCCGATCCCGCGGATTCTGATGGTGGGCTGGGAACCAGGAGCCCCTGAAGATACCACCTGAACACCGGCCACTTTACCTTGTAGTGAATTCAAAGGGTTGGAAGACGGTGTTTTATTAATTTCATCCGATTTGATAGTTACAATAGAAGAAGTAAGATCTTTAACTTTTGTGCTACCATACCCAACAACAACCACTTCCTGGAGGGATGTTTTGGTCGGATTTAACCGAATGTTAAAAACACTCTGATTGCCAATGGAAATTTCAACTTTTTCATATCCCACATAACTTACAACCAATGAATTGGCATCGGCCGGGATTTTTAAGGTGAATTTTCCATCAATGTCGGTTGTAACACCAACGGTGGTGCCTTTAATCAATACCGATGCGCCCGGTAAAGATTCATTTGTCGATTGGTCAGAAACGGAACCACTGATGCTCCTCTCCTGTCCAAAT
This sequence comes from uncultured Bacteroidales bacterium, assembly GCA_903885595.1. Classification (GTDB taxonomy): domain Bacteria; phylum Bacteroidota; class Bacteroidia; order Bacteroidales; family FEN-979; genus CAIVAT01. The sequence continues at coordinate 4,090 of CAISJJ010000425.1, forward strand.
GCTGCAGTACAAGCAATCGCCAGTAAAAGCATAACCATGCTCCTGAACCAGCTCATTGCCTGTATTCGTGGTAAATAGTTCTTCATAACTTTTTGGTTTAGTGGTTATCAAGTAATTAATTAAAAAAAATCTGTGTTTTGATTTATGCAATCATACTTAGTTGGAATTTTAAGGGCTCATGAGCTAAATTATAAATATATCTCGTTAAATGATTGAAATTAAGTCATTTTCGTTATAAAAACATATTATTCTCACCTGACTGCAAATTAATAAAAACAATTGCCTGTTACTTTCAAGAATTTTTCACAGGGTTATTCCTTGATGAATTTCATGGTTATCAAATGGTGATCGTCATATATGGCTACATGATATAAACCGCTTGCCAGCTCCGCAACCGGAAATTGCATTTGGCCATGCAGGTGCTCAAAAACTTTGACCTTTTGTCCAACTATATTGGTTATAACAACCATGGAAATATTTTCTATATTTTTAAAATTCAGTATGCTCTGAACCGGGTTTGGAAAACAGGAAGTCTTTTCAGCCATTCTGGGATCTGGAGCACCAAATGTGGAATCGGGCACAAAACCAATGGCATCCAGTGCTGGCTTTATCTCTTCATTCGCCATAAATAGGTTCCATAGCAATCCGGTTCGGTAATTTTCGATCATATCAATGATGGGACCCTGGTCGATAGCCAGGTAGGAGGTTGCATACCAGCTTCTCTTAAGGTTAAAAGCATCAATAAATCCGTAATTTCCCCAAAGGCGATCCCCGCGGTCACGATAAAAATGTTTCAGGGCGGCAATAGAATTAGCGGGGGTGTAAGGCATTGAGGATAATGCTGCTGAAGGGGTTATTGTCCCATTGTCGCGCGACGATGTTGGCTCATGAACAGTATATCCGTCAGGGTCGTCACTGGCCGTAAGCCCCCAGCACGAAGCGCTGTAACCTGTGTGATTAAGCGGATTGTCAATACAATATGCGTTGTGTATCAGACTGATGTTCTTACTGTTTTCAAAATAATTGGCATATTCATCCCTGATGTTCCTGGGGTCAAAACCTAAAAATGAATAGTGGGTAAAAAACAGGGGTCCGCCATAGTCCCAGCCTACGAAAATCTTATGACCATAGAAACTTCTTCCATTGAGATAATAGGAGGTACCAGCCCAACCTGTATTCCAAAGACTGGCAGGAACGCCATGGGTGGGAGATGCAATGGCCAGTAAATAAATAATCATGGCTTCGTTATAACCCCTGATCTGCATGTTAATTGCCCAGCCATAATCCGGAGACCAGTGCCAGTATAGTACATTGCTCCCGTTCTTGCGGTACCAGTCCCACTCTACCTCTTCCCAGAGCTGGGTGATTACATTCCTGATCTGTTGTTCATCCGTGGTTTGCTGATTGAAGTATTTTCTTGCTGCTAGCAGTCCCTGAATCATGAAAGATGTCTCTACCAGGTCTCCCCCATTATCAGTCTCCCCGAAAGGGATTACTGCACCGGTATTTCCGTTGAGCCAATGCGGCCAAACTCCATGGAACCGGTCAGCGGTTTGCAGGAAATTGAGGATCCTGATCATCCGCTCAACCCCAAGTTCGCGGGTAATAAATCCACGTTCTATTCCAACAAGTAGAGCCATAACCCCAAATCCGGAGCCACCTGAAGTTACAGTATTTCCCGATCCATATCTTTCCCTTGTCATCCCCGATGCCGGATGAGCATAATCATAGAAATATCTGAACGTAGCCTCCTGCACCATTTCAAGTAATTCTTCATCGGTGAGAACCCGTGTACTTGAACTCACGGTATCAGAAGGCCCTGAGGGTTGATTGGCATCGTTCAGAGCGGTAATGTAATACTGAATTTCAAAATTATGAGCCTGTGCTTTTACATCGTCGGTAAACATAATAATGTCATCCTGAACCGATCCAACGCGGGTGAAAGTCAGACCTCCATTAACCGACCTGTATATTTCATAACCACCTACATTGGCCTCAGGATTTGGATTCCACGACAAGAAGACGTGCCTTTCATATCCTTTTGCTGTCAACCCCGTAGGAGGGGATACCGGTGGTGAGACACCACTTCCTTTATACACCCTGACATCATCAATAAATATGGTATGTGCCAGTGCATCGGCCGTAGCCTGTGTATATCCTACCGTCTTGATCACCGTGTAATCTACGGGATCTCCCGCCGTCAGGAAAATATTCATCGGAATCTTTATCTGGGTCCAGATTCCAGCCTGCAAATCGTTTGTATAAGGAGAGATACTGAAAAAAGATGATTTATTATTGAATGTATCTTCGAAAAAAACCTTTGGCAGGTAATCCTTCGACAGCCCAGTCTCAGAGCGTAAATAAAAGGTCAGGGTGTCGGCTGAAGAGATGTCTTTCGCAGCCCAGTCAAGGCCGGCAGCGATTGCAAACCAGCTGCCTCCGGTATTTGAAGTCCAGTGAAGTCGCAATGAATTAATACCCTGCCTGGCGGGGATTACAGATTCGACCGGGAACCGGCGACCCTCGCTCCCTGTTGTCTCAAGGAGACTAGGCGCATTGACTTCCATCCAGCTAAAATCATAAGACACCGGGTCGGGGCTGTCTTGAAAATAGTACCATGTCTGAGCATTCCCTTCCCGAAAAGGAATTACAACAAGTAAAGCAAGCGTTAAAAAACAAAGTACAGCGCGTTTAGTAAATCGGCTGACATCCTGAAAGGTTATAGCATACTTCTTCATCGTTTAAATTTTTTAATCCGAATTCAGAAAAACACAATGAAGATCGTTCAAATACATGCTGTAAATCCATTGTTAATTCAATCCGTATCATTGTAAATCCCCGTTACTCAAACAGGTTACAAACCGATTGAAAAGCTAAATAACAAAAAAAGTCATTACAATTCATCATCGATCATTATATTGGTCTGTACACGGTTACACCACAGGAATGAAGAGGTTATAAGGGCATACGTCAACACTACACCATAATGAAATACACTATTCTTATAACATTCATTTTCAAATATATCGCAAGATTAATTTGGCAGTTAAATTAATAAAAATATTGAAATAAAAATAATATAAACTAAAATTGCATGATAAATTCAACAAGATTTTTATCCGCTTCAAGCGACATCCTGCGGCGTAAACGGTAACGGCGGGTCTCGACCCCCCTGAAACTGATATTCAGCAAGGGGGCAATTTCCTTGGAGGAAAGATTAAGTTTCAGGTATGCACACAGTTTCAGATCGCTCTGGGTCAAGTCAGGGTATGCAGATTTCAGTCTTTTGAAGAAATTTTCATGTGCCTGGTCAAAAAGCTCCTCAAAGACCTTCCAGTCACTATCATTGGAAATATTTTTATTAATCATCGCCATGAGCCTTTCAAAATAGCGCTGCGGATAACCCGGGCCAAGTTTTTCATGCTGCCGGTCAAGTTCATCCTTGATTTCAATGAGTAACTCGTTTTTCTTTATCAGGGCCATTGTTGAATCGGCCAGTTGTATGTTTTTATAGGAAATTTCAGCTTGTAAATTTTGATTTTGTAGTTTTATGATTTCTTGTTCGGCCTGTTGTTTTTCAAGCCGCGATTTTGCTTCAGTCTCCAGGTGAAGGTGTTCATGCTGCCTGATAACCCTGAGTCTGAAGAGGTACCTGAACAATATCAATAACCCGAACACCAAAAGGAAATAAAAAAGGAAGGCGGCAAAACTGCCGTACCAGGCTGGTTTTATTCTGATTTGCATTTTGATTGGTTCTGTGACCATTCCTATACCTGTGAGACTGCGCACCATGAATGTATAATCTCCTTTCGGAAGTCGTGAATAGGTAACTTCCGTCAATGGAGACCATTCGCTCCAATCACTGTCAATTCCGGATAATTTATATTGATATTGTTGTGAAAGATGCCGGTTTTTAAGCGAGAAAAATGAAAATGAGAGGGTGTTCAATGCATGGGGGATGGTAGAGATGAGTTGCGCAGGATCGAGCTGCTGTTTATTGCCCTTTGAATCAAGGCAAAATACATTTCTGAACAGTAATTTTGATTGATCTTTCACATTATTGTTCAAAAGTCCGGTGTTAATAATCGCAAACCCATCATCAAGACACACCAATTGCCGGTTTTCATCAACCGGTATCAGGTTCTCATAGTCATCAACCATGTGAATTGCATACAGCGGTAAAAAAAGATGAATAAGCATGGTGGCTTTATTAGCCTTGATTTCAAAAAGGGCGATGTTATCCTTCCTTATGAACCAATAAAAATCTTTACTCTTTTCAATAATTCTCGTACAGGCTTCATATCCTTTCAACTGTTTGTTCAACTCCTCGTAAAGAATGATCTTATTCTGCAGATCATCCCAGGTGTATAATTTTGATCCTGTGGTAAAAACAACCCGATTACCAATTTTAAAAACCCGGATGGCAAGATCGGAGGGAAATCCATCCAATTTACCAAAAAGATGCATGGAAGTGACACTGTCAAGCGTTTTTGAAAGCTGAAGTTTATATAACCCTTTTACAGCATGACCCACCCAAACGTTTCCCTGGTGATCCAATTCCATAAAGCGCGAAGGCTCCAAATATCCCTTAACCTGGTTTGAAAACATCCAATTTCCTTCCTCAATTTTAAAAACCACCAGTGGAGAATAGGTGCTTTGAATCAGGTATTCTCCACGATCTGATATCAATTTCTGTAAACAAAAACCTCCACTGGCATTAGATATTTTTTTAAGGGTGTTCCCTTCCACGATAAAGGTGCCTGAAGTATGCCCGCAAAGGAGTGTTCCATTGATCACCTTCAATTCCCATACCTGCCCTTGCGAATTGTTCAGAAAACCTGAATAGGAAAATATTCCAGTGACTGAATCAAACCGATAGGTGAATATTCCCCGGTTGGTTCCTACATAAAGATTATTTTTCACCAGGGCAGCCGTATAAACAGCTCCAAGTTGCTCTCCCTTTTCCTGATATATGTCAACGAGATTGTCGAAAAAAATATGATCAATCCCCTTATCGAGTCCCACCCAGGCATTTCCATTGTGGTCACTGCAAAGTGAAAGCACGGTGTTGTTTTGTAATCCATTTTGGTCATGTATGTGATTTACAATTTTTCCCTGCATGTCGAGAACGAACAAACCTTTGACAATCGTACCGAAAATGAGCCGGTTTTCCAAAATCAGGCCATTGTTAATCTGGTACACCATGAATTGATCGTTGGCCTCCGAGTCCCATGGTGCAATGGTCTCTCCATCATATAAGAAAAGGCCGTGGGAGGTTGTTCCGATGAGGTAGCTGTTTTCCTGAAAAGGAAGAATGGTTTTAACCTCGGTACCAATCAGCGCGTTCCCATCATTAATTATCTTAAATTTATCATCGATGACCTCATACAAACTACCATTCATCGCTTGTACAAATAGCTTTTCTCTGGCTTTAAGGAGGAAGATTATGCTTCCGGGTAATTTCAATGGTTTAATGGTATGATAATCATACACGAACATTGCGGAAAAACTCTGAAAGTATATCTTGCCACGGCATTCAACAATTTTCCAAACTTCGCTGTTATGAAATGTACTATCAATGGTCGCTGGCTTGAGGGTGGTATAGATCATTTCGCGACCGTTGTTTTCTTTCCAATAACCAAACTCTTCATACGAGCCGGTATATATGCGTCGGTCGGGGGCGATATAGACTGAACGAACAATTGTCTGGTCGGGGTTCTGATAATTTTTCCAGCCGGTACCATCGAAGATAATCAGCCCGTCATTATTTGCAACATACACAAACCCCTGGTCATCAGCCTCAATCGACCAGTTCTGACTGCCTGCATGGTAATCGGCCTTGGTATAATGTTTAACCAGGTAGTTAGATTGTGCACTGGAATGAATGAACCAAAACTGAAGTAAAAAAAGGAAAACTGAAAAAAGATAACGAGCTGGTCTCATGAATTAATAGAAGGGTAAAAGTCCTGGCAATTTTAAAAATCCATGCTGAACAAAGGTAATTATTTTATAAATCCTATCTTCCGGGACGCCGGGTCTCGGTCTTAGCTGAAGCAAACTGCTTTATTATTCTAAAATCAATGTCTGAATTGAATGAGGTAAACTTGAGATCTCAGCAGCCTGCCCTGAAATCCAGATCAGATAATCGATTTTTTCATTGCTTTGATTCATTACAATTACTGCGATTTTACCGTCGGTATTTAAAAATGCCGTGGTGAGCAATTGGCCCCGGCTTGATGAGCTGATGATTCTTTTAGCGCCGGGGCGGATAAATCTGGAGAAATGGCCCAGGTAATAAAATGAACTGAGGTAATGCAACTCCCCGGTTTGTGTATTTGCATGCAGCGGGGCAAAACACAGATTCTGAACATGGTTGGGCCCCCCTGTTTCATCAAGCAGAATATTCCAGTCGGTCCATCCAACCGCACCGTTGTTAAAGTCGTTGATCATGGAGCGTCCATATATTTCTCCCCACTTCCATTCATTTATCCTGCTGAAGGTAAAACTTTCAGCACACCCTTCTGTAAAAAGGAGGTGCTTATCAGGAAAAGCTTCCGAGACACGTTTTACATTCTCAAACATTTTCAAATCTCCGGTCCAGCCCTCATACCAGTGAAACCCGAAACCCCAGACATATTTTGCCGCGCCGGAATCGGCAAGGATGGTGCTTGCACGATGGTAAAGCAGGTCGCGGTTATGATCCCAGGCAATAAGTTTTTTATCATCCATGCCTGCCCTGTGCAATGTGGGGCCCAGGAAGTTCTTAATAAAATCTCTTTCTTCTTCAGCCGTATAAATGCAGGATTCCCATCGTTGTTTGGCCATTGGTTCATTCTGGACACTTATCCCCCAGACAGGGATACCTTCAGCCTGCCAGGCATCTATAAACTTCACAAAATAATCGGCCCAATTCTGGTAAAATGCAGGTTTAAGTTTTCCCCCGTGTAACATATCGTTATTGTCTTTCATCCAGGCCGGGGGACTCCATGGGCTCGCGTACAGTGTAAGATTACCTCCTGCTTCAATGATGGCCCTTTTAATGAAAGGGATCCGAAATACCTTGTCGTGTTCGATGCTGAAAGATTTTAACGCACTGTCGTTATCCTGCACATAGGTATAACTTCCACTTGAAAAATCACAACTGTGAATGTTCGTTCGCACCAGGGTATATCCTATTCCTTTTTTTACATCAAAATATTGCGTCAGTATCTCCTTTTGCTTTTCAGGGGTCATTTTTGCAAAGGTTTCAGCCGAAGCATCGGTGATGGCACCGCCAATTCCCATACAAGTTTGGAAAGTTTTAGCCGGATCTACAAAAACGCAGGGCTGCGTCTCGAAAGGCTGGCCAAAATTTCGCAGGAAAAGCGTATCGGTGGCCGTCATCCTCAATGGTGTGTTCTTCGCAGTGGTATAAACACTGACTGTTTTCAGACTTTCGGAACCTGGGCTTATACGGGTATTTGATGCTATCATGATACCAGGAGCCAACACAAGATAAAAGCCTGATAAAAAGAAAATTTTGCACATAGTAACATATAAAAAGAGATTGAACCTGTAATCAAATAAACTAAAGGCGATGTCAGCCTGACTGTGCATAAAGATACAGTTTTTAATACACCCGGCAATGACAACATCATATGTAAGGTCATCAAACAGGCAACACTGATGATATTTATCAATAATTTGCGGAAATTGCATATATCTGAGGGTATGTCACATAAACTCAGCTTTGCAGCAGATTGATAACGATTTTCCAAGTACTTTTGCGGTTAATAAGAAATTGGATTAAACAGATTGGTTCTTTAATATTTTTCATACTTTTTATTACCCGACAAATGACAACAGATAATCGGATCATCTTAAGAAATCTGGGAAAATCGGAGATTAAAATAACTCCTATCGGACTGGGGTGCTGGCAATTCAGCAAACAGGGCAATCTGGCTGGAAAATTCTGGCCATCTCTCGGGGATGAACTCATTCGAGACGTTGTTCGGATTAGCCTTGAAGGGGGGATCAACTGGTTTGATACTGCTGAGATTTATGGTCAGGGCGCTTCGGAAAAAATCCTGGCAAAATCGCTGGTCGCGCTGGGCCAAAAACCGGGCGATGTATTGGTCGCCACCAAATGGTGGCCCATTTTCCGGACTGCATCCAACATAAAAAAAACCATTGACGATCGGTTGGCGGCATTGAGTCCATTCCCGATCGATCTTTACCAGGTTCATCAGCCATGGGGTTTTTCATCCGAAATCGCTGAAATGAAAGCCATGGCCGAATTGGTGAAAACAAATAAAATCAGACATGTCGGGGTGAGCAATTTTTCAGCGAAAAAGATGCGCAGCGCATGGGAAACACTTCAGAAATCCGGAATCAACCTGGTATCAAACCAGGTTCAGTATAGTTTGCTCAACCGAAAAATCGAGTCCAATGGCGTTATGGAAACAGCCAAGGAGCTGGGTATTTCCATCATTGCATATTCCCCGTTGGCCCAGGGACTGGTAACCGGTAAATTCCACGACAAACCGGAACTTCTGAAAAACATCGGGTTTCGTAAATACTCCTCCCAGTTCAAACCGGTGGGAATGGAAAAAAGCCGTCCGGTGGCAGAACTGGTGAAAAAGATAGCTGTAAAATACAATGCAACACCTTCGCAGGTTGCGCTGAACTGGCTGATCCATTTTAATGGCAATACCGTTGTTGCAATTCCCGGAGCAACAAGAGCAACCCATGCGGCAGAAAACACCGGCGCCATGAAATTCAGGCTTTCAAAAGAGGATTTGTATTTACTTGATGAGATAAGCCAAGAATTCAAGGGCCCCGTGCAAAAAACCTGATCATTCATACCTGCCTGACCAAGCCTGAATCATAAATCAAAATGCAAAATGCAAAGTCAGAATGCAAAATGCAAAATTTATAATGCAAAGGCCTTTATTATGATTTTACTCAAATAAAAACATCAAATCGAAAGATAAGACGCTAATGCCAGATATAACTCATTTGATGAAAAAACTATTATTGACCGGACTGGTTTCATTTCTTCTCTCATGTTCTGCTCTTTCACAAAACACCCTGTTCGACGACACCCGTTTGTCGTCCATTTACATCACAATTTCTCCGGATTCATTGGCTGTATTATATGATTCAATCCTGAGCGATCATTATTATATAGCCAGGTTCATATTCAACGACAATATAAATACAGATACACTTGAAAATGTCGGATTCCGGCTCAGGGGCAACACCTCCCGCTATTCACAAAAAAAGTCGTTCAAAATCAGCTTTAATGAATATGTTTCGGGTCGCAAATACCAGGGTGTCAAAAAAATAAACCTTAATGGAGAACACAATGATCCCTCCATGATCCGGGAGAAATTATTCTACGATTTGTGGAAAAAAGCGGGAATGGTAGAACGCAGGACCTGTTTTGTGAAAGTTTACATTAACAATTCCTATTATGGTCTCTACACGAACCTGGAAGAAATGGAGAAGGAATGGGTTACCCGGGTATATCAGGAGAACGATGGCAACCTGTTTAAATGCACCTATCCGGCCGACCTGGTATTTCACGGTCTGAATCCACAAACCTACAAGGATCTGGAAAACTCAACCGCGACCGGCGGGAGGGTGTACGACCTGCAAACCAATAAATCGCAGGATGACTATACGCGACTGGTGTTATTGATCAGCGCCCTTAATCAGCAGCCGGTTGGAACGTTTGCATCAGACATTTCTTCAATTCTCCGTGTCGATCAATTCCTCAAAGCCCTGGCCATGGATGTGGCAACAGGGAACTGGGATAATTACGCTTACAACAAGAATAATTTCTACCTGTACGACAACCCCGAAGATTCAACCTACGATTTTATCACCTACGATCCCGACAATACCTTTGGCATTGACTGGTTTGGCATTGACTGGGCAACCCGGGACTGTCGTGACTGGATCAATAAAAGCATGCCTCTGCCGCTGGCTCAAAAACTATTGGCTGTTCCTGTTTTTTTTAACAGATATAAATTATATCTTGACACAATAGCCAATACAATTATCAATCCTGATTCTGTTTTTCCCCGCATTGATGCCTTGAAGCAGTTGATCCAGCAAGCTGCGACTGATGACATATACCGCACCCTGGATTATGGTTATTCTGTTGCCGACTTTAACGATTCTTTTATTAAGGGTATTGATTCGCATACGCCATATGGGATCAAACCCTTCCTGACAAAAAGAAAGCAAGCAATTCAGAATCAACTTCATCCAGCCGGGATCAGCGCTGACAATGAAGGAAACAGGGGGCTGTCAGTTTATCCAAATCCGGCAGCTGAACAAATCACCGTAATATTTTTGAATATCCAGGGTAATCCTGCTTCACTGAGAATTATTGATATTTTAGGGAATATACGGGAGGAAATGGTCATTGACAGGTTGTTTGCAGGTTCATTTTCAATCCCCGTCTACAACCTGCCGAGGGGACTTTATATCCTCCAAATTGAATCATCAGGGACCACCCATCAGACGAAATTTTTTAAATTGTAATCTTGAGCCCACTCCGAAAAGGCAATTTTACGGAAAACCGGACACTGAGCGAAGTCGAAGTGTCCTTATTGACAGGTGTTTGCATCCTTCGACTCCGCTCAGGATCCAAATGATCGGACTTTTCGGAGTAGACTCAATCTTGAGTCTGCTCCTGAAATTCATCTTCATGTTAAAGAAATAACACCAGCCTGTTAAAAAAATGTATACTTTTATATCATGTTTTTTATGCATATGAATTGCATCAAGGTTAAAAGCTTAATCTGCTCATTGCTAACAGGTGTAGTGGTTTTCCTTTCGGGCAGTCTGAAATCACAGAATGTTGTAAACGATTTAGACCAGGTTTATGGACTGGATCAGACCCTTTACAATGGGAGAAAATACGATTATCTCTCACCTTCAGGTACTACCGGTCATCAGTTTCTCCAATCAATTTTATTTTCTGATGGAAGTGTAACCATCAAGGGAAAATGCTATAATGACCTCAAGCTGAATTTTGATATATTCAATCAGCAGCTTGTGCTGCAGTATGCAGATGAAAAGAGTTTCAAAAACATTATTGAAGTATCAAAGGCATGGATGAAAGGGTTCAGCATTGGTACCATGAATTTTGAACTCCTCAGTCTGGAAGGGGATCCGCGTTTTTATCAGGTACTGGGAAATGATTCACTACGGATATTATATTTTTGGCGGAAAACCATGAGTTTAAATGATGCTATCGGGGCTTCCAATTATGTTTTTTCTCCCGCATTAAAGGACTCGTATGTTTTCATCCATGGTCGGCTAAGACCTTTTAACAACAAAAGAAGTCTGATCCTGATTTTTGATCCCGCGCTGAGGCCGGGGATTAAAAGTTACCTGCGTAAAAACAAAGTAAAAGTAAAAAAAGCCTCTGACCAGGAAATAACGGATATGATAGTCTTCATAAGCAAGATCAGGTAATATGATGAAGTTGTTGCTTTTCGTCCACTTGTTTTTTTCTGGCTATCCTGCTCAGGTTAAAGGCCCCGACACTCTGGTTTCCTGCCAGTTTGATCAACTGCCATTTACAGAATACTGTGATTTTATTTATCGTAAATCAGGGGTAAGGATCTACTTTCAGGAATCGTGGGTAAAGGATTTAAAGGTAACTATTCATGCGAACAACATCACTGTCATATCTGCGACCACACTGGCGCTGGCCGGAACCGGGCTTGAAGTTTCGGTTTGGAATGATCACCTGATTGTGATGCCGGGTGAAATTCTGCCTGAAGAGTTGCCTCGTTTTGAAACTCAGCAGTTGCAAACGGACAGTTCCGGCCAGGTTACCAGGGCGCTTACACAAAGCGAGGAACGGTATCTGACGGGGAGGAAGGCTGATGTCATGCAAACCTTGCGGGTAGGCAAAAAAGGACTTGCAGGAAGCAGTTCGAGGGTAACGATTCTCGGCCGGATCACCGAACAGCAAACGGGCGAGGTACTTATTGGCGCCACAATGTATCTGAAGGAGATCAATGCGGGGACTGCCACCGATCAGAACGGCTACCTGAGTATGGTGCTGAAACCCGGTAGTTACAATGCTGTATTTGCATTCATGGGGCTGGAGACTAAAAAATATTTGCTCGAAGTCCTTTCCGATGGAGCCTTTAGCGTTGAGATGAAAAAATCAGCCATAGAAATGAAGGAAGTGGTGGTTCTTGGCGACCGGCAGATGAATTTCCGTTTCAAGGACCCGGGACTGGAAAAAATTTCTGCCAAAGCAATTAAGGAGATCCCGATGATGATGGGCGAACGTGATATCCTTAAAGTATCAGAGCTGTTGCCTGGTATTACCACCGTAGGCGAAGGTTCTGCAGGGATTAATGTACGCGGAGGGAATTATGACCAAAACGCCTTCTATATCAATAAAATACCCATTTATAACACCTCTCATCTGTTTGGTTTCTTTCCTGCCTTTAATGCCGATATTATCAAAGATTTTTCCATTTACAAAGGGCACATTCCTGCCCAATACGGCGGACAGCTCAGTTCGGTTTTCAATATCATTGGCCGGCAAGGAAACCGGAAACGTTTTACTGCCCGCGGAGGTATCAGTCCGGTGGCAGCCAACCTTTCGGTGGAAGGCCCATTAAAAAAAGATACCAGTTCATTTCTCCTCAGCGCCCGTTACTTATACTCCGACTGGATTCTCCGCCAGATTAATGACCATGTGATCAGTACCAGCAAAGCCGGATTCAACGATCTTTCGGCTGCCTGGAACTACGATTTTCGCAAAAGTCAGCTGTCGGTGTTTGTATACCATAGCCAGGATAATTTCACACTTTCCGATCTCAATTCCTATAAATATTCAAACAATGGCGCCTCAATCAATTTAAGCCATTATTTCAGCACTGCACTGCGTGCCAATTTTTCCCTGACAGGTTCTCAGTACGCCTTCAATACAATTGATCAGCAGGAACCGTCGCAGGCATATGAGCATTCCTATCGTATTGGCGATTACCGGATTAATGCCGACTTTACACACGACCTTTCCTCTAAGAACACCCTGCAGTATGGGGCTGGCCTCACCTTTTACAGGCTCAACAGGGGGACCGTAATGCCTTATGGGGACAAATCACTAAGATTACCGGTTGAACTTGGATTGGATCAAGGTATTGAGAGCGCCCTGTATCTCTCTGATTCTCATGATATTCTTCCCTGGATGAATATTTCAGCAGGACTCAGGTTCACACTCTTCAATCCGCTTGGCCCAAGGACGGTTTACACCTATTATCCCGACGCCCCCAAAGATCCGCGTTACATTAACGACACGCTGCAATATGGTAAGGGGCAGGCAATAAAATGGTATTTTGAACCTGATATCCGGGCATCAATCATTATGCGCACCGATGCAAACGGAACGGTGAAGATAGCCTATAACCAAATGCACCAAAACCTGTTTGTGCTGAACAATACCATTGCCCTGGCGCCGAATTCCCAATGGAAACTGTCCGATTATTATATTCCCCCTGCGAGAAGCAACCAGGTCTCTGCCGGGGTTTTCCGTACCTTTCCCATGCAGGGCTGGGAAACCTCACTCGAATTCTATTACAAGCGAACGGTCAATTATCCTGAATTCATCGACGGAGCTGATTTTCTTGGCAATCCAAATGTGGAACAATCTGTTTTACCCGGCAAACAGGATGCTTACGGAATAGAATTCCTTCTCCGTCGCAGTGGCCGGAAGTTAGAAGGGTGGTTGTCGTATACCTATTCACGCTCGATCGTTAAGGTTGACGGTGATCTGCCCTGGGATCGTATCAACAATGGGCTTGCCTACCCGGCAAACTATGACATCCCGAATGTACTTAACACGGTTATAATATATCATTTCAGCAGAAGAATAACTGCCTCCAGTATCGTGACCTACCAAAGTGGCCGGCCGGTCACCTATCCGCTTTCGGTATACTATATCAACGGCATCCCCTATGTGGATTATTCCAATCGCAACGAATACCGGATTCCCGATTATTTCAGACTCGATCTCTCGTTGACGATTGAAGGAAATCTGAGAAGAAATAAATTTCTGCACAATTCATTCATATTCACACTTTATAACGTTACCGGCCGGGATAATCCATATTCAGTTTACTTCCAGCTGCAAGATGGAAAAATTAAAAGTTACCAATACTCAGTCATTGGTGTCCCCATTTTTACGATAACCTGGTTGTTTAAACTCGGGAACTATGCCTCAGACTAAAAACATATTCTTCCTGTTCAGTTTGATGCTCTTGCTGTCCTGCATCAAGCCTTATGATCCGAAAATTGACAGCAATGCAGAGAGTAAATACGTCGTTTCAGGGCGAATAACGGATACCGAAGGCTGGCAGGAGGTGGAGGTTTCACTTTCTTCGCCTATTGAATCTCCGGCATATATCCCGGTAGAAGGTTGCCAGGTGAAGATCATTGATGATAATGGCCATGATTTTACATTGTTGGAATGGGAGCCGGGTTATTACAGGGTATGGATGGAACAGGAATACCTTGCAACCGGAACCGCATACCAGGTAAGGGTCACAACGCCCGGTGGAGAGGAGTTGGTATCGGGATTCGATACCATGCCTCGGGGCCCCCAAATGGACTCTGTCTATTATTTTATTGAAGAGAAGTCTACGTCGAATCCAAATGTATACACAACAGGCATGCAATTTTACATCGACCTGAATGCTGAAGCTGAACACGATTACAGCCGGTTTTATAAATGGGAAGTTGTAGAAACCTGGGAGTACACTGCCGCCCACCCGATAGAATATTATTATGACGGAAGCACACATGAGGTTAACCCACCCGATTGCACCAATTATGTTTGCTGGATCACCACATTGTATAAAAATGTTTTTACTATTTCAACTAAGAATCTTTCTCAAAACAGTTACAGGCAATACCCGTTACAGTTTATTGACGGAAGCACCTCCCGCCTGTCTATTTTGTACAGCATATTGGTCCGCCAGTTAGCCCTGACTGAGGGGGCCTACAATTACTGGGAGCAGTTGCGCATCAACAGCAATGAACAGGGAGGGCTTTATGAAAAACAACCGCTTTCAATAAAAGGCAACATTGTGAATGAAAGCAACCCTGAAAAGGATGTTCTGGGATATTTTTATGCAACGTCGGAATCGCACAAAAGATATTTTTATCATGATGTTGAAGGAGTTTACCTGGATTTTAACAATTTTTGCTCTGAATCGCCTCCGGGGCGTTTTGGCTGGAGAGAGTTCTTTAAATATGAATATCCCGTTTACTTTTATTATAATGAAGTTGGAGCTTTGAGAACGTTTAACAATGAATGTGTCGACTGCCGGTTGTTGGGCGGGAAAACTGAAAAACCTGATTTTTGGCCATATTAGCATGAAATACCCATAAGGACAACGTTCATACCAACCGTGAATGTTAATTATGGGTATTCCATATGACCGCTGAAATCAAGATTATTAACATATGAAAAGACATTTTTCAACATATTATTTTATTCTTTTTTTATTGGTATCGTTTTACCCTGAACTGAAATCACAGGATTTTTTAAATGATGCAGCCGGAGAGAAGATAGCGGTGTGCACCGACCGTACCACGTATGTTGCCGGAGAGATGTTGTTTTTTTCCGCAGTTGTTTTTAATACAACAGAGGGCGCTGCCGAACAATTCAGCCGGATATTATATTGTGAACTGATCAGTCCCGACGGCAAGAAAATCGACAGCCGCAAATATCTGTTACAAAATTCATCCTCGCGGGGATGTTTTACAATCCCTGAAGAAACCATATCTGGCATTTATTTCCTGAAATTCTATACCCGCTTCATGAGAAACATCAGCACGGAGGAATACCAGTATATCATGCTGAAGATCATCAATCCATTTAAAACGGAAGTGCTGCCGGGAAAAGATGCAGTTGATACAACAGGGCCGACAGCGAACAAAATGGAAACGCCCGGAGTTGATCAGTCTTTGCAAATCACTACCTTGAAAAGAACGTATGCGCCCCGGGAGGAAATCCGGCTAACCATTACGGGGGACAAAGAAACAGGAGTGCCATCATCGGTATGCCTATCCGTCATACCTGAATCGACATATGAAAATTATCCCTTTCGGATTAATCCTACACAAAATAATACAAAAACCGTGGCTTATTTCCCCGAAACCCGCGGTATTTCATTGACGGGTCAGGTAGTTGGTAAAGAATCCGGCAACCCGCTCCCGGGGGTAAAAGTAAATCTTTCCATCATCGGGGACAAGGATATTATGGTGGTGCGAACCGATTCAGCCGGAAGATTCTTTTTCGCCCTTCCGGATTATTCCGGGAAAAAGGATATTTTTCTTTGTGCTGACAATATACCGAACATCACCCCTGAAATATTCATCGATAATGATTTTTGCTCCCGGCCGGTCAATCTTCCTTCGCCTGTCTTCACACTCAATGAGGAAGAAATGAAATCTGCCTACAAACTTGCAGTAAATTCAAGGATCACTTCGATGTTCAGGCAAGTGGCCATAGCAACTGACTCGGCTGAACCAGACACTATACATTCATTTTACGGAAAACCATCGGAAGTCCTTGTTCTGAACAGATACATTGACCTCCCAAAACTCGAAGAATATTTCACTGAAGTACCGGCACTGGCGAAGCTGAGAAAAGTTCAGGGCAAAAAGCAATTCAGATTTTACACCACGCAAACCGAAATGTCGATGTATGACCCACTTTTGCTGGTCGACTGGGTTGCAGTAAATGATATTGACAAAATCCTGGCTATGTTGCCCTCTGAGGTTGAGCGGATTGAACTGGTAAATTCTCTTTACATCAAAGGAAATGTCACCTATGGGGGAATCCTCAGCTTTGTTTCGAAAAAAAATAATTTTGCCGGCATCGATCTTCCAACCTCCGGAACATTTGTCAATTACAGATTTCTTGAAGCTTGTACCGATAGTATTCCAACAGGTTCTCAACCCGTTAATCTTCCCGATTCCCGCAGCACAGTTTACTGGAACCCGGCTGTTCAACTGACTGAAGATGGCGCTACACCCCTTTCATTCACGGCTCCCGATACACCGGGTAATTATTACATTCTGCTGAGGAAAATCAGTGAAACCGGGGTGCAGGTTTTATCGAAAGAAAAAATAGAGGTAATAAGCGAATGATCCTGAAGGGCACGCACCCGATCTACAACTCTTTATTATATGTTTTCTGATTACGGTAGGTCTCAATCAGTTTGGAACGATCGATTTTATGATTGGCGTTGTATGGGAATTCATTTATACTCACTATCTCAGA
>CAISJJ010000426.1 GCA_903885595.1 uncultured Bacteroidales bacterium
CCTGGGGGAAATCTCGCAATGGGCTCGAAAAGAAAATCAACTGGCAGTTCACCACGGATAAAGCCCGTATCAAACTGAGAAGACTTTATCCGTCATATGATAGTTGACATGACACTAGTGGGATTATACAATTCAAGGGCTTTGTTGTTAAACCATCCTTCAACATATTCCGATATGAATAGGTCGGAACAGTTGGTTTGAGGAGAGGTAACCACCTCAAAGTCGTCGACCATTAATAAAAATGAATTGTCTGAAACGCATTGAATACCGATATATACCGATTGTCCGTTATATTCATTCAAATCAAACATTTTTAATTCCCATCCGGTGGCTGGGGCGGTGAGATAATTTGTCCCTGAAATGATCGTGAAGTTTGAAGGAAGTGAATTTGTTGCTGAAATGCCAACCCTGTACCGATCGAGTCCATAAAGATCGAGATAGGACTTTACCCAAAAGGAAACAGAGGAGTTTGTCCTCAACTCAACTTGTTGTGAAATCAACCAGTCATTGTTAACCATGCCATTAGAGGCAAAGCAAGCCGCAAATTTATTTCCGGAGTGGGGCTGGATTGACTCGCTTGTCATGGGCGGTGTGGTGGCGGAAGGATTAAAGACCATAAAAGCTTTAGGCAGGAATTGATTTGGAAAAGAGACTCCCTCAATTCCAAATGTAGGACCGCCATCCATATCAAACGTGGTCCAGGGAGGGAAGGTAATGTTGAAATCGGGATAGGTTTCGAAACTGTCGACAGAGCCCTTCGTGTCAGGGTTGGCGTGCATGTAGCCGGTAGTTTGCTTCATTCCCAACAATGGTCCGACATTTCCTGAGACCCGATTAAAAGTTTGTGATTTGGCATAACTGCCTATCATCAGGAATGCGACAAGGATAATACTTATTTTCATATTGACAGGTTTTTAAATTTTAGGGTTCTCCACTATGTGGTCATAAATAATTATTTCGTTCTGCTATTGTTTTATGATCTTTTTTTCTCGATCTTGTTACCTGAGATCCCCCTGATAAAATATACGCCAACTGGATTATTTGAATATGAAAATTCATGTTTGCGTTCTAAGGTGAATATTTCGCTCAATAGCTTTGCTTTCCAGATCCCAGATTTGTTCACTGTTATGTTATCTGTTTAAACTTCACGTGACGGCCAATACTCTTGGTCTACTTTGATTATCAATTGATTTCACACTCGCCTCGTCATAGCTTTAACGATTCTCTTGACTTATTCTATTTTACTTCATTCGTTGTTTCGAAAACATTATATGCCTCAATCTTTGATGCAGCGTATTGAGAATCCAAACGCCTTGTTGTGGTCGTATATGTAGCTGTGGCCACTAGTAAAGTCCATGTCCTTTCCCAAGTTGGTGTCTTGCTGTGTAATACTCCAGTAGTTGCCCATTGAGCCTCTGAAGTCCAGGGAAGCATCGTTGTCATCGAGGTTTCCAGCAGCATGCATTTTCAAACTAGAGTTCCATGGGCCATTCCAAGTTGTCCATCCTCCAGTGATATCGACATTATTCCACTCCGTAAACATTGGAATACGCCAGCCAGCGCCAAGCTCAAGGGTACACGGGTCGTTGGCAGCCTGCCAGTCAAGGTTTTCATTTATGGTGGTTATCCAAGTAGTATTAGGTGTCCTGGTCGTTCCATCGTGCTTAAATCCTTGTTTTCTATTGAATTGCCAATACCAACCCGCAGAAGCTTCGGTGGCATCATTAACAGCCGTGGCCTGATGATCAGCACCAAGATTGCTGGTAATCCAGCATTTTGTGAGTTCGCCTGGGATATTTGTAACTGTACCATAAATTGTAGTTTTAGTGACGGGAGCAACGGCTCCTTCAACGTGGTTGATGGTAATCGAGGAAATACCACAGGTCCAACAACTCAGCGTAGATTGGTTCAGGATAACCGGGGTAGAAAAATTGCAGCCATTGTAAGCCCATACGTAGCGGGTATAAGAAGTTCCACAGATATTGCCAGTTTCAGTTTTTGTGGTATCTGTTGCCATATCAATAGCCAAGGAAAAATCATTAAACTCGCTCCATTTATATCCGGTAGCGTCGGTTACAGGGTGCCAGTTCCAAACAATGGAGGTTTGGGAGGCAAAGTGGGAAGCAGTGCTCGGGGAATTGGGAGCGGCAACAGACACTGTTTGTGATAAAGTGACAGGGACCGAAATCGCACATTTATTATAAACCCAAACATATCGTGTATAGGTTGTGTCGCAGGAAATGCCGGTTTCAATTTTTGTGGTAGAAGAGGCCATGTCAGTCGCAGAACTATAATTCATGGTTGTGTTCCATTTATATCCAGAAGCACCTGCAACAGGAATCCAGTTCCATATTATCTGGCTTGGTGACACCGTATTTGAACCTGAAGCGGACGGAGGTGCATTACATTGTGAAAATGTTCTCCATGCACCATTCGAAAATACGCTTAAAGAACCATCGTCACCACAATCGGTACAAAAAATCATCAAACCTTCTGCCGGGCTTGAAATGGTATTGCGCTGATCAAACGCCATGCGGGGAAGCAACACACCGGAATTTGTACTGGTCAGTTCCATCAATGCAGATGGGGCAGGCGAGGTTGTGCCAACACCAATTTTACCCTCTACCAGCAATCCGTTAGCTGGTGCACTGCTAATTCCGGAATATGATGAACCGATGACAGCATTCCCTGCAATGTCTAATTTACTTTGCGGATCTATTGTTCCGATGCCAACGTTACCGATGTTATAATGTAGTTTGGTCCCATTAGTCGTCCATTGGCTGCTAACTTTGTTATTGAAACTATTCCAGTCGGAGCTGCCCAAGTAACCGGATTGACTAGAATTGGCTTGATTAACCTGAATAGTTATGCCAGTGCCTAATACTGTGCTGTTGCCGCCGGTGATGTTGAGAACGGATGAACCTGTTTCGGCTAGGTTTCCCTTGTTTATCGAAAATGAAGTTCCCGAGCCAAGTACTGCGTTTGAACCACCGATAATTGTCAAGTCAGGGGAGCTGATACTGCCTTTGTTGATGATCAGCTCCGTTCCGGTTCCCAGTACGGACCCTGTACTGCCAGTAATCGTTATATCAGGTGAAGTAAGATTACCTTTGTTGATGGTCAGGGCAGCGCCGGACCCTTTAACTGCCTCGTTACCGCCAATAACGGTAATATCGTTTGATGAAAGGTTGCCAAAGGCCAACGCGTTTTGTTTGCTGTTGAAAGTGTTCCAGTCGGTATTACTCAAATAACCCGATTGGCTGGTACCTGCTTGCTTAACCTGTATGGTTGTTCCTGTTCCAAGAACGGCATTTGTGCCGCTGGTGATGGTCAAAACTGTTGAGGTGGTTTCGGTGAGGTTTGATTTTTTAATGGTCATCGATGTTCCATTTCCCATTACGGCATTGACACCACCGGAGATGGTGAGGTCAGCAGAGGTAAGGTTGCCTTTGTTGAGTGAAAGCGACATTCCGCTGCCGATCACCGCACCGTTGCCGCCAGAAATTACCATATCGGGAGAAGAAACATTTCCAAAAGCGAGGGGGTTTTGCTTGTTGTAAAAGGTTGACCAATCAGCCCAAGATAAAAATCCATTCGTCGTTGAATTTGCCTGAGGAATTGAAAGGTTTGGGCTATCCCCACCGGTACTTATTAATGGAGCTGTTACTGTTATGCCTGAAAAATTACTTAGCATGATCCAATTCGGCAAAGCCGGCGTCCCCTTGTTCACGTAAAAGTGTTCGTTGTCGGTGCAAAACACCAGCAATCCTTTGGCCGGACTGGCGATGGCATCGCGTTCGGTAAAAGTCATCCGTGGGGCAAGTATTCCCAATGTTGAAGATTTAACATCAAGTATCGCTGATGGATCGGGCTGGCTACCATCAGTATTAATTCCTACCTGGGCTTCAAGTCGCATGCTCGTTATCATTAAGATAGAACCCAAAATATAAAACAGTATATGTTTTTTCTTGATCCTTGCTGTTAAAGTTATCGTATACTGAGGATTGTTCTTTTTATCGAAAATAAGCAACCACTTGAAAATGAAGAAATATAAATAATTTTTGTAATGGCATTACCATAACTCTTAATTCTTGGTAATCAAGCTATTGAAATTAGAAAGAAAAGAGAGGTTGTCAACAACCGATGTGTAATTTATTCTCAGTCTAAACAGATTGCGTGAAGTGTTCCCGGAGTGAAGCTAATCCACTCCGGCAACCATCACTTATCATCAAACTTTTACTAACCTGTCAAACACCCTCTGCGTGTACTGAGCAGTCAATCCTCCCAGCACAATAGATTTCATTTTGACTTCGTCAGTGCGAAAATTCTTCACATTCTGGAAATATCCAGCCACAGCATTGTAAATTCCAAACGCTGTGCCTCGAATGCCGTCTATCTCCGATGCCTGGTGATAATACTGTACCACACCGTCCACCATGTTTGTTTTCCTGGTAGAAAGTTCGACATTGCCAGTCAGAGCCAGTGTTTTGATCTCCTCCTTATTAAGAAATGCCCTTGTTACAATGGATTTCATATCGAGGTCTGACACCCTTTTGTCATAAAGCAGTCTAAAGGCAACCTCCAGGTTATCCAGATATATAGAATGAATGCCCATCACCTTTGCTGCTTCCACAAACCTTTCCTTCACATTCTGGGTGTGTTTGATATAAACCCTGTTGGTGTTGTTCTGAAACGCTGCATTCAGGGTATTCTGGCATACGACCCTGACCGGGGTAAAGAAAGCAGTAATAGCCATTGATCCATCGTGTGAGCTGCAAAGTACCAGGTAATTGTCAATAGGACCATCGTTGCCAATGACGATCTCCTTTGGAAGTTTTGCTGTTACGAAGATTACCCCACCCTTACCAAGACAGCCTGCAGTTTCATAAATGGCTTTGCCACTGCCTACAATCTGGTCAAAGAAGGAAAATACATCACGATTTTGGACAATGGTATAATCTTTACCAACCATTCCCAGCACCTCATTGTTATCTTCCCTCACTGTTGCGAAGTTATCAGGAACTTCAAGCCATTTTTCGGTAAGCAGACGTTGTTTTTGCACTGTAAAATCTAGCCCTCCAAACTCGATGGCTTCTTTGGCTGTAAATACATGGTCAAGGACTGTGCCCAGGTGATGCCATGCAGGTTCTTTGGCTGAAACGAAGGAATATTTCCCGTTATTAAAATTGAGATTATGCATATTATTTGATTGTTAAATAGTTAAATCACAGATATCCTTATGGATAATCGCAAGTTGCTCCGGCTCTAAAATGTTCAACATACTTTCCAGTGACTCCCTGCAGCGGCGTATCTGCTGGTTTAAGTGATGGTTTTTTGCCCGAAGCACCTTGTTCTCATTTTCCAGAATGCCGATCCAGTCAACTATTTCATTCGTTGCTTTCATACCTCAGCATTTTCATTGCGTTTAGGGCAGTCTGCAATAGGGCAGGATGCACAAACTTTCGCAATAGGGGTCATCGGCCATTGTAAGGATTCCCATTTAAGAATGGCATTTACGGTCCAGCTAATCGTTCTTCGCAAATCAGCCATGCGATATTGCGCTTTTTGAGCTTTCTTTGGATCTGGGTCCATGGTATCAGTTATAACAGGAATGTCCTTAAAACCCGCATTCGCACCCTTGTAATCGAATACCAGGTATACAAATGGTTTTCCGAAAATCAGTCGATACATCATCGCCTCCGTGAAGTCAGCTGCTTCCATATTACCCCATGGGGTTGCATGAAATAATCCGTTGCTGAATGAATCACACACATCTTTATCCTTGGTAAGTTTCAGATCAATGACGGCTGATGGGAATGAGTACCCTGGAGTTTTAATAGGAGAAACGAAATCCAGCG
>CAISJJ010000427.1 GCA_903885595.1 uncultured Bacteroidales bacterium
AAGTATTTTGGACTGGAACCTGTTTTAAAAAATGAGCTGCGTAGTTCATAGCCGCCCTTATCATTTTTAAATGCCAATGCAAAGTAGCGTTTATCGTGAACGCTATAATAAGCCTCTTTGAGAAACTTTTGGCCGAAAGGAAGTGATACCTTGCGTGATGTAAGATATTGGATCAGGGCAAGGTTTCTTAATGGCTGAACCCTGTTTATCCTGATATGCCCTGACTCATCAGAAGATACTTCATTGTTGTATTGCCCGGGTGAATTGGAATTTTGACCGATCAACTCCAGGGTTTCTGGTAAATTGGCATGGTGTAACTTCATAACCAGGTCAATCAAGGTACCACCTTCACCGGTCCCGAAATCATACCAGAAATTCTTTGACAAATGAACCTTGAAGCTTGGTGTTTTCTCCTTACGCATAGGACTGAGGAACCATGCGCTGCCGTACCGGATTTTAACCGGCTCATGTCCGGACAAGTGCAGATAATCCATTAGATGTGTTTTCTTTGCCTCAGTAATATTCATGGTTTCCCGTTAAACAATCATTTATGTATTCGAACTATTTCTTCTCTTTTCTGCGTGAAAAACTTTAACACAGTTTTGTGTTTGATTATCAGGCTTTTAACTGTGTTACGTTAACTCCCGTATATATAACATACCATCTATCGTAACACGGTTGAAACTTTTAACACAGTGGATGAAATGTAACTTGTTGTAGATGAATCCATAAACTGTGTTATGTTAAAAACCATGTTATATATATACAGTTAACTTAACATACTTATTCATTTAACCGCAATTTGAATGTCTTGCCTGATCCAACATCTTTAATGAACTTTCGTTCAAGATGATAGGGAACAAAATCACGCAAGTTTGAATACCCGACCCGAACATCATACATTTTGGCAACCTTTTTCAGCTCTTCAATATATTTGTTTTGGGAAAATTCGTCGGCGACCTTAAAAACTTCTCTAATCCAGTTCATGTGCAACATATCATCCATGTCTTCAGGGCGTTTGTATGTTTGTTTTATTGATTTCCCTTCAACGACTTCAGGAACTCCATCTTCTAAAATCTCAAAGAAGAAGTCCTCAAAGTCCATGTCACGCAGATAAACCGGCTCAACTTTGGAATGCTGCTTGTTTTCGGAGTCTCTCGATACACGAATAACACTCTCGGCCTTATTCTGAAGCTCGGTTCCAATATGTCCCCTTGAGTTGCGGTCCCCTTTATTTTCATGCAATACACAAAGGATATGAATTTTACGATCTTCACTCCATTTCATCAGCATCCCGGTAACTTTGGTGGACTCATCGGCATTGTTTATATCTGTCACCAGATCGCGGATGCCATCAATTATTACAAAGCCCAGATCGGGTGTTGAATTAATCACCTTGTCGATGATTTCAATTCTCTCCTTGGTATTGTACGACCTTAACCGGTAATATTGAATGTTTTCATTTTCAGCTACCTTCGGAATCCCTGATAAATCATATATCCTTTCCTGAACTCTTTTGGCATGGTATAGACCTTGCTCTGTATCAAAGTAGATTATCTTTGATTTCCCCGCCGGAAGTTTGCCTCTGAATTTTAAGAACTCCTTTTTTCTCAACAATGCAGTGCAAATAAAGGAGAGAAGAAAAGTTTTCCTTGATTTGGCTTGCCCCTGGATTAAAGAAATATTCCCCAGGGTGCAGATGATTGATTTTTTTCCATCCTCGCTAATGAACAGTACATCCTGAGGCTCTTCAACAGTCTGCGTAATGAGCATCCTGGATTTCCGAATCCTTTCAGATAGTAAATCTTCCTTAGGTACGGGTGAAGACTTTGGGTTATTTAAAGGGAGGTCAGTTGTCCCGGTAGCCATTAGGAAAAATTTGGATTGTCACCGTTTGAAAAGTCGATGCTTCGGTTAAATTCATGCCGGTTTATTGTGATGCTTTCTCTTCTTAAAAGTTCCAGGGACAGGGAAGATGCGTGGGTATTATTCCGGAATCCCAAATCATGGGAATATTTTCCCCTTCAAATTGGTGGGGTTATCGGACTCTCAAAAATGGTCCCCCAGGGAGCAACATAAATATTTACCCCTGGCAGGTCCTTGACAACTTCGGCAATTTTGTTTAATTCTTCTTCCTGGGCAATGCCTTTTTCCATCTGCTTGCTGAGGTGCTGGGCCATTCGATGGATCATGCCAAGGAGATCCGCTAAATCCTGCGAAGACTCTTTAGTGGTCGGTGCGTCTTGAATTTTTATGGCCACATCAAGGTATTCGCTCATTTTGTTTGAATGCCGGAGAATTGCTTTGAAATTTTCGATGATATACATTTATTGACTGGTTTAGAATCGTTGAATGATTCGGGTTAATACTACTTTGAATGGGTAATGAATTATAAAACGGAATTCTTCATGGCTTCCAGAACTTCGGATTTCTTGAACAGGATTTTCCGGCCATGTTGGTAGAATGGAATTTTCCTGGCTTTCTTCCAGGCAATAATGGTTGGTAACGATATCCTCAGAAATTTGGCTGCCTCCCTTTGGGACAGATAGATTTCATCAGATTCTTTTACTTCTTTTTTCTGAACTGAATGTTTTGAAGCCTCCCATTCATTAAGGAGGTTAAAAAACTCTTTTTTGTCTTGAATGAACATGATTGGATTTTCCATTGGTTTATTTGTTTTAATGTTTCGGCAAAAGTATGTCCAGCATTTCCAAAAATAAAGGACAACTTTATTAGATTGATATAATGAGAGTTAAATAGAATCAGTCAAAAAAAAGTATAAATAAGTGTATAAAATAGTTAGTACATCCCGGGAAATAATCATCTTTGGACATGGATAAACCAGATTTAAGGAAATTGAGAATTTCTCAACAGGAATCAGTAAGAGTCAAGGTGCTGAAAGCTGTGGACGACGGAATGAGAAAAAAGGATGTCATGAGCACCTTCGGGGTATCTGATGCTGTAATATATAAATGGCTTGCTGTTCGTGAAAAACGAAAGGAGGATTGGAGTAAACAAGAAAAGCGGGGCAGGCCTTCGCAAATCAGCCTGACAACAAAACAGGAAAAACAGGTCAAGAAGATGATCATTGAAAAATGTCCGGATGATTTGAATCTCCCTTTTACTCTTTGGTCCAGGGCAGCGGTGGGAGAACTTCTGCAGGTTTATTTCGGAATAGTTGTCAGCCACTGGACCATTGGCCGGTATCTTAACACGTGGAGGTTAGTGCCCCCGGATCCGATTTGCAAAAACACCCAAAAGAAAAGTGTGGAACTTAAGAAGTGGCTAAATAAAGACTATCCGGTCATTCAAAAAAGAGCGTTAAAAGAGACAGTTGAAATACATTGGGGGGATGAAATGGGAATGAAAAGCCACAATCTGGCGGCAAGGACCTTGCCGGTAAAAGGAGAATCCGCTGTTGTCAGCAAAACGATGATGAGATACCGGCTGAACATGATCTCTTCACTCACCAATAGGGGAAAACTGCAATTCAAGTTGTTTAATGGAGAATTTACCGATGCCATTTTTATCGATTTCATGTCCCGGCTGATCCGTGGTAGTCCTCGTAAGGTGTTTTTGATCGTAGATGGGCATCAAATACATTTGAATAGGAGCGTAAAGGAATGGTTATCCGGTCATTCCAATCGGATTGAATTGTTTCTTCTTCCGGGTTGTACTTTCTATATCAAGCCTCAAAATTATATTCAATAATCCAGGCAGGTACAGTTTCTGGCAAACATTTTTCCGAGAAAAGTACAATTTTTCCCAGGGACATTTCAGGGACATTCTGGGGACATTCCAGAGACAAAAAATGGCAAAATATTTTTTCAGGACAAATGAGTGGAAATTACAATTCAGGATTGTGATGCCAGAGACCGTTATAAAACTCTCAGATAGCGATCACCTGTATTTATTATTTTGAGTATTTTTATGACTTAACTTTAAATCCAAATAATTATGGAAAATCCTTTTGAACAAATCGAAAAGAGATTGGCGGTTATTGAGGAAAAGCTTGATGAACTGATTAAGAGACCTGACAATCCTGCTGTCACTGGTCCCACTTGGATTAGCTCAAAACAGCTTGCACTGCATCTCGGTGTATCATCTGCATTTGTTGCCAACCTCAGAATCAGTAAACTACCATATTACAAACTTGGTGGCCGTATCTTTTTCAAGAAACAAGAAATTGATGAATGGATTGAAAAGACCAGGCATAAAAGTGGGAGTGAAAATCTGGATGATTACCTGGAGTCAAACCGAGGGATTCGGGGAAAATAAAATCAAGATTTAAATTCTGATTATCATGGAAGACAAGATTTTAACAGAGATCAAGCAGGTCAGACACTTGCTATCCGCATTAATCGGAACTTCTGATTTGCCTGCTGACCAGAGATTTTCGAAAGAAGCCATTGACAAAGCTGCCAGTGAGTTTCAAAAAATGTCGATAGAAAGAGGCGAATGGTTGCCGGAGGATGAAGTTCACAAGGTGATCAGGCATGCACCATATTATTGTGGAAATCTGATCATTGAAAAATTTGGTTTTGCCAATTATTTCAAGCGGGGCAGAACATTGTACTTCAACAAAAGAGATCTTATAGAACTGAACAAGGAATTAAAAGAGAGAAATATCAACCTGGAAAAATATGCCAGTTTAATTGCTGATCAGGCAAAGTTTGAAGAATTGGTCAATAATATCAATCTTCCTAAAGGCAAAAAGACACGGCAGTTTTATAAGATTCCTGAAGGTTTGAGGGATATTCACTCAAAGCCATTTTCACCCGCACTTGAGGAGCAGATTACTTTGGAGATAGATTCCCTGCTGGAGGAATATAAAAAATTCGATCTTTCCGAATACATCGAATTCTATGAAAAGAAAACTCAGGCCTATTTCAGATACCAGTATAGTCTTGACCGGTACCTGAAATCAGATTTGAAAAAGTACTGCAGTGATTGGTGTTTCAAATTCAACTATGCAAATACTGCAAAAAAGTTGATCCTGGAAATCAAGGCGGAAAATGAATCGAAGAAGAACTAAGTTTAATTTGGAACAGGAATCATTTGGATTTAACTATTACAGTATCCCAAGTTCGTTCCATCTCGATTTTTTTAAAATCCTCGGAAATCTTGATGTACTTATTGAAGATACTGTCTTTCTTATTGCCGGTGATATCTTTTATTGTCCTTGAGTTCATTCCTAATACAAGGCTGTTTGTGATAAAGGTTTTTCTGGCGGTATGGTTGGTAATGAGAGTGTGTTTGGCAGCAGTGAACTCTGTAGCCTTTCCTCCCGAATAATCAACATAAGTCACCATTGCATTGATCTCGGCTTCCTCACAGCAGTCTTTGATGTGTGTGTTCAATTTTTGTGAAGAAAGCTTTGGCAGGGGAAAATTCTCAAGATGTTCATACCTGCTTAGCACGGTCTTGGCAAACTGGTTTAGTGGAATAACGATCGTTTGCCTGGTTTTAACAACCGTTTTAAAAATCTGTCCATCCTTAATGTGTTCTCTTTTCAGGCTGCTTATGTCGGATACTCTCAGACCGGTAAAACACATGAAGCAATAAAGGTCTCTTGCAACAGCTCTTCCCGGAATAGTGAATTTAAAATTCAACAAATGCATCAGTTCGTCCATGGTCAGGTAGATGACCTCCTTTTCCTTCTCGGTAGCCTTGAAATCTTTATATGCTTGATCTTTGATGTAGCCGCGTTTATAACACCATGTCATGAATGCCTTAAGATTCCGGATGATTTTGGCAAAATAGTTATCCTTGAACTTATTGTCCTTGTAAGCATAGGATTGCAGACTGTCAAAAAATTTCAAATTGATGGAATGAAGATCAATTTTTCGACGGGTTTCTGTCTCATATTTCTTTAGAAACCCTTTGAATGTACCATAACCGGTGATGGTTCTCTGGGCCCTGATCGCTTTGCTACTTGATATATATTCATCCAGGAGTTCAAAAAAAGACTTGGGTGAAGTGTCTTGTTTTCCAGTTGGGTTGATGATCGAATTTTTCAGGTAAGCTTCGGTGATCGGAATACCATCCGCAAGGGCTTTCCCGATTGCAG
>CAISJJ010000428.1 GCA_903885595.1 uncultured Bacteroidales bacterium
AATTTCGCTACCTCGCTATTTCGCTACCTCGCTATTTCGCTACCTCGCTATTTCGCTACCTCGCTATTTCGCTACCTCGCTATTTCGCTACCTCGCTATTTCGCTACCTCGCTATTTCGCTACCTCGCTATTTATTTTTATCTTCGTCTAAATTTTAGTAACCATGGAAGATCCTCGCCCGGAGTATATCCGCATGTCGCCGGCTGAGCGGTTGATGCCGCAGGAAGAGATGCTGGAAGTGGCTCGCCAGAGAAGCAGCCTTTTAATCGGTGTTCCAAAAGAGTTATCTCCGCAAGAAAACCGCGTTTCGCTCGTTCCCGATGGTGTTGCACTTCTTTGTCGCAACGGGCACGAGGTAATGGTTGAGGCGGGTGCCGGAATTACTGCCCATTTCAGCGATCATGAATACAGCGAGGCCGGGGCTCACGTTGTTTGTTCGCCCAGGGAGGTTTACAAAGCAGACATAATCCTGAAAGTAGGACCTGTAACCCGTGAAGAAATGGAGTGGTTAAGGCCGAAACAAACGTTGATCTCAGCCATCCAGGTCTCGATGCAGAGCGAGGAATATTTTCGCACCTTGCTTTCAAAGAAAGTGACCGCACTCGCATTTGAAACGATCCGTGACAGGACCAATCAACTGGCTATTATCAGGGCGATGAGTGAAATAGCTGGCAGTACCTCCATATTTATTGCTGCAGAATACCTCGCCAATCCGGATTTTGGCAGGGGAAAAATGTTTGGCGGTTTTACAGGAATAACCCCGTCAGAGGTCGTTATTATTGGTGCAGGAACTGTCGGAGAATTTGCCGCCCGTTCGGCCATTGGCCTGGGAGCGCTTGTCAAGGTTTTTGATAACTCAGTCTACCGGCTGCGCCGCCTTCAGAGCAACCTTGGCATGCGGGTGTTTACATCGATATTGCATCCGAAAGTACTTATAGAAGCGCTTCGCACCGCTGATGTCCTCATCGGGGCCATCCATGCACATGAAGGCAGAACTCCATGCATTATCAGCGAGGAGATGATCAAGCAGATGAAGGATGGAACGGTGGCCATCGATGTCAGCATTGACCAGGGCGGATGTTTTGAAACATCACGACCAACCACGCATAAATCGCCGGTATATAAGGTTCACGGCGTAACACATTATGCGGTTCCCAATATTCCATCAAAGGTTCCGCATACTGCTTCACAGGCATTGAACAATATTATCGTGCCAATCATCCTCGATATCGGGTCGGAAGGGGGAATCGAAAACCTTCTGAAGCGTGATTTCGGCGTCAGGCAGGGCGTTTACATCTATAATGGTATCCTAACCAACCTTTACATCAGCAAGTCATATAATCTGCCATTCCAGGATATCAGTCTCCTGATGGCCGTTTTTCATTAACCCTGCAGACGTGCCATGATGAAACTTTCGAACCGGATTCATTCCATCGACCGTACCCCGATCTATTTCGGGAATGATGCCCTTGTGAAAATTGACCCGTTCATCCGTACTTTGCAAACCTTTCACCATGCAATGATTCGTGGAGGTCAGGATGCAGCAGGACCTCCTGTTGGACCTGCAATCTTTATACTGGTTGATCCTGATACAAGGAAACATTGTCTGCCACTATTGCTTCAGCATTCTGATGTCATGGCAGGTGCAAAGGTGATGGAAATAGAAGGAGGAGAACAATCCAAATCTATTGCTAAAGCAGAAAAACTGTGGAATGAACTGCTGTTGGCCGGCGCAGGCCGAAACAGTTTACTGGTGAATCTGGGTGGCGGTGTTGTGAGCGACCTGGGTGGGTTTGTCGCTGCAGGATACCAGCGCGGCATCAGTTACCTCAATATTCCCACCACCCTCATTGGCCAGGCGGATGCGGCCATCGGAGGCAAGACAGGCGTTAACCTCGGACATATCAAAAACCAGGTTGGTTTTTTCTATGCGCCTAAAGCGGTTTTTGTCTTTCCCGGATTTCTGAACACCTTACCTGAGGAACAGTTGCGCTCAGGTTTGGCCGAAGTAATCAAAAGTGCACTGATCAGCGATGCGGCGCTCTGGCGGAAAATCCTCAAACATCCTGTCGGAGCGCTCCTTAAAATGCCTGTCGATCGTGGTTTGTGGGTTAACCTGATTGCCAGTACGATAAAGTTTAAAAACAAGGTAGTTGTGCAGGATTACCGGGAGCGAAAACTTCGAAAAGCGCTCAATTTCGGCCATACGATCGGCCATGCCCTGGAGGGTTATTCGCAAACCGGTCATGGTGAACCACTTTTGCATGGTGACGCCGTGGCAGCAGGAATGGTCTGTGCAGCCTGGCTTTCTCATCGTAAAACTGGTCTTTCATCTGAAGATCTGAATGCGATCAGGACTTATATTGGGGAGGGTTTTCCACCTTTCCCTGTTAACCGGTTATCTTCACCTGACATCATGGAAATTATGATGCATGATAAGAAGAATCGCAACGGGCAATTTCAATTTACCCTGATTTCAAAACCCGGTCATCCGCTGATCAATATCTATTGTAATCATGAGGAAATTTTTGAAGCTCTTACCACCTTGTCAGGGTGGGGGCTGCGTTAACCTGCGAACAAATGAAATCTATTCTCATCAGCAAGCAAGATAAAATTTTAAAGGGAACCATATCGCTTCCCGCTTCAAAAAGCATCAGCAACCGGTTGCTGATGATCAGGGCCATGAGCGGTAAGGATTTCTGCATCAGCAATTTATCTGATGCCGATGATACCCGTTTGCTGCAAAAGCTGATTGCCCTTGTCTCAGTTGGTCCGGGACGGAAAAATGTTTTGGAACTGGATGCTGCCAATGCAGGGACCGTCATGCGTTTTCTTACCGCATGGCTAGCCATAAAACCCGGGAAATGGGTGCTTACCGGTTCTGAACGCATGAAGCAACGCCCCATCGGGATCCTGGTTGAAGCGTTGAAACACCTGGGCGCCACGATCGATTATCTTGCGAAACCCGGTTACCCCCCGTTGCTCATTACCGGTTCTTTCTTGTCGGAAACGGAGGTGACCATTGATCCCGGAGTCAGCAGCCAGTATACCACTGCGTTGTTGTTGCTGGCACCCTATCTTCCCCATGGACTTATCCTGCATTTAAAGGGAAGAAATGTATCAACACCCTACGTTGAAATGACGATCCGTTTAATGGAGATTTTCGGGGCGAGGATCAAAGCCGGAAAAACACGGATCCATGTAAAACCGGGAACATATAATCCTTCTGAGTATATGGTGGAATCCGATTGGTCGTCGGCCGCCTTCTGGTATGAATCTGCCGTATTTGCTGATGAAGTTGATCTTGAACTCGAAGGATTGAAATTTGAAAGTCTCCAGGGTGATTCCATTTTGCCGGTCATCTATCAGAATTTTGGCATCAGAACGGAGTTTACCCATACCGGCGTCAGGCTGACCAAAGTTCACAAAAAAATTGATGGGTTCTATTTCGATTTTACCGATTATCCTGATATAGCCCAATCTGTGATTGTCACCTGTGCCGGACTTGGTATCCGTGGCAGGTTCGAAGGGCTGAAGAGCCTGCAGATCAAAGAAACAGACAGGCTGCGGGCTCTAAAGAATGAAATCGAAAAACTGGGAATTAAGGTCGTGGTCACTGATAAAGGGGACGCCATGCCTGCCCTGGAGATCAGCGCGTCAAAACCAGTCGTCAAGTCAGGCATTGCTTTTGAAACATATGGCGATCACAGGATGGCGATGACCATGGCTCCGATGGCATTGAAATTGGGCACACTGAAAATCCTCAACCCTGATGTGGTGGAAAAATCATACCCCCAATTTTGGGAACATTTGAAAGTTACAGGATTTGAAATAGCGTAAATATTTGGTGCCCCGAAACCAAAATTGACTAATTTTGAAAAAAATATTTTACCACAGTCAAATCGGATTTTTAATAGTTTTGAATTTTGATTTTTGAACTTTGATTTTTTAAATGTTAGTTGATATCTTCATACCCTGCTTCGTCGATCAAATCTACCCTGATACAGGGTTAAACATGGTTAAAATCCTTGAAAAACTGGATGTCAGCGTGAACTACAATGGCAATCAGACTTGTTGTGGACAGATGGCCTTTAACAGTGGTTTCTGGGATGAAGCAAAGAGAATGGGCGAGAAATTCCTGAAAGATTTTCCCAACGACCGCCCCATTGTTGGCCCATCGGCATCCTGTATAGGTTATATACGTAATTATTATGGATGGCTGTTTCACAATACGGCCTATCATCTCGAGTATAAGCAGTTAAAAAAGAACATTTTCGAGTTCACCGATTTTTTGGTGAATGAGCTTAAAGTTACCGATGTTGGCGCCACATTTCCTCATGTGGTTACCTATCACGATTCATGTGCCGCACTACGCGAATACAAACTGAAGGATGAACCAAGGCGATTGCTGGCAAAGGTTGACGGGCTTGAATTGCGTGAAATGAAAGAGAATGAAGTGTGCTGCGGATTCGGTGGTACATTCGCTGCTAAATTTGAACCCATTTCATCGGCGATGGCCGAACAGAAGGTAAACAGGGCGCTTGAAACGGGAGCGGAATATATTGTTTCAACCGATTCTTCCTGTCTGATGAATCAGCAGTCATACATTGATAAGCATAATCTCCCCATCCAAACCATCCACATCATTGATGTACTTGCCTCGGGCTGGTAGATCCAACATATTATAAGGCACTGTGACACTTGTTCGATGATCAGCGAAAAATATACTAACATCATTGCAGCAGAGTTTCATGTTGGCGCGGGTTTCGTCCAGAATACCATTAACCTGCTTGAGAGTGGCGCTACAATCCCTTTTATTGCACGTTACCGCAAAGAGATGACCGGATCGATGGATGAGGTGGTAATAGCCCAGGTCAGGGACCGGTTGTCGCAACTCAAAGACCTGGATGCGCGCCGGGCAGCGATCCTGAAATCACTTACCGAGCAGGAAAAACTTACCCCGGAGCTTGAAACAGCAGTTGTAAATGCAGCCACAATGGCCGAACTGGAGGATATCTACCTGCCATACAAACCAAAGCGAAAAACGAGGGCGAGTATGGCCCGTGAAAAGGGACTGGAACCTTTGGCTGATCTGATTTTTTCGCAGCGGTATGACGATATAGAACAGCGTGCAGTAAAATTCATCAATCCCGAAACAGGGGTTAATTCTGTTCAGGAGGCCATACAGGGAGCCCTTGATATCCTTGCTGAAACAATCAATGAGGACGCTTATGCCCGCAAACGGATCCGCCATTTGTTTGAAAGGGAGGCGCAGATATCATCAAGGATGGTGAAGGGAAAAGATCAGGATGGGATAAACTTTGAAATGTATTTTGATTACCATGAGCCGCTGCTCAAGGCGCCATCACACCGAGTACTGGCTATGTTCCGCGGGGAAAATGAAGGATTCCTGCGTGTTTCTGTCGAAGTAAAGGATGAGATTGCGCAGGAAATCCTGGAAAGAATTTTTGTAAAAGGGAATAATTCCTCATCCGGATTGGTCAAAAAAGCCATTGCCGACAGTTGTAAGCGCTTGTTGTTTCCCTCCATTGAAACGGAGATGCGCCAGAGGGCCAAGCTAAAGGCCGATAAGGAGGCCATCAGGGTGTTTGCTGAAAACATGCGGCAACTGCTGCTGGCGCCACCGCTTGGTCAAAAAAATGTTTTGGCCATCGACCCGGGTTTCAGGACCGGATGCAAAGTTGTGTGCCTCGACAAACAAGGGAAACTTGTTCATAACGAGACCATTTATCCGCATCCGCCCCAGAATGAGGTAAAAGAGTCCATCCATAAGATCAAGAGCCTGGTCAACGCCTATAAAATTGAAGCCATTGCCATTGGGAACGGCACTGCCGGCCGCGAAACTGAACGTCTGATCAGGGCTATCCCATTCGATCGTGAAGTGATTGCCCTGGCGGTGAATGAAAGCGGCGCTTCGGTCTATTCTGCATCGGCTGTGGCGCGCAAGGAGTTTCCCGATTATGATGTTACCGTGCGCGGTTCAGTCTCTATTGGCCGCCGGCTTATGGATCCACTGGCTGAATTGGTCAAAATTGAACCCAAATCAATCGGGGTCGGCCAGTATCAGCACGATGTTGACCAAACGGCCCTGATGCAAAGTCTTGAAGACACCGTGGTGAGCTGTGTAAATAAGGTGGGTGTGGAGGTAAATACGGCAAGCGAGGAACTGCTTGCTTACGTTTCGGGGCTGGGCCCTAATCTTGCAAAGAACATTATCGGCTACCGGAATGAAAATGGCCCTTTCAAATCCCGAAGCGAATTCAGGAAAGTAAACCGCTTCGGGGAAAAGGCATTTGAACAGTCAGCCGGTTTTCTGCGCATCCGTGATGCGAAAAATCCGCTTGATCGCAGTTCGGTTCACCCTGAAAGTTATCCTGTGGTTGATCAGATGGCCCAAAAGCTCGACTGCACGGTCGATGACCTGATGACAAAGGCAGAACTCAGATCACAGATAAAACTTGAAGAGTTTGTGACCCATCAGGTTGGGATGCCTACCCTGCAGGATATCAAGCTGGAACTGGCCAAACCTGGCCGTGATCCACGCCAGCAGTTCGAGATGTTCGAATTTGATAAGTATATCCATTCTATTGGCGACCTGCGCAAGGGAATGAAACTATCGGGGATTGTGACAAACATTACCAATTTTGGCATCTTTGTCGACCTGGGTGTTCACCAGGACGGACTCGTGCACATCAGCCAGCTTGCCGATCGTTTTGTAAAGGATCCGAATGATGTGGTAAAGCTGAATCAAAAAGTAAAGGTTGAAGTACTGGAAGTTGACATGGATCGCAAACGCATCCAGCTGACCATGAAAGGGCAGGATACTAAGACGGAGGTTTAGACGTTTATACGGAATAGGGCAGTGGGATGTAAAATTCAAAATGTAAAATTCAAAATTCAAAATGCAAAGGTCAAATCAGAAATTCAAAATAAGGGATCTGGAGCCGGGAAATGAA
Source organism: uncultured Bacteroidales bacterium (assembly GCA_903885595.1). Lineage (GTDB taxonomy): Bacteria > Bacteroidota > Bacteroidia > Bacteroidales > FEN-979 > CAIVAT01. The sequence goes on from CAISJJ010000428.1 coordinate 6,978, forward strand.
AACCAGAAACCGAAAGGATAACTTCAGTTTAATTTCAAAATGTTAACATCATAAATCATAAATCGTATATCGTAAATCGTAAATCGTAAATGAAGCTCTCCCATCTAACCATTCTCCTCCTCCTCCTCCTTGGTGCTGTTTTTCCATCTGAAAAATTGTTTTCCCAACGGATTTTGGGCGCTGTAAGCGTTGGTATGAACCTGACGCAGGTTGATGGGGATGATTTTTTTGGCTTCAATAAGATAGGGCTTAATGTAGGGCCCATGGTCATTTTGCCTTTCGGGAAAAATAAAAACTGGTCAGTAAGTATGGAGCTATTGTATAGCCAGAAGGGAAGTTATCATAAGGGATCAAGTGATTCTATAATTTCCTATACCTATAAACTCGTTCAGGATTATGCCGAAATTCCTGTTTTAGTCCATTTCACTGATAAAAAATTGATTTCCGGCGGTGTCGGTTTCTGTTATGGCCAGCTGATAAACTACAAGGAAACCCATAACAGTTTTTATGATACCCTTTATCAATATCAAACCGGATTGGCAAATAATGAAATTTCGGTAATTGCCGATCTGCAGATCCGTTTATGGAGTAAGCTATGGGCTAATCTTCGCTACCAGTATTCAATGAGAAGCAACCGGACAGTAATTGTTGACAATCCCTATAATTATCCGCGGCAACCAGAAACCCGATACCAGTACAACAATGTTATCACTGTGAGGCTAACCTGGGTTTTTAACCAGCCAAAGATTGAAAAGCGAAAAAAACAGGAGAGCGGGAATTAAAAAGAAGGCAAAATGCAAAATGCAAAGTGCAAATCGCGGGTTGTCACCTCCTGTCGCTTGTCATTAGGCATTAGGCAATAGGCAATAGGCATTAGCCAATAGCCATTGGTCATTGGTCATTGGTAATTGGTCATTCCTTAAAGGATCCTCTTTATAAGCCTCAGCTTGTGTGTGTATTTTTGCAGTTCCTGGTCGTAAATCCCCTGGTGGTCGAGGGCATCAATGCGAACTTTTCCCGAACAATGAATGATTTTTGATCCATCGATGATCAGTCCGACATGGGTGATTTTTCCCTCTTCATCGTCAAAGAATGCAAGATCGCCGGGTTCCGCCTCGGCCAGCAGGCTGATTACTTCGCCCTGTGTTGACTGCTGAACTGCATCCCGGAGGAGTTTTATTTTTTGCAGTTTATAAACCAGTTGTGTGAATCCTGAACAGTCTATCCCAAAAGGAGTACGTCCACCCCATAAGTACGGGGCATTGATAAATATCATGGCGTCATTCATGATTTCCTGCCTTATTTTTTGCAGGTTGAGGGAATTATCGGTTTGCGCAGGCTGAGAGGTGCATGAAGTCTTTCCATTAAAAAAGAAAATCTCCCGGTCAATTTGAAACCGTTGTTCCGCTAATCCCGGGAGAGAGCTCCCGACAACAATTGGAAACGTGGAATGCCTGGTTTCATGCAACAGGGGATGAACCAGGTCGATGGTGACCGCGGTTTCTGATCCGGCCAGCCGGATAAATTCGGGCTCAGATACCGAATGCGATTGCAGCAAGTGAATCCAACCTTCATAGTCATCATACATGAGATGAATGCGAAGCCAGTTATTCTCCTTATCAACAATACGGTATAGTTCACCGAATAAAATCTGGGTTACCATCTCAGATGTATGAGCGGGTTCCCGCCTCACAGGAACTGCACTGTGAATGCAAATGCCGGATTCCATTTTTGCAGGATTAGAAAGAGTCAAAGATATGAACTTAACTCAAAATTTAAAGATCAAAACTCAAAACAAAAACTAAAACCATTTACCGGAATCATGCAATAACCTTTACAATGTGCTCAGCTTTGAATTTTGAATTGCAATTTTGAGTTTTGAGTTTTAAATTTTGAGTTTTTCCGCGTTGTCTCCTTTTTTAGTTCATTCAGGCTGCATCCGCTGCATCCCTTGCATTTCGAGGCCGGGGAGATGAAAAAATAAATCAGTCTTGTTATTGTCAGTGCAAGCGCTGCCATTACAATTGAACCGGTGATAAGGTATTGAATGACCATCTCAGGAAAGAATTAAACTGCCAATTTGAAACACAGCGAATGATAATATCCAGGCCAGGACAGTTGTATAGGTGATGAGAAAGAGCGCCCATTTCCAGCTGCCCGATTCCCTGTTTACGGTGGCCACCACCGCTACACACGGCATGTAAATCAGGATAAAAAGCAGGTATGAAATTCCGACGAGGGGAGTAAATAGTTTCTGTCCAATCAAAGGCCCGTTCTGATGTACAGCCTGCTGCAGGTTAACTCCCAAAGTCAGGGGAGTTCCTTTTTCGTGGTAATGGCTTGATCCGAAAAGCACCCCCATGGTGCTCACCACCACCTCTTTGGCGGCAGCGCCAGTGATCAGGCTGACACCCATTCGCCAGTCGAAACCCAGCGGGGCAATCAGCGGTTCGATGGTTTTACCAATTTTTGCAATATATGATTTTTGCAATCTTTCTGATGGAGTTGCATTGCTGCCTGCCGGGAAATATTCAAGCGCCCAGATCAGTATTACTGCAATCAGTATGACTCCACCCATTTTGCTCAGATATTGTCGTCCCTTCTCCCACATATGTCGTACGATCACGCGGAAGGTAGGCAGCCGGTAAGGAGGCAGTTCCATTACGAACGGGGCCTCTTTGCTTTTGAAGAGTGTTTTTTTAAATACCAGTGAAATCAACACTGCAAGGATTACCCCGGTCATATAAAGTCCGAAAATCACACTGCCGGCATGATCGGGAAAGATGGCGCCAGCGATCAGCAGGTAAACCGGCAAACGGGCGCTGCACGACATGAAAGGGTTGATGAGCATGGTGAGCAACCGGTCATTCCGGTCCTTCAGCGTACGGGTTACCATGATGGCCGGCACATTGCAGCCAAAGCCCATGATCAGCGGAATAAACGATTGGCCGTGAAGTCCCATTTTGTGCATCAGTTTATCCATGATAAAGGCTGCGCGGGCCATATATCCGGTATCCTCCATCAGCGAAATAAAGAAGAAAAGAATGAGGATGTTGGGCAGAAAAACAATGATGCTGCCAACTCCATTGATGATCCCATCGACCAGCAAGTCTTTGACAGGTCCGGTGGGCAGGATCATGCCCGCCCGGGCTCCGACCCATGATACAGCCAGGTCGATCCAGTGTTTCGGATATTCTCCAACCGAAAAGGTAGATTGAAACATAAGCCAGAGAAACGCGATGAAGATGGGGAATCCAAGCCATTTGTGGGTTAAAATTTTATCAATCCGTTCACTAACCGTTTTTGAAGGAACATCCTGATGGCTTTGCGTCAGTGTTTCCTTCAGCGCCCCGGCTGCGAAACCATATTTGGCATCGGTGATCAATGTTGCTGAATCTTCCTTGAAACTGGTTTCTAGCCGCTGAATTTCATGTTCTGCAACCTTGCGGATATTCGCGCCCTGTGGTGATGATTCAATCGATGACATAACGCCATGGTCCTTTTCAATCAGCTTAATGCTGTAATACCTGGATGAAATACGATCGGTAAGCGTTTTATCGAGCCAGATCACATCCTGGATTTTCCTGATCGACCGTTCAATTTCTGGTCCGTAGTTTATATGGACATGCCTGACCACCGGGTCGCGGTCTTCATAAACCTCTATGAGCCGATCGAATAACTCAGGAATCCCGGTTCCTTTTGAACCGACTGTTGGGATTACAGGGATCCCAAGTAATTTTCCCAGAGCCTTATAATCGAGCTGATCTCCCTGCTTTCCGAATTCATCGTACATATTCAGGGCAATCACCACCCTGATATCCATGTCGATCAATTGTGTTGTGAGGAAGAGGTTGCGTTCAAGGTTTGAAGCATCCACTACATTCACAACAATATCGGGGATTTTCTCAATAATATGTTTGCGAACAAAAAGTTCTTCCGGTGAATAGGCAGTAAGCGAGTATGTTCCCGGCAGATCGGTGAGATTAAAGGTATACCCGGCATGTTTGAATTTCCCCTGCTTAGAATCGACGGTAACCCCGCTGAAATTCCCCACCCGTTCATGCAAGCCGGATGCAAAATTGAAAAGGGTTGTTTTCCCGCAGTTCGGATTGCCGATCAGGGCCACATCGATCACTTTTCCCCGGTCGGTGAAAATATCGCGTTCCGACTCCTCTTCGATGGTACCATTGTAGCCGGTAATTTCAGGCTCCTGAGATCCGGTGTTATCATGAGCAGGGTTTACATAAATGGAAGATTCAGATTGAAGATTCCCAGATTTGCTACCTGTAGGATCGTTTTGATTATTTGACCCGAATGTATCCTTTTGGCCGTCAGACCTGAATTCATCGTTTTGACCGTCAGACCCGGATGTCTGAAATTCATTCTTAATTTGTTCTGAATCCGGATGTATCCCGATTAGGATGGCTTCACTCTGCCTCAGCGAAACATGGTACCCCATGAGTTTATATTCGATGGGATCCTGCAGTGGCGCGGCTTTTACGACCGTTATTTTTTTCCCTTTCACAAACCCCATCTCGGTGATGCGCTTGCGGAATGCGCCACGGCCCTTCACCTTGGTGATGAGCCCTGAATCGCCTTGTTTCAAATCAAGCAGGGTTGCCAATTAATTTAGATTAAATTAAGGCAAAGGTATGAAAAATAGCCTTAATGGCGAGGAGCGGTGGTTAAATTTAAGGTTGGATCGAGATTTTTCCTTTCCGGATCTGGACATTTACTTTAACCATTGAATTCACCGGCGTCTCATTTTGCAACGCTGGTGACCACACGATGAGGGTATTCAACAATTTCAGAACCCGGCTCGCCATACCCATGGTGCCATCGTAGGTTTCGAGCATGGAAGCTACAAACCTTCCCTGGCAATCGACATAAAAGTTAAAGTGATAGTAAGCGGTGGATTCTTTGTCTTCAGGCCGGCGGGCAATGGTTGCATTCAGGGTTGAATCGAGCTGCTGCAGGTTATTCATGATGCGGGCAGTCTTGGTTGGCAGGTTAGAGATGCCAAATGAATCGCAGGGCGAAAGAAAATTTACCTCCTGGTTTGTTTGTCCCGATGCGATAAACGGGAAAAACATGCTGACAAAGAGGATCGCCAGCAATCCGGATAAGCAATTTGTGATCATCTTCATGGTGAAAAAGGTTTAAGTGTGGTATTTCTCCCTGATCCGGAGTTGTGCCAAGGGATCACATAATCCCTCAAAGGCTTATACCGGAACAACAATTTGTATGCAAATATAATCTTTTGTGTGAGGATTTATTCTGCAACAGTATTATTCGCATCATTGCGTCTTTGGGGTAATAATTCATTTAGAGACACGTATACACTACCTGTCCCAAATAATCACCAGTTTCGGGACCCAGGTTGAATATTGCGTCAATCGCGCTTAATCCGGGGATGAAACCATGCCGGGGCTCAAAAACCTGGGTATAGCCGGGATATCCTATTTGCATATCAGGGTTTTTCTGAATGAGTTTATCGCGCATATCTTTTATTACCTCTGTTTTTTGGTGATTTGGATCTTCCTTCAGCGCTGATAATCCAAATGACCCATTCTCAATAATTTTGTTCTGCGCCTCCGAATTTCTACCTGGCTTTTTCTCCAAAAGATTCCCATTCGCACCGGTTGTTCCGATGGTGCTTTTCATTTTTAAACCAACGGATGGACCGGATTCGATAACCGGATATTTTTCATAACTGGGGGTCAGCCTGATTTGTACATTAAACTTCATGATCTTCAGGATCACCATGAGCAGTTCCAGATTCCAGTCAACCAGGAACCCGAATTTCTTTTCATAAAAAGGGGCAAACACGTCCTGATAAAAAAGAAAAAACGGCGAATTGTTGTACGCCGTTTCAATTGACCGCCAGTGGATTTTCTGCCAGGGCTGGTGATCTGAGATCCTGATATCCTTTGTGGTTGTGTGGTTCCCGTTTACTTTAACAACCGGGATGCTAAGAATCTGCTTGCCGTTGGGGCCGTATATGGAACAATGATTTCTGAAAGTCTGTTTCCGGTATGTTTCGTTTACTTCTATTATTACCGCTCCGGCCCGTAATACTTCAGCCATATAGCCGATGGGGGGGAGGTATGCGGTTTCGAGGAGGATGGGCATGTTGCAGGCGGTTCAGGGAGCCTGCAAAAGTAATCAATATTTACCCTGTTTTTCCCGGCAGTACTTTTTGTAATTGGTCACTGCATCCCTATTATTCAGGTTGTTGATGACAGGGCCATCCCGCTTGGGCTAAGGAGCTGTTTTTGACATCATGACAACGGAATTTCTTTTTTGAATAATCTCTTTGTTCCCGGGCAGGTATTTAGCGGCTGAGTCAAGCAAGGCGATGGCCTGGTCTGTTTGCCCATTGGCCTTTAACTGATCGGCCACCAGGGTCCAGATGGCCGGGTTCGTTTTCTCCAGCTTAAGATAATCAGAAAGAATCTTAAGGGATTCCTGCCGCTGCCCCTTTGCGAACATCCACAAACTCAGCGCCCTGACCATATTCCCGTGGAATGGTTTTAACAAATAGGCTTTCTGGCCCCAAACCATTGCACTGTCTATCATTCCAGCTTTATAATATGCCCTTGTGATATAATACTCCCGACGGCTGTCCCAGGGACTTGAAGCGTCAGCCATCAGCAGACTTACAGCCTCCGGAAAACGGTTCTCATTGATGAGGTATTGCGCCTTCATCACTGCAATTGGTTCTCCATGACTGCTGACGGTTGGGACGAAAGGGAATTTATTTATGATAAAATCTGCCTGCTGCGAATAGGTTCCTGCCAGGTTATCTTCGTGCACCAGCAGCTGGTAGTGCAGCGATTTAACATTGAGGTAAAGCATCCAGGCTGAAAATACCAGTAATCCGGCCACGCCCAGGGCAACCAACTGGCTGACACTATTGTCAGTATCTTTTACCGGCGCACTGGTTGCCGGAACAGCTTGCCGGTTCGGGATTTCCATTCCGGAGTATGCGGCAGCCAGTGCAATATAAATGGCAAACAGTGACTGAATTTCGGGCCGGTCGGCCGGGAAATTGAAAAACGCATCGACGCTGTAGGCCAGGATTCCAAATGCGGGAAGGAAAAGAAGTTTGACCCGGTCATCATCTGTATCCGGGTTCAAGGATGCCCGGATAAACCCAAATAGTATCAGGATGATGATGGAGATGAACACTAGTCCGCCCGGCACCCCGGTTTCAGCAGTAATTTCCAGGAAATCATTGTGATTTTTATACATGTAGAGAAAATCGGGCGCCCGCTGGTTTTCGTACTCCAGTACCGCAATTTTCCAGTTCCCGGTGCCAACTCCAAGGATGGGATGATCGCCTATGAGATGAACCGATCGCTTCCAGGAGCTGAGCCTGGCATTGGTCGATGACTCATCGGCACTGATGGAAGAGAGCCGTGAAACAATCCCGGTATTCCAGATGGTATCCGTGTTTTTTGGGAACAGAATACGTTGGGCAGCCGAATAAAGCAGGATTGCCAGAACAAAGGCCACGGCTATGATTGCAATCGTGCGGAAGTATCCTTTCTTCCCCGAAGCGTGCTGCCTCATCCAGGCATAAATAAACAGTGAAATCATCAGCAGGGCCAGTCCAAGGTAAAAAGCCCGGGCGCTTAGCAGCAAGGTGGCAAGTACCGCGCTGAGACCCGCGACATATCCCAGTTTTTTTTGCCATCCTCCGGCAAAGAATATGAGGTACATCGCAGCTGGAATCTTAACGAAGATGGCTGAAGTGAGAATGTTTTTGTGAGAATAAACCGACTTGATATCCATGATTGAACTCACTTCCCGAAGGATATACAGCATCATGTTGTAAAAAACGGACAGGCTGTCGAAAAGAAGCAGCATCGAGAGCGCAGCCGCCAGGTGCAGCAGGTATCCGCGGTTACTTTTAAATATGATGTATAGTACATAGGCTGCCCCAAAGACAGTCAGTGTTTTGATCATGTTCAGCAATGCCTCAACCAGGTTAACGGCATTGAAAAACGAGAGCAACGAAATGATGACAAAGAGGGAGCAGGCAATCCCGATGAAGCTTTTAAAAAAGCGGAGGCGCACTTCAGCACGGTTTCTATATTCCGCATCAGCAAGCAACACCACAAATGCCACCACGTTGATGAGGCCAAGTGCCAGGAATTTAGGACCGTTCGAATCGAAAGAGCTGAAGTTCGGAACGAATACCGGCACCAGGGCGTAGGCCAGCATGAGCAGGTAGAAGGAGGGTTTCAGCTTGTTTGAAACCGTTTTCTTTGAAGTGACTTGCTTTGATGGTTTTGTACTTTTCATTTGATGAGGATTTTGATTTTAGTGGCCACTTGGAATATCCATAATTAACATTCGGGTGAATATGAACATTGTGCTCATGGATATTTATTAATTTAAATTGATTTTTTTTCATCATGACTGGTGCTCATCCCTTTTTTTTGTCTATTGATCCTGTGGCCATTGAGTCGGTTTGTCTTGATTTCCTGCGGACTGAATACAACGGGCCAACACTGGCGGAGTGTCGACCAAACTGGTTCGGGGTGGATGATTACCTGCACCAGGCAGCAGATTCATCCCGCTGGCCTTCAAATATCAGGTACGATCCCGACAACGACGGGGTGCTGATCGCTTCGCTCGGGGTTCATGAACACTGGAACGATTGTCAGCATAAACAATATTCAAGAAACCTAGGAACAGGCAAGGGGATAGAACTTTTCAAAGCACATGACCTCCATACGGGAAAAATTACAAACAAAGGATATTCCTATTGATTTTTTCACAAACCTGGCTAACCAGGTGCGCCAGTTAATCATTCTTTCCATTTTGCAGACCGGGAAAACCATTTGCTATATCCCTGGGTTAACCCTGCCCATCTTTGACAATAGTTATCCTCATGAACATTGAAAATTGTTTTGATATAACTGGAAGCAGGTTATCAAGAAATCTTATGAAGGAATATGTAAAATCAGGCAGCAATTGCCGATAGGTAAGCCCGCCACTCAACAGATACAACAGAGGATTTTGATATATAACATTTTCTATATTAAGATAAGGAAATTGTTCCTGGAACCGTGATTTGTCGCGTATAAAAACAATCCATGGAAGAGCGCCATTTGCACCACTTAAAGGTCCTTCAACCGATATTTTCCAGCCTGCTTTTGTATCAAATGGTTCATGATGGAAGTTACGATAGACAAAGCGACCCCAAAGGCTATTTGCCGGTTCTATCATGACCATCTTTCCTCCGACCTTAAGGACGCGGGTTGCCTCTGACATAAAAAGGTTACTGTCAGGGATGTGATGAAATGTATCAATCATAAAGATGCCGCTTACGCTATTGTTTTCAAATGGCATGTTCAAAGCGGAGAAGGTTAGATCATTAGAGGGCTGGGGAATGATATCCGAACAAAGTATTTTAGGTTCTATATTTTTTAAAAAACCTGCACCGGAACCTAATTCGATCAAGAGTCCTTTTGGAAGGTTCTTTACTTCTGAAGTTATCTGATGATACCATTGCTCATAAAGTAATCGAAGGAACTTCTTTTCCTCTATGATCCTCTTATGAATTGGAGTCCGGCTCGGAGAATCTATCGGATATTCAAATTTGTACTTAAGGCCCATCATCATATTTTATATTCCTGTGACCTTAACGTGCAATTATCATCAAAGGAAATTGCATTTTTACCCGGAGAAATCATCGTTCGTCATTAATCAGTCATCAGTGTTTATTAATGGGGATTCACTCTTCGATCAGATATTTTTCTTCGGAAATATATTTTAACCTAAAAATCGTGGTGTATTCCCGGATAGCTTCCCCTGTTGAAATGAAATACAAATTCTTATTAAACTTTCTCAGGGAATCAAGACTCACTGGAGTTTGCCAGTCATGTAGTTTCTTTGACCAGTAATCATAAAAGTATTGTTTGCCATAAATATTTTCTAAAACTACGGCATGCTTTTTTTTTGCATAATCATCTCCAATACTTAATGCAAATAATTGCGATGAACATTGATACGCATAAATATTAATAAAGTCAGATTTGCTGTTTGAAATGTTTTCTATCTTGATTATTTTCTTGTGGTTTTGATAACTGTAAATGATGCGAATATTGAATAAAAACAGCAAAATCACTACTGGAATGATAAGGAGATTTCTGTGCATTTTTTTAAGACCAGCCATCTGGAACATAATGAACAGGTTCATTGCAATGGTCGGGATTACCGGAATCAGGTAGTGCAACCTGAAATGCTTGAAAACCATCACAAATGAAATCAACTGTACAAGAACAAATACAATCAGTATTTTTAAATTCCGGTCGTACTTTTTCCTGCTGATTTGAATTGCAATTATTATTATTGAAAGTAGAACGACCCAAATGATAAAAGGTTGGTGTCTGATGGTAAAATACATATTTTCGAAAAACCGGGTTGCATTAATAATTTCCTTCGTTCCATTCCCGTAATAACCTGAATGAAAGGCTATGTTTTTTAACCAGCGAAGAAATGCGATATATCGGTCTGAAATTGGCAGGGTGAAAACCACGAATGCAAATAAAGCTGATGTTATGTAAATGATTTTTTCTTTGAGTTTATTAATAAATAGTAAAGGAATTATTACCAGAGGAATTGAATTTATTTTGGTGGCGATACAAAAACCAATAATAATACCGAATAATAGCACGTACCGGTATGAATAATACTCTTTCTTTATGTTGGTATGGTTAGAGATTGATTTGTCAGCAGAAGTAGCAGAATAGTAATTTCGCAAGAATACCATCATTAAAAGAATTACTGCTCCCAGCAGGACAGGTTCGGGCTTTACCTCGTAAAACGCATGTCTCAGTAGTATTTCGTTGAGAGTAAACGATTGAAAGAGTAACCCATAGGTGATTTCAGAACTTAATTTATAAAATACAATGCCAGAGAGAAAGATCAATAAACAATTAATTAGGGTGAACGTCCATGCAATGCATTTTAAGTAGTATTCCGGATTATGAAGGAGGTCTGATTGAAGCGAATCATCTGGATTTCTAAATTCATAAACGATTTTAATAATTATTGCTGAGGATACCTGTACGGTTGTCCCCGGATGATCGATGTGCCCGATATTGCCCCCTGTAGTCGCAAGATTTAACCCGTTTAATAGATATGCATAGGACGGATCATACTTTCCTTTCCAGAATTCCGTCTGACCTGTGTAAAAAATATTGATCAATATTATGGTTGGCACAAGCAGCAGGATAGCAATCCTGGCTCTAAAAAATATTGTTTTCATGTTATTTACGCTCAATGACCCGGTTGTTTATATTTGCAGGTACAAAATAGGTAATCAATGAATGTACTGGGTATTCATATCGGTCACGACAGCAGCGCAGCACTAATCATTGACGGAAAGATTTTCGCCGATGTGGCAGAAGAACGTTTCAGAAGGATAAAACATTACGCCGGACTTCCCATTCAATCCATTAAATATTGTTTGGAATCGGCTGACATTACCATTAATAAAATCGATGTTATTGCCATATCTGGAAAAAACCTGTCACGCTATCATAAATTTCTATTAAACCTTGATGAGGAATCCGATACAACCGTGAAATTTCACGGTTCCCCGAAAATAGCACAGTTTATCACGGGTGAAGCTTTTATTAAACCACCGTTTTATATCAAGGGGTTTTACCCGGACTGGAGCAAAACAACACTGATCAACGTTGAACATCACCTTGCCCATGCGGCATCGGCATATTACACAAGCGGGATCGCTGAGAAACAGCTCATTGTAACCATTGACGGAGCCGGCGACCATTTTTCAACCTGCATATGGCGCGGAGAGGAAAATGCGATCACCCCACTGGAAAAGAATCCTACAACCGGGTCACTTGGATGGTTTTACAGCAATGTCACCGAAGCGCTTGGTTGGTGTCATGGCGATGGTGAAGGGAAGACCATGGGGCTGGCCCCCTACGGAAGCACTTCAAAAACAAGAGGCGTAATGGATGGGTTTTATCCGATATACGAAAGCGGAAAACTTGTGAAACCCTATGATTTTGGCAGGGCTTTCATGTGGAATGAAGATGGATCTTTGCAATGGCATTTTGATGATGCCTATAAAATTAAAAAGCTGGTCGATCAGTTCGGACCTGAAAATATTGCGGCTGAAGCCCAGCGGATACTGGAGGAACAGGTCTTTCAGATCGTATTTCCATGGATGGAAAAGGAGAACACGCAAAATCTTTCCTGTGCCGGCGGGGTGTTTCTGAACGTCAAGCTTAACCAGCGTATCCGGGAGTCTGGCAAGGTCAGAAAGCATCACATTTATCCAAATGCAGGCGATGCTGGTCTGGCAGCAGGTGCGGCCCTCTATGCTTATTTTTTAAAAAATCCTGGCGCTGATATTCCAATCTATGACAACCCATATCTTGGGCCTGAGTATGGTGACCAGGAAATTTTAGCCATCCTTCAGTCCAGAAATCTGAAATACAGGAAAACTGGAAATGTAGTTGATTTCGTGGCCGGTGAACTTGCATCCGGGAAGATAGTCGCCTGGTTCCAGGGAAGGATGGAGAGCGGGCCAAGGGCCCTGGGTAACAGGTCCATTTTAATGAGTCCGCTCAAAGCGGAGAACAAGGATATACTTAACTCACGGGTAAAATTCAGGGAACCCTTTCGGCCCTTCTGCCCATCCATCTTATATGAAAAAAAAGATGACTACCTCGAAAATGCCGGCGATGAATTGTTCATGATCACCTCCTTCAACTGCATCCCTTCCAAAAGGTTGGCCATCCCCGCGGTCGTTCATGCCGATTTTACGTTGCGTCCGCAACTGGTAAAAAAAGAGTGCAACCCGAAATTCTGGGAATTGATCCATGCCTTTGGCAACCTGACGGGGGAATATGTCTTGCTGAACTCCTCCATGAACATCATGGGAGAACCGATCGTCAACCATCCGCGCGAAGCCATCCGGTGCTTCTTCGACAGCGGGATCGACCTCCTGGTGATGAATGACTTCATCCTGGAAAAATAGCCAAAAATCAGACCTTCGCACATGATAAAAATACATTCATGGGGATCATCCCTGACCGATACACCTTTCAGACAGGAAAAAGGGATTCAATACTTTGTAAAGGAAGGGGTTAGCTTCACGGATGAAAGCGATGCGGACCTCATTATCAGCGGCAACCTGAAACAGCTTTTAGGCATCATGCTTCGTCATGGCAGGAACAAGAAGTATTTACTGTGGAGCACCGAGCCAAGGTGGTGCAAGCACTTTGAACCAAGGATCTCAAGTGACATACTGCCGGATTTTCATGTGATGAACCTGTATACCGGGATATTCGACAATAATTACCTCCATCTGCCTGTTGGACCGGAAATTTCAACGTTCGACCGGCTCGGCGGGACCAGGGAAAAAAGGATCGTGTCGCTGATGACCTACCAATCGGGCCCTTTCTGGAAGTTCATGCACGACGGAACCGACCTGGACCTGTGCAACCTGAGGACCGAAATCGCGCTGGAGGGTCATCGCAGGGGCTGCCTCGACATCTACGGACGGGGCTGGCCCGGGAACATCGTCGTGGGAGAATCGCGGGCCACTGGATGGGAAGAGAAGAAAAGTGACATCCTGAAGAAATATCACTTCAACCTCTGTTTTGAAAATACTAACTGGCCCTATTACTGCACCGAAAAAATATGGCATTCCATTCAGGGAGGATGCCTGCCTATTTACTATGGAAAATCCAATAAAATATACGAGGATTTTCCTGAAGACAGTTTTATTGATTACTGCAACTTTAACGATGCCGGTTTATTATTTGATTATATCCTGGAAATGAAGCAGGATGAATTTGAGCGCCGCATGCAACTTTGCATCGAGGCATATAACAGGGCGCTCGCCAGGAAAACGGAAATAAAACCATATAAAAAGATTCTGCAAAAGACGTTGTTAAAATTTCAATCAATCCTCTCGGCCGTCTGACACTTCTTATTATTCATTTTATGCGTTTTCTTGCAATCGCCTCCCGAAGAAGAGCAGTGTAGTCTTTGAGATGTCCTCTTTTATAGATGCCCATGTTTTGGTTGTGGATCCTGCGCTTCAGCACGATGTCATCGAGGATGCAATGGGTCAGGCCAAGGTGACGGGCCCTGCTGAACCAATCGATGAATTCACCGATTTCAAGTTGTTCATTAAAAGGTCCGACACGCAGGAACTTCGCTCTTTCGATCAGCATGGCGCCGTGGGAGTAACCCGCCATGGTTGCCATCTCCTTCCGCAGATTACCCTGATATTCAGCAGGCAATTCGGGGCTGATGAACTGTTTGACCATTCCGAACACCATATCTGTTTTAGACTGACTTTCAAGGAACGAATGTTGAATCGATAATTTTTGCGGTGTCCATAGGTCGTCGGCATCCAGGAAGGCAAGGTACGCCCCCTTCGCAACCCGGATTCCGGTGTTCCGTGCCGCACCGGCGCCTTTGTTTTCCTGGCTGACAATCCTGACCCGGGGCACAAAATTACCGGCAATTTCCAGGCTCTGGTCGGTCGAACCATCATCGACCACGATGACCTCCAACGGCTCCAGGGTCTGGGCAAGCACGCTTTCGATGGCTTCAGCCAGGTACTTCCCGCCATTGTAGACGGGGATGATCACACTGATGTCAGGGCTGTTCAAGTTTCTTAGGGTCTTATCTTTCGATTTGATGTTTTTATTGGCATAAAATGATGGAAAACGGCTTCTGGCGTTTTGCATTTTGCATTTTGCATTTTGATTCTGGCTTGTCCAGGTTAGGGTTGAGCAATAGAGGATCAGGATTGTTGCTAAAGTCGGAAAGTTTCACAGCAAAAATAAAAAGAACGGCCGGGTACAAATGAACGATCAGCCTGTTCAGGGAGGTTTCAAGGTGCCATTTCAAGTCGTGAGGGGTCACTATGTATGCTGATAAATAGATCATGAAGGTTGTTCCGATAATGATAAAAGACCCGGGAAGCCACCTCCATCTCACCAGGAGGAAAAACAGCATAACGGGAAGCAGGGGATATTCCGTGAGAACTACCCTGACCACTTTTCCAGCAAGGATCAAATACCTGCCAGGATCTGATATTTTGTGAATCGTATTGAACGTCAGGCCCGCTACCATATCATTGGCCGGAGCCAGGAACAGCTTGAATACACCCCAGGTTAGGATTACAATGATAAAGCCCGAAGTATATTTCCATAAAAATCCCGGCTCCTTCCGAAACAATGCAAACGAATAAACGGATGAAATTATAAAGAAGACCATCCCTTCATTTTTCACCCACAGGCATGATGCGGCAACAAAACCCAGGAAAAACAACAGGTTGGCTTTTCCTGTCAGGGCATCCTCCATCCTTTTGATAATGACAACCGTGAGAAGATAGAAAAATGCTAGCAGCACATCGGCATACTGGGAAGCGGCCAGGGCAATAAAATGGTTATCCAGGGCAATAAGCAAAGCTGAAAATATACCCGTGTATGGATCCTTGCATGCAGAAAAAAGCAATACCATGATGCCCGCCAGGGGCAATGCACCTACCATGACAGGCACAATGTAATGCATATTCCCGGCCGGTTTCCAGACCATGGCGATCAGGGAGGGCAACATCAGCGGGTAATCGGGATGCGACCAGCCATATTTCCCGGAAAAGAGCCTCGTCCAGTTATCGGAATAGTAAAGAAACTTTGCATGCGGGTTCCATATCGCCCAACCATCCCATTCGCCCCAGGGAATCGAATATCTCAGGTAGTTCAAAAATGCAAACAGTAACAGCAGGATAAAGAAAAGACCGCTATGGCTCCATGCGGACCCGAACAAAGGGATTATTTTTCCCCTTAAAACCATTGCGGAAAATACGATGAAACCAGAAGCGGCCGTTGCAATGATTGCATTGTTAAAATCCATGTGCAGTAACAGCAACCAGAAATAAAGCAACGCATGCAGGACCAGCGTCAGCGTCACTGCCAGCGTCCACCTGGCACCGCATGGTACAGCAGGTGTGAGAGGGTAGATTATGACCACGGAAAAGAAAATGCTGAATAGAAGCAATGCCAGGTTCATCTTGTCTTCAGTAACATGGAAGCCCTGAAATTCCTCTCGCCAGAAGTTGCAATAACCCTGTAAGGAATGGAATCCAACTGGGCAGGATTGGATGGAATGCGCAGGTCTTCGACAAACAGGATCGTATCCTGGTCCGGGGACCGGGAGAGGATGACCGGGACCATCACAAATTGCGTACGGAAATATATTTCAAGCGATGGGTTATTGGAAATGAAGGAGATGCAGGTGTGGTTTCCGATCATTGGTTGAAGCGGAGTTATAGCCTCCTGCAGGTCATCGGTCATTGTTCGTTTTCCCGGCAGGCGGATCAAATGGTGCAGAATCAGCACGCTCATGCACCCGATGGCCATGATGTACACAGCGATTTTCATCTTCCCGGGTCGGTTTTAACCAGGTGCAGTGGATATGACATTATTTCAATTTGTTCCACAGGTTATGATAAAGCTTCCGGTAACCGGTATGGCTGCAATCCTGCAGCCAGGGTTTGCAAACTCCTGTAAAATGGACAATGACCTTCGGATGACAGGCCGGGTAACAGGGATCCAGCGCATAATTGTACCTGACATCTTCAAGAAGGCATTTCAGGGTTACAGCGACATGCTGAAGATAATAATTCAGGTATCCCTGGTCCGACCCGTCATAGCTGGAAGATGCAGGAATGTCTCCGAACACCATTCTCCAGTCGGTGTTGAGTGCATTCCCTTTGCATATCAATACCCCGGTGTTGATGATCATCTGCGGATCCAGATTCAGCTCATTCAGCTTCTCTTGGTAATAATGGGCGGCACCGTAGTCTCTTACAGCGATGAGGTCATGATCGGGGTATTCATTGGTTAAGATGGGTGTTACATCTGAAAGTACCAGTACATCACTATCCAAAACAACGATCCTTTCATAAGGCAGTAAAAGGGACTCGTATTTCAGGCAAACTCCGGAGAAGAGATCCTGCCTTGTTGCAATATTTTTCCAGGAGACGTTGTCAACCTGGTGAAGGATAATCCAGGGATACAATGCTTTTGCTGCAGGATCATCTGTTAAGATGATATAGTCGCAACTGACGGTGCAGTTTTGTCTGAATGATTTTAATGCTACCGAAGCCCCTGTAATGTAATTGCCATTTGCAAAACAACATATCGCAAAACGCTTCATTTTCAGTTGGTTCTCCAGGGCATCCTCTCTTTGATCAGTTACACTCCAATGAGTCCTGTATTTTCTATACTTTCAGGCCAGCCCTTTTCTTCAATAAAATAACTGGCTGAAAAGAATAAAACGTTTTGGTTGTCCGCGTATTTATTCATCTTTGGGGGTGAGAAGTTTTGGGCGGATGCTTTCAATTTTTCTTCGGTTTCCTGAAGCCCGTGGGATGATTCAACGGTATCAGATGGGACAAGCAGTTTTTCGTTTACCAGCAAGGCAACAAACTCTGTAACCGATGAAGAAATCATTTCGCGGATTTTGCGGTTTGCTGAAGTCATGATTTGAATCGCCTTTTTTACATTACCGGTTTCAAGAATATATTGCCAAACAATCTCGCCGGAGCCCTCAAGGTTAAAAAAATATCCCGAATTCAGGTTCAACAAAATAGTCTCACCATCAACGATTTCATAAATTACGTTTGGTTCGTTTACCTTAAATAATGTGGGTGCTTTCATATGTATGGGCTTTTAAATGGTTGTTTCTAAAGGGTATCCTGTATCCCGGATTTTCGCTTCCGGTCAAGTGATTTTTTATAAGCCAAAAGTATGTAAAAATTTGTTTTGTTTTTATCGCGGGTGCTATTTTTCTCATGAATCCGATAATACTGAACCATTTCATTCTGAATCCACACATTGATGCCGGACTCCCTTACCCTGAAAAACCAGTCCGTGTCTTCTACCAAAGCAAGCTGTTCATCAAAATTCCCGATCTTTTCAAAAACGGTTTTATGGATGAGCGCACTTCCCAAATGAGTCAGAAGCAAACTTTTTTTCGCCGGGAAATTTATATCGTGTTTTTGGGGTTTTGAAGATACCGGCATTAAAAACCCCAGGACAATTTCAGTTCCAGGATGCTGGTTAAAAAGTTTCATTTGTTTTTCATTTTTATCCTTGACCCAGATATCGTCGGCGTCAATGAACGATATAAAATCACACTTTGCCATTCGCAGTCCTGTATTCCGTGCAGCAGCCGCGCCTTTGTTTGACTGGTAAGAGTAGAGCACGCTACCATGATACTTCTTAACTACCTCAGCGGTACTGTCCGTTGATCCATCATCCACAATAATTATTTCTTCCGGCTTCAATGTTTGTGCTAGTACACTTGAAATGGCTTCATCAAGGTACTTCTCTCCATTGAAGACCGGAATTATCACGCTATAGGATGATCTTCCCTTATTCATTCTTCAATTCACCTCTCTGACGGTCAAGTGCTTTTTTAAACACCTTCAATGCGTTGAGTTCAAGCATTGTTTTTCCTTCGGTCATGTTTTTCCCGTGCCTTCTCACCAACAGGGTAACCACTTCCAGCCTTTTGATAATTAATTTTATCTCCCGGGCCCGGTTGTACCAGTCGGAATCTTCACCAAACTTTAGACCCGGGTCAAATAAACCTGTCTTATGAAATGCACTCCGTCGGTAAAGCCCCGCCCCAATATAATCAGCAAATGAATCTTTCGGGTTTCCGAGGTATTCAACCTGGTCATTTCCCGTATTCTTGAATAGCTGGGCATATCCTCTGACCACATCTACAGACTGATCGCTGTTAATTTCATCCAAAAGAAGGTACAGGTTGTTTTCAGGCCAGAGGTCGTCGGCATCGAGAAACGCAATAAAATCGCCGGAAGCATCCCTGATCCCCCGATTCCTTGCTGAAGCGGGACCTTCGTTGGGCTGATGAAAATACCGGATATCATAAGGGATTTGCTCAATGATACTTTTTGTCTGGTCGGTAGAACCATCATCCACGACAATCAACTCAATGGCTGGGTAATTTTGTGACAGGACATTTTGCACTGCCTCAACGATGAAATGTTCACCATTGTGCACCGGGATAATAACAGAGATGAGTGGCTTGTGATTCCCGGTGGAAGGGTCTTCCCCTTCCTGTTCGTATTTTTCGGGATTTGCAAGAAATTCAGCAACGGTCTTGGGAATGTCCTCGTGATCCGAGCCCAGACGTATTGAGTAACAGGGCAACCCGCTGGTGAATTCGTTGAGGTATTCGTGGGTGTGTGCACCTACCCCGGGCAGCTGCGACATGGTAGTAAATGACATTGCCCGCATAACCGGCCAAAACGATACCGGCTTTATGGCAGAATGCGCCTGTTTCATTATTTCCGGGGCAAGAATTGCTTTTAATGGCATCTCATTTATAATCTGACCGCCGAACGCAGGATGTAAAAATATGACTGCTTTTTCCTGGTTTGCCCTTATGGGCTTCTGCACAAGATTGTGCATGGACGGAAATTTCGGCAGGTCGTCAAAATTTATCTTAGCCGTGCTGTAAAGGCTGATCACCGCCGGCGCCGGGTCTTTCCTCACGATTACATAATCATCGCCCAGGTAAAAAAAACCTTTTTCAAGGCAGCTCAATGCAGTGTTTGATTTCCCGGAACCACCCTTGCCGGGAAGCAGCACCGCGCCATCGGCAGTTCCTACCGCGGCAGCATGAAGCAGCTGGCAGTCCTGTTTTTCCATCAACCAGTGAAAAAGGGTCCTGAAAGGAGAGGAGTAGACCCAATATGGAAATGACATTGGATTTGATACCCAGTAGACTCCGGTATTGGTTTCCATATCCATTATATTCACCGAATATTCACTCCAGTGGAATGCTGTTTTGATCCGTTTGCTGCCGAATCCCCAGATATCACCACGATCGGTGAAATCAGCACTGGTACATGGAGGCGGAACCATCTGAATACCGGTCGAAGTGGTATCCCACACATGGATCGTTGCTCCCGGGTTTAAAACCTCCTTCGTTCCAAGGTGCTCAAGTGCCGGTGTCAGGTAGGGCAGCATGGCGTTACCGGCAAAGTTCAGGCAAACAATGGTACCGGCAACGTTGTAATACCGTTTTACCTCCCCGGTGCATCCTGCAGCCAAGTTGAACCGCTGCAGGCAGGCTTCGAAAAATTGCAATTGCTCCGTTTCTGTTTTTTGAGATTTACCCATTCTTTTTCCGGTGAATTGAATCACGAACAATTTTAAAAACTATTAACCTGTGATCTGTCTTATCAAGGAAGGTGGTGTTCTGATCATGAATGCGCACCCTTACTGCAACAAATGGGATTCTTCCCATTTTAAGCCCTTCATCTGAAGCCCTTGCAATCCATTCCAGGTCTTCACCCTTTCTAAACATGGGGTTAAATTTTCCGACCCGGTTAAAACATGCTTTCTTTGCCATCAATACCCCTGTTCCTTCCGAATCTAAAGGAGAATCAAGCCTTGATTGCCTGAAGCCTTCAGGTATAGCACATCCTTCTTCAAGAAATAGTTCGAGTTTTGCCAGGATGTAATCAATTTCGGGGTTGTTTTCAAAAAAGTTGAGAGAATAGGCCAATCTCCCGGGCATCCATAGGTCGTCGCTGTCGAGGAAGGTAACATAGTCACCTGTTGCGTTTTCAAGTGCCGTATTCCTGGCTACTGCCACACCCTGGTGCTCCTGGTATATATAAAGTACCTCCGGGAAACTTTTAACGATAAAAGCGGTTTCGTCCGTTGAACCATCATCAACCACAATGATCTCTTTTGGGATCCAGGTATCTTCAAGCAATGAAATCAGTGCCTCCCGGATATATTTTGCCCTGTTAAAGGCAGGCATAATAATGGTTACCAAAGGTTGGGTCATGTCGAGAAAGGTTTTAGACTGCCCTTGTCGAGCATGAAAATTTCCTCTGCATGGTTCACCACATCCATATTGTGACTGATGAGCAGGATGGCCGGATGGTATTCAATACTTTTCAGGTTGGTCATGATCCTGGCAATTGCATCATTGTCAAGATGGTTTGTGGGCTCATCGAGAATAAGCAGACCTGGTTTACGCATCAGAGCCCGGGCAATAGCCACCATCTGCCGTTCACCTCCCGAAAGCAGTACCCCGTCTTCGCCGATCTGGGTGTCGAAACCGGCGGGTAGTTTTCCGATAAAATCACATGCCAGGGATAATTTTGCAACTGTTTCGATCTCATCACTATTTCGTTCACCGTTTCCATACAGGATATTTTCACGGATGTTTCCCGGGATGAACGGCGGATGCTGCAACACTACCCCGATAGACTTTCTGAAATGAGGAAAGTCGAGGTCAGGATAGGATATCCCATCAGCCTTGATGGTACCTGATGAGGGCACATAAAATCCGAGGAGGAGGTTGACCAAGGTTGACTTTCCTGCTCCATTGGGACCAATGATTGCCAGGCTCTTCCCCCTGATAATTGCGAGGTTTATATCCTGTAACACCGGTTTATCATCATATTGGAACGAAACAGATGCTACGTCGATCCTGTCAGTAAATTCCGTCTTTCTTTTTCCGTGGTAGGGTTCAGTATCCTTATGAACTGCAATTTCATGGAGGGTGATCAGCGATTCATTCCCGGCTACGATCGTTGTGTAGGAACTGCTGAGGGTGTTGATGTTGTTCTGAAGCTGGTTCGCGGCAATGTAAAATGCAAAGAAATCACCCAGTGTCATAAACCCTCTTATAACCGAAATACCGCCGAACACCAGGACCATGATACCTGCTATCCCGACCAGGAAGGTTTGTACCTGGCCTGAAACGGAAAAAGCGTAGGTCATACGGGTTGTTTTATCCCTCAGGTCTTCCAGAATTTCTGTTTGTTTCCTGCTTTCATGTTCCACCATGGATTGGATCTTTATCAGTTCCATGAATTTCATCACGAATGAGGTGACCTTGCTGAAACCTTCAAACGACCGCTGAAAGGAATAAACCTCTTTCCTGGTCACATTCGCCAGGTAATGATTGGTGAAATAAATAAAAGGGAAGACAGCCAGGATGACCAGGAAAAGATACCAGTTCAGGATGACCAGTACTGCGACCAGGCCAAGGCTGATCAGGACAGAAGGAATAACCCCCGAAACGAGGCTGTTATTCATGTTGGCGATCCGCTCGGTGTCCTGGACAATCCTTGTTTGCAGCAACCGCTGATCTTCACGTGCATAAAATGCCTGTGAAAAAGTATAGATCTTCTGCATCAGGTTTTCACGCATCCGGAATACGATGGTCGTCATGATCCGGATATTGATGCTCCTCAGGTATAATGCCAGAACTGTGCTTAGAATCCGGATGCCGACTATGGCCAACCCGGCCCACAGCAGGTCGATGATCAGTTTTTGAGGAATTACGACATCAAGCACGTGCCTGATCAGGAGCAGGATCGGAATGATTAGCGCTGCCTGGATAACAGAACCAACAGAGGTGGCAATTAATTTTTGCCAGTTCCCGTGAAAGAAACTGAACAGGTAACGCCATGCTTCGGCCAAAAACCATGTCCCGGGCCTTTTTTTATTTTTGAGGAATATCCATTTCATATCAGTGCAGTTAGCAGTGACGCTCATTTTCTCTGATTCCATCAGCAAGGTATGACAAATCAGGACTCAAAGGTTATACCTCCCCTTGGGTCTGACTTTATTGACCCAATAAAGTTGGATTCCTAGCCCAGGATTAAGCTGGATGGGGCAGAAGACAATCGCTTTGCAGGACCAGATTAAATCAACGATTAGAGAAGACAAAGCATTGGTTTTAAAAAAGTTGACAGATGTGATTAGATAGGAAATTGAAAGTTCAATGTTATTTGCGACCTTTGCAGGCCAAAAAAAATAGTTCTCCAGAAATTAAGGGACTGAGATTTTTTTGTCCCGGTGTTTCCGTTCTAAATTAGCAAAAGGATGTTTATATCAACCATATTAATCTGCAAAGATTCAATGGAATTCATCGGTTCATGCATTAAGAGTATCCTGGACCAGGACCATCCCTCAGATGAAATCATTGCCGTGGATGGAGGCTCAACTGATGGTACCGTTGAATATCTTGCACAGTTCGGTAAAGTGGTCATCATTCACCAAAATGGGGTGGGTATTGCCAACGCACGAAACCAAGGTATCAGGGCATCCAAGGGAGAATTGATCGCATTTATAGATGCTGATGATTGCTGGACTAACCGGAAACTGAGGATACAACATGAAATTCTACGGGCACACAGTGAGATTGAAGCTACTGGCGGACACCTGGCTAAATCTGATGAACGTGAATCTGTACCCGCAATGACACCGGGAGGGTTTCTTTTCAGGCGCAAGGTTTTTGATCATTATGGATTATTCAATGAGAGATGGGAAGTGGCAGCTGACCATGAATGGTTCCTAAGGGCCATTCGCCAAGGAATAACATACAATATTGTACCCGACACGTTACTCATTAAAAGAATCCACAAAAACAACCTGTCCATACTGCATAAAAAAAAATACCGGGAAGAGATGATGAACATCTTTAGACAAAATGACCCTTCAAACTTAAAACAATGAAGGTCCTTTATATTGTTCCTCGTATGACCTACGGAGGGGGAATGCCTGATGTTTTATCGAAAGTCGATGAGATACGGTCCATCAATCCCGATTTTACAGCAGCCATTGTAGTTCTGGAGCAGAATTTGATTGCCGAGCAGTTGAAAAGGGCAGTGGCGATGGGGATTAAAACTTTTCTGTCACCATCTGAAAAAATATTGAAAAAACTAATTGATGCGGCCGACCTTGTTGTTTTGCAATATTGGCAATGTCCCTCGATATTTGGCTTTTTAAGGTTCCTTGCTGTCAACCAGGTCAATTTCAGAATGATAGTAGATATCCATATAAATGGATTTACTCTTCCGCAGGTGGTCCCTGATTGGGTTGTATCATTTGCTGATGCATGCATCAAGGTTCACCCCAGGACACCTTTGGCGGCAGACGCCAGGAATATTGAAATAAAGTTTATACCCTCGCTTATCTCAACTCCAAACGTGCCTGAAGATTATGGAAAAAGCCTATTCAGACCTTTCAGGTTATATTATGCCGGTACACTGAACTACTTTAAAGCCCATCCGGATTTTGTTGGGATGCACGAAGGATTGAATGTTGATGATTACCATTTCGATTTATGGGGAGCTGGGATGGATCCGGCTTTTGAAAAATCTGTGCAAGGAAGCAAAAGGATACGATACCGTGGATTTTCAGCGGATATTCATTCAGAAATGAGACCTTGTCACCTGTTATGCAATCCACAAAGTGAGTTATCCTATGGATCATATGATAAGATTATGAAGGAAAGCCAATGGATGGGCATACCGGTCATTGTATTAAAAAATAGTTATATTGCTGATCATATTGAACATTTCGTTAATGGCATTGTTGCCTCCGATATAAGCGAATATCGGGGCTTTATCGAACATCTTGCAGCGGATTCAGATTTTTACCAACGTCTCTCCAGGTCGACATTTGATCACACAAGGACATCATACAATAAAACGGCCTTCTCCAAAGAAATTCTGCTTTTATATCAGAGTGTTCTCCAAAGGCCTTGTAAAACTGTTGGTATAACCCTGGTCCCGGATCATCCGTTTTTAGCAGTGATGGATGGAATGGGGCCATGGAAAAGAAAAATATTGGACAGACCATCCGAACTTACTGCATCTGAGATCAATTATGCATTGCGTTGCGAAGGAGGTTTGATCCATTATTTGAAGGCTTATCCTGATGAAACAGAATTGAAAAACAAAATCATTGAACTTTTGGACTTGGAGAAGTTTGCTGATCCATTTTAGCTCTGATAGTTTTGGGTTATTCAGGCTTTTTATTTGGCCAGCCAAGATCTGTAACGTCATGAATTGGGTCGAGTTTTACCAGGTCACTGACATCGTCAAATTTTTCATAAATCACCGGATCGGAGATCATTTCAGGAACATCAGGAATGTATTCCTCCCCTGTTTCGGCAACAGCCAGGATGTTCTCATCACATAGGAATGTTATAAAATCCCTAAATTCCTTCTTCCTGTCAGGTCCGAATTTTTTCCCAATGGTTTCAAAAAAAATCTCAAGTGTAAGCGCATTTTCAAACATTCTTAAAATCAGAGGGGCAGACCCTCTTATAGAATAATAAATTCCTTTTTTAAATTGCAGGCAAACTATTTCATCCTCAAAATCCTCATAAATGAAATCATCAAGATTGATTTTTCTTCTCATCTGTTAATATTTATTTTTAAGCATTACTAGTTCGACGTCTGTCAATGGCCTTTTTAAAAACTTTCAAAGCATTTAGTTCAAGCAATGATTTTCCTGCAAAAACGAGGCCTGCAACTGTATCTGCTATCCGGTAATAGCGCCTGAATTCCCCTTTTTTGATCGAAGGATCCTTGAACTTTTGCAGAATATCCTCAAAAAACTGCAATTGTTCCAATTCAGATAAATGACCCTTATTCATAGATCATTCCTGAATTTGGATTTGGTTTTTTTCCTTGATCATTTGCCAATTTCTTCGCCCTTCTCCGGCGGATAGAGTCATAAGCAATCCTCATGCGGATTTCTTTATGGTCTGATCTGTCTGTGATGGATAAGTTCCATCCGTGCATTCGCTTTTTCATCATGATAAACGACACCCTTTTCAACGCCAGTCCATGGTCGGACGCCCTGACAAGCCATTCAACATCCTCACTGATCCTCAGTGAAAGGCTAAAGTTTCCAATACGTTCAAAACAGGTTCTCCTTGCTATGATCACTCCGGTTGCGTGCGGTTTTATATCATCATCGGTCCAGACCTGTTTAATTTCAGCAGGTATTACGAAATCCTCCTCAAAAAACGATTCATGCCTGCCCATGAGATAATCAATGCCTGGATCTGTCCTGAAATAACTGACAGCCTCGTCCATCCACCCCGGTATCCATATGTCATCGCTGTCGAGAAAAGCAATGAATTCACCTTTTGATAAAGCAATGGCTGTATTCCTCGCGGCTGAAACTCCAGAATGATCCTGGTAAAAATAAAGAACCTCCTTAAATCCTTTGACAATATTCTCTGTTCCATCAGTAGATCCGTCATCAACAACAATTATCTCCAGCGGTGAATAATCCTCACGATAAAGCGAGCTGAGGGCTTCCCCGATAAACCTTTCACTGTTATAAGCTGGCATTATGACAGTAACCAATGGTTTACTTAATGAAACAGGATTATCCAACTATCAATTTTCTTTGTCAGATGGTCACTAATAAGTTTTATTTCGAACGATTTTCGCCTGGAAAAGAAGCAACATGTAATATATCAGAATCCTGAAGTGAGGCTTCCCCTTTGTTCGGAATCTAAGGTATCTGGAAAATTCGATATGCTGACCCCAGAATCCTGTTTTGCTTGTCTGCCTCAGGAAGCCGGCGTAAACTGAGAATAATTTCTGCCAAAGGGTCAGGGGTACTTGGTCGCCAAATGACATGGCATGCTTGTATACCAGCCTGTTGGCGAAAGTTGATTTTAGCTGAACAAGGTCATTCTGAACCTGTACAGGGACATTTGCCTTGAATACCTCAGCCAGATAACTCAATGCTGCTTTGACCTGCAGTTGAACCTTGAATTTATTCGTTTGAAGCAATAGCCGCTCCCAGTCAATTGGATTATCCGAGTCATGGATCAGTGTGAAAGCATCAGCCACCCAGCGCACTGGTGGCTCAGGATTATACCTTAATCCATGTACAATTGTGTGGAATAGTTGATCAGTTGCACAGAAAGATCTTGTCATACCCCCTGAAAAACTGAACGGTACGGAATGATCCCAGAAATCATCCTCTGTGATGTTTCCATGCGCCTCGAAAATGGGGTGCCAATGAAGATCGAGTTCGGTATTTTCTGCATTGGAAAAGGTTGCGCTACGACCATATTTAAGGCTGTGTTCAAGGTATTGTGGATCATGAAGGTTCCAGTTCTCGCTGATCAGCAGTTCGATTGTTGACCGTGCCTTGGAGTAGGGAATCAGTATATCGACATCAGCCATCGGCCGAATGGCGTAATTTTTATAGGTAAGGACGGATAGTGGAATTCCCTTCATAACCAGTGTGTGAACTCCGCTGGATTCAAGGAATTGAATGATTTTGCCTGCTTTGTAAAAAAGAATGTGGTTTTTCGACCATGAATTCCTATAAATACCCCTGAGGCGGGGCAATAATTCATGGGACATGTCATGATGACTGAGGTTGTGGTATAGGAGTGGCAGTAATCTGAAGGATCCCGATTCAACATCCTTTTCGAAATCGACCTTATCAATCCATTGACGAAAAGCAGAAATCGCCTGTTCCCCTTTCAGGAGGCAGGCCTTCAGAAGTATTTCTTGATTTGGGGAGGGGATTGGATGACCGTGGTCGTGAAGCATCGGCGGTTAGCATTTGTCAAGCTCCAGAATACTTTTAATCATGATCCCTGGGTTCCTTGCTTTCGGGCCAGCCCAGTTC
>CAISJJ010000429.1 GCA_903885595.1 uncultured Bacteroidales bacterium
TCGTTCTGCGTTTCGGGGTGTTAGAAATGTCAGTTTCTTTCTGTTCAGGTTAGCTAATATTTATGCCTAGCTATCTTCCCCCCAGATTTATCTCTTGATCCCAAACTACTGAAATAGAGGCATTCATGTAATTTTCGGTTTACATCCCGGTTTACATGCTGTACCTAAAAATCGTAATTATAAAGGGAATTTAAATAAAAACAGTTAGCCACAAGAAATGTAACTAACTGTAAATCTGAGCGGTAAATGGGGATCGAACCCACGACCCTCAGCTTGGGAAGCTGATGCTCTACCATCTGAGCTACTACCGCGTTTTGGTGCGCAAATTTAATATTTTTTTTTGATTGAACACAATCAGACTGAACGCCGTCTAAAAACCACCCGAAGCATCTTCCGGTAAAGCTGCGGCTTTAGCCCTGCGTGTCGCGTTCACTCAGTTCCATCCATCGTTCTGTCTTACCCTCTATCTCAGGAATAATCGCCGCCCAACGCTCCGACCTTTTGGTCAATTCATCCGCATTCAACGTCCCCGACTGCAGCGTAGCTTCAATTTCCAGCTTTTCGTGTTCAAGCAGGGCAATCTCCTGCTCAAGGGTCTCCAGCTCCCGTTTCTCGCGGAAGGATAATTTTACAGCGGCTTGAACAACCTGCTTTTCCGATTCTGCTTTTCGAACTGCCACTTTTTTTTGCAATTGCTCCCTCCGCTTCCGGTCATCGCTCCAGATCTTATACTGGGTATAGTTCCCGGGAAAATCCTTGACGACCGCATCCCCGTCAAATACAAACAGGTGATCTACAATTTTATCCAGGAAATACCTGTCATGGGTTACCACCACAACACATCCGTTGAATGCGGCAAGATATTCTTCCAGCACGTTAAGCGTAAGAATGTCCAAGTCATTGGTAGGCTCATCCAGGATCAGGAAATTTGGACTCCGCATCAGCACCGTGACAAGGTAAAGCCTCCTTTTCTCCCCGCCGCTCAGCTTATAAACCGGCTGAAAATGCGAAGGATACGGAAACATGAAATAATTCAGAAATGCTGCCGCCGTGATGGTATCCCCGTTACTGAGTTTTACCACTTCGGCAATTTCCTTTACCACATCGATCACTTTTGTCTGATCATCGAAAACCAGTCCCTGTTGTTTGTAATAACCATACTGGATCGTCTCCCCCTTTTGTATATGTCCCTTCTGTGGCCGTAGTTTGCCGGTGATGATATCGAGGAAGGTTGATTTCCCCGAACCATTTTTTCCTACAATTCCCACTTTTTCATTCCGTTTGAAGGTATGGGTAAACCCTTTAAGGATCGGCAACGCCCCCCAGCTAAAGGAAATATCGTTGATCTCCAGGATCTTGTTACCCATTCGAATTCCTTCGATGTTCAGGTTTATCCGCTCCTCATATACCTTGTTTGATGCTTTTTCCTGTAAATCAAAAAAACTGTCGATCCGTGCCTTTGCCTTTGTGGTGCGTGCTTTGGGCATTCGTCGCATCCATTCCTGTTCGGTTCGCATCAGGTTCTGCGCTTTTTCAACCTCTTTGTTCTGGTTTTCAATGCGCTCAGCCTGCTTTTCAAGGAAATAGGAATAATTTCCCCTGTATTTGTAGATGGCTGCATGCTCCATTTCCAGCACTTCATCGCATACGCGGTCAAGAAAATACCGGTCGTGGGTCACCATGAGCAGGGTAATGGTTGTTTTGGAAAGATATTCCTCCAGCCATTCAATCATCTCCACATCAAGATGATTGGTTGGTTCATCGAGAATAAGAAATGTGGGTTCGGTGATAAGTACTTTAGCCAGGGCAACGCGCTTACGCTGACCGCCCGACAATGTTCCGATGCGTTGATCGAGATCCGGCAATTTGAGCTGTGTCAGGATCTGCCGCACCCGGGTTTCATATTCCCACCCCTGGATGGCATCCATTTTTTCGATCGCCTGCTGAATTTCCTCCTTATTTGAACCTTTTATGACATGTTCATAATTAAGAATTGCCTGCTGGATTTCGTTTGAATGCGAATATACCTCTTCAAAAACTGTGAGGGCCGGATTCAGTTCCGGCTCCTGCTTGAGATATTCAAATGATTCACGCTCAAACATGTTGACAATCCCTGCATCACAGGGTTCGAGCCCGGCAATGATATTCAGCAAACTGGTCTTCCCGGCTCCGTTGCGGGCAATCAGCGCGACCTTGTGAGATTGACTGAGAACAAATGAAATATTTTCAAACAGGTTCTTTTCGCCGTAGGATCGGGCCAGATTTTCAACCAGTAATACAGAAGACATAGGTAAAGGAGGTGAATGGCAAAGGTAGGCAAATTAATTTACCCGGGTAAACCCCGCCCCCGGAGAATGCCAAATTGTCAATTCGTAAATCGTATATCGTAAATCGTAAATCGAATTGTGGTTTTTCTTAAATTTACAAAAAAAACAGATGCCACTTCACAGCCTCCTGGTTTTACTTGCATTCACCACATGCGGATTAGTTTTATTGGTAATGGCCTTCCTGTTGAAACGTGATAATCATGGCTTGTTGGGCAATCCCTCTATTGAAAAATTTTATTTCTATTCAGGAAAGATAGCCATCTTTACATGCTGGGCTTTATTTATTGTCAAAGCTTTATTGCCCAAACACGGGTACATCCAGGTTCCTGAATTTCTTTCATGGATTGCCACAGGTATCTTATGGGCAGGCACAATTATATTTTCATTTGCAGTAGTTGACCTGGGACAATCACTTAAAGTGGGGCTGCCAGATCAGCACACAAAATTAAAAACCAGCGGCATTTACCGGTTTAGCAGAAATCCCATCTACGTGGCTGTAATTTTAATCGCCATCGGTTCCTGCCTCTACTTCCCCGATTTAATAAATATCTCCTTTGCAGCCTATGGTATTTTTATACATCATAAAATTATTATGGCCGAAGAACTTTTTCTTAAAGGACGCTTTGGAAAAGAATATGAATACTACTGTCACCATGTTAGACGATACATTTAACCAGCCTGATTAATTTATTCACGCATGAGCAATCAATCAGAACAACTCGAAAAACTAAAAGCTATTTTTGATGCAATCCCTTTTGGGGTCATGATCATGGGAGCTGATAAGCGAATCAGGATGATCAATTCCCATGGTGCCGACATAATGGGATTCTCCAATGCAGATGAACTTTACATGACCCCCTGCCGTGACCGGATCTGTCATCTTGACGAAGACAGCTGCCCTATTGCTGACCGTGGTAAAACATCAGACGAATCTGAATGTTTGCTGGTTGGTAAATCGGGAAAAGAAATTCCGATTTTAAAATCTGCCGTTCCTGTCCAGCTGGGAGATGAAACCTTATACGTTGAAACGTTCATGGACCTTTCGGAAAGAAAAAAGAGAATGGAGGATATTTCCGAAACCAAAAGGCAGTATGCAAACCTCCTCGACAACCTGCCCGGAATGGTTTATCGCTGCCAGAATGATCGCTACCGGACCATGGAGTTTATCAGCGACGGATTTGTTGAAATGACCGGATACACGCCTGATGACCTGATTGGAAACAAGAAATTATCATATAATGATATTATCATCGAAGCCGACCAGGATCAGGTATGGAGTGAAATTCAGCAGGGGTTGATGGCGGCAAAACAATATACTGTTGAATACCGCATCCAGGGCATTGATAAAAAAGTAAAATGGGTTTGGGATAAAGGTAAAGGGATTTACAATAAGGCCGGGGAACTTATTCAGATCGAAGGCTTTATATCCGATATAACCGATCAGAAAAACACAGAACTTATTCAGTCTGTGCTGTTCGAAATCTCGAAGGCTTCTTATACATCTGACAGTGTTGATGAGGTTTTCAAATCAATTCACGCCAACCTGAGCAAGATTATCGATGTGGAGAATTTTTATGTTGCCATGTACGATAAAAAGAGCGACACGATTTCATTGCCATTCCAGATCGATTCAAAAGACAAATTTGCATCATTCCCGGCTGGAAAATCGATGACAGGGTATGTAATAAAAACCAGGACTCCTTTGCTGGCAACAAAAATAATCATTGAAGAACTGGCCCGTACAGGCCAGATCCAGATTATCGGCACACCATCGCTGGTATGGATGGGCGTTCCTTTGATTGTTGACAATGAAGTGATTGGCGTTATTGCGGTTCAAAGCTATACCGATCCTGAACAATATACCATCCGCGAATTTGAATTACTGAAATTTGTTGCCGATCAGATTGCAATCGTAATCTCACGAAAAGGCGCCGAAGACCTGTTTCAGAATGAGAAAGCCTATCTTGATCAACTTTTCGAAGGGAGCCCCGAAGCTATTATTATGATCGATGATAAGGGTAATGTGATCAAATCAAATTCGGAATTCACACACCTGTTCGGATATAATCAAGGCGAAATCCTGGGGAAGAACATTGATGACATGATCTCAAACCCGTTAACCAGGGAGGAATCCACAAAGATTACCGAAGATGTCATAAATGGCATCGTTACTGAAATTGAAACAAAACGCAAACATAAAGACGGGCACCTTGTCGATGTATCGATCCTGGTCACACCCATTACCATTAAAGGCTATAACCGCGGGGCCTATGGCATCTATCGTGATATTACCGATCGGAAACGCATTGAAAAAAACCTTATTGCAGCCAAGGAAAAAGCAGAAGAATCCGATAAACTGAAATCGGCATTTCTGTCAAATATGTCACATGAGATCCGTACCCCGATGAATGCAATTCTTGGATTCTCAACCCTCTTATCCGATACGGGTATTTCTGAAGAGGAAAGACATGAATTCATCCGCATCATTAAAGAACGAGGAACAGATCTCATGCGGATTATTGACGACATCATCGATGTTGCAAAAATCGAATCAGGCCAGATTAAGGTTGAGATTAAAGATTGTCAGATTAACTCATTGCTCGCAAACCTGAGTGTCACCTTAAATGAGGTAAAAAGAAAAACAAATAAAACCAATGTTGTCCTCAATTGCCTGCCCGGCAACCATGATAAAGAATTCTCGATACTTACCGACGGGAACCGGCTACGCCAGATCATGACCAACCTGATCGAAAATGCACTTAAATTTACCGATGAAGGATTTGTTGAATTCGGATATAACCTGAAAAATATCGGGACTGATTCGTTCATCGAATTTTTTGTACGTGATACAGGGATAGGTATTCCGCAGGAAATGCATGACATCATTTTCGAAAGGTTCAGGCAGGTTGATGATACAAATACGAGGAAATATGGTGGAACAGGTTTAGGCCTGACCATTTCCAAAAACCTGATACGTTTGTTGGGCGGAGAGATCAAACTATCGTCTGAACGTGGAAAAGGCACAACTTTTTTCGTTTTATTCCCACTCCAGGTGCCCCCCTCCAAAGCTGAAGAATTAGTTAAAACAGCACCAATAGCCCCATCTGCACAGATTTGGTCGGGAAAAGTCATCCTTGTTGTTGAAGATGAAGACTCAAATTTCTTCCTCATGGACCGGATCCTCCGGCGCACCGGTGTGAACCTGATCTGGGCCAAAAACGGTTCGGATGCCGTCCAGTTCTGTAATAACCAGCATTTTGACATGGTGCTTATGGATATCAGGATGCCTGGGATGGATGGATATGAAGCCACCCAAATCATCAAAAAAGATCATAAATCACTTCCAATTATCGCCCAAACGGCCTATGCACTCAAGGGCGAGCGCGAAAACAGTCTGGCAGCCGGTTGTGATAATTACATTTCAAAACCAATCGATTCACGCGAATTACTTGCCATACTGGGAAAATACCTGAACTCCTGATTTCTAAAATCAAAATTAAATTATCATACCATGAGAAAAGCGACCTTGTTTTTGCTGGCCATCCTCCTCGCCGGAATGCATTCCTGTAAACCGACAGAAAAAAAAGCTGAAGAATCTGTCCTGATCGAAAAGCCAGCCATCGAGCTGAAAAGCGACCTGATGACTCCTGAGGTGCTCTGGAGTTTCGGCCGGTTAAGTGAACCGGAGTTATCTCCCGACCAGAAGACCATTTTATACGGTGTCACCTATTATGATATTGCACAAAATAAGGGGAATCGGGAATTGTACACGATTGGCACCGATGGTCAGAATTTCAAACGGGTAACCACCACAAAATTCAGCGAATACCAGGCAATGTGGTCGCCCGATGGTAAAAAAATCATCTTTATGTCGGCTGAATCCGGTTCAATGCAGGTGTGGGAAATGGATCCCGACGGGAACAACCGTACCCAGGTTACCAGTATTGAAAATGGGATCAACGGGTTTAAATATGCACCTGATATGAAAAAGATCCTGTATACCGCTGATGTATACCCCGAGAAACAATTTCAGGACCTTTATGCGGGCTTGCCAAAAGCCAGCGGACGTATTTACAATGACCTCATGTATCGTCACTGGGATACCTGGGTACAGGCCTTCAGCCATATTTTTGTAGCAGACCTGACCCCTGCTCCGGTCACAAAAGGCACCGACATCCTTCTGGATGAGCCTTATGAATCACCCCTGATGCCCTTCGGCGGCATGGAACAGGTAAACTGGAGTCCCGACAGCAAGATCGTTGCCTATACCTGCCGGAAAAAGAAGGGAATGGCCTATGCCGTCTCAACCAATTCCGATATCTACCTGTATAAACTGGAGGGCGGAAAAACAACAAATATCAGCGAAGGAATGATGGGGTACGATGTTGCTCCCATATTTTCTTCAGATGGTAAGAAGATCGCCTGGCAAAGTATGGAGCGCGATGGCTATGAATCTGATAAGAACCGTTTGATCGTCTTCGATTTTGAAACTCAGACAAAAACCGATTTTACACAGCATTTCGATCAGAATGCCGAAGGGCTTGCCTGGAGCAGCGACAATAAGTCGATCTATTTCATCAGTGACTATCATGCCACCGATGAGATTTACCGCCTCGATGTGGCCGATGGAAAAATCGCGAAGATCACCACCGGGATTCATAACTACACCGGTGTGATCCATGCGGGTGACAAACTGATTGCTTCGCGCGTGTCAATGTCGATGCCTGCAGAATTATATGCAGTTGATCCGGCCACCGGGCAGGATACGCAGATTACCACGACCAACAAAGATGTTCTTGACAAACTAACCATGGCGCCCATCAAACAGCGCTGGATCAAGACAACCGATAACAAAGAGATGCATACCTGGATTATATATCCGCCTCATTTTGATTCAACAAAAAAATATCCCACCCTGCTCTATTGCGAAGGTGGCCCTCAAAGCACGGTAAGCCAGTTTTGGTCATACCGCTGGAACTTCCAGATGATGGCAGCCAACGGCTACATCATTGTGGCTCCAAACCGCCGTGGCTTACCAGGATTCGGACAAGCCTGGAATGAACAGATCAGCGGGGATTATGGCGGGCAAAATATGAAAGATTACCTGAGCGCCATTGATGCCATGACCAAAGAGCCTTATGTAGATAAAGACAAAATGGGCTGTATTGGAGCCAGTTATGGCGGATTTTCGGTTTACTGGCTTGCCGGGAACCACAACAAGCGGTTCAAGGCTTTTATCGCCCATGATGGCATGTTCAACCTGGAGGCCCAGTATCTTGAAACTGAAGAAATGTGGTTTGTTAACTGGGACCTGGGCGGACCATTCTGGGATAAGAACAATAAAACGGCACAACGTTCCTTTGCCAACAGCCCGCACAGGTTTGTACAGAACTGGGATACCCCGATCCTGTGTATCCACGGGGAGCTCGATTACCGGATTGTGGCCACACAGGGAATGCAGGCCTTTAATGCAGCCATCCTGCGGGGCATCCCTGCAGAGTTCCTCTATTTCCCCGATGAAAACCATTGGGTGCTGAAACCACAAAATGGGATCCTGTGGCAGCGCACATTCTATAATTGGCTGGATAAATGGCTTAAATAATTCATCCTGAGTTTAAAAAGCATGAAAGATCCATTCAGGGAGGCTGCCATACTTTTAAAACACTCCAGGTTTACAACAGCCTTTACCGGGGCAGGGATCTCTGTTGAAAGTGGGATCCCCTCCTTCAGGGGCGAAGGCGGATTGTGGAATAAATATGACCCGAAAGTTCTGGACCTTCAGTATTTTCTTGAAGATCCTTCCGGATCATGGACTGTAATCAAAGAAATTTTCTATGATTTTTTCAATGCTGCCCTGCCAAATAAAGCGCATCTTGTCCTGGCCCGCATGGAGCGGGAAGGTATGCTTGGCCGTATAATCACGCAGAACATCGATAACCTGCACCAGGAGGCAGGCTCGGGAATGGTATTTGAATTCCATGGGAATACAAAAAATCTCCGCTGCCTCCACTGTCACAGGTCATATAAGGCCGGCCAGATCAGCCTGGATCATTTTCCGCCAACCTGCCGTGAATGCGGAGGAATACTCAAACCTGACTTTGTGTTTTTTGGCGAGGCAATCCCGCAATTACCCCTTGCAGCAGCATACGAAGCCGCCTCCCTATCTGATGTATTTCTGATCATCGGAACTACGGGCGAAGTTATGCCGGCGAACCAAATCCCGGTAATGGCCAAACAATATGGGGCAAAGATTATCGAAGTTAATCCCGAACCATCCAATTATACAACGGAAATAACGGACATTTTCCTTCAGGGCAAGGCAACATCCATTATGGAGAAAATTGAAAGATTATTATTCCCTGAATCGTAACCAATGCAGAAACGGGTTTGAAATCCGTCTCTATTTTCCGCGGCCCTGGACGATAATTAAAATCGTGTAAATCAATATTTTGAAATCCATAGCCAGCGACATATTCTCGATGTACAAAATGTCGAACTTCAACCGTTCAACCATCTGCTCAAGATTTTCGGCATAGCCGTATTTCACCTGTCCCCAGGAGGTAATCCCCGGTTTTACCTTGTGCAGCAAACGGTAATGAGGGGCACGCTGTGTGATAAGCTCGATATAATACGATCGTTCGGGCCTCGGCCCCACAAGACTCATATCGCCTTTCAGAACAGTATAGAACTGTGGGATTTCATCCACCCTGAATTGTCTCAGAAATTTTCCGAACCGGGTGATACGCGGATCATTCTTGGAAGATAATTGCGGGCCATTTTCCTCTGCGTCCCTGTACATCGTTCTGAATTTGTGCATTTTAAATGGCTTGCCCTTGATCCCGATACGTTCCTGCGAATAAAAAACCGGCCCCGGCGAAGTCACCTTGATGATGATCGCCGTAATGATCATAACAGGCGCTAACAATATCAGGCAAATTACCGAAATTACCAGATCAAGAATGCGTTTCAGCGACATCTGCCAGTCAGGCATCAGGTCGGGGTAAATCTGAATTAACGGAGCGTGAAAAATGGAGGTTGTTTTCACTGACCCTATGAGAATGTCCTGCATGGCCGGAATGATTTTGATGACAACATCAGTATCTTCAAGTTGGGTTATGATATTTTCAATTGTATGATTTTCAGAATGCTCGATTGCAATCACAACCTCTTCGATCGCATATTCCCTGACCAGCCTGTTCAAATCCTGCAGCCCTCCCAGATGCGGTATACTCTCGGCTAATTTATAGGAATTGTATCCTTCCACATTAATAAACCCCACAAATTTATTCCCGGATGATTTTTCCTGGTTCTCAATCTCCCTGTAAATTGAAACCGCATTGCCGTTACTCCCGATTATAATGGTGTTGAACCCGATAATTTTATGATGAATCTTGTAAGCAGCATGCGAAGTCAGTAAAAAACGGAATGAGCCTGTAAAGAAGAGATGCAGCAGAAAAAGGATGAAAAAGAATTCAAGATAGGTCCGCTGATTAATAATGATATCGTCGAGTATCAGTGTGAAAAACAGGATGGTGACGCCAATAAAGGTGATCAGGATGGTCTGGGCAAATTCTCGAAGCCTTGCTTTTCTGTATATCTTCCGGTAGGTTCCGATCAGGATGTAAAGAATTAACCAGAAAATCGGAATGATGGTAATGCCGTAATACAACTTGGTATCAAGAAAGATATCGCTGAAATGGGAAAAAAATTGGTGATCGACCGCATATTTGCGGTAAATAAAGAATAATGTCCAGGCAACAAAGGCCGTAATGAAATCAGCAGCAACATATTTTATAACCTGTAAACGTTTATTCATAGTCTGGGAATTCGGTTTCAGTTTTTGGAGTTCTGGCTGGTTTGCCGTGTGACAACTTTAAAATTATCAAATAATATTGTTGATTCTTTCAATCCACTGTCTTTAAAGGTTCCAAGGTAAACCCTGAAGGTTGACATACCTGTATAACCATTCAATGAATTGGTGAGGTCGATGTACACTTTTTTCCAAACACCATTTGTCGGATTCAGCGTAAG
Source organism: uncultured Bacteroidales bacterium (assembly GCA_903885595.1). Classification (GTDB taxonomy): domain Bacteria; phylum Bacteroidota; class Bacteroidia; order Bacteroidales; family FEN-979; genus CAIVAT01. Next base: position 10,359 of record CAISJJ010000429.1, read on the forward strand.
AACCGGTGTTTGGATCAGAGTTGTGTTTCCATAAGTGATTACACCAACCGTCAATGAATTAGTGAGATTAAAATTCATTTCCAGGTATACCGGCGCAAGTGGGATAATATATTCATCATGGGTGGTACATTCAAAAAAATCATGGATTGAATCCAGCTCAACAAGCCCCGAATGGCCTCCTTCAAAAGTAAGCGGCGAGCCGGGTTGCGTGTGCTGGATGAATGCCGAACTACGATCGGTGGTATCGAGTGTGAGCGATACATTGTCAAAATCTTCAAGCCATGTAAAATTGGTCGCCGACTGATAACCTGACCGCATAACACCCATGCGCGAGGTACTGTCAAGGCTGAAATTCACCTGTTTCTCCACCGGAACGTAAAATTCATAACTCCCGCGTGTTGCTGCGATACCGTTTTTCTTGATGCCGGGCCATACTTTAACCGTGTGCTTGCCACTTTTTAATACAGGAAAACGCGCAGGAAGCTCAAATGCACCAATAAATTCATCATCAACATAAACCCAGGCATCGGTTATGTTTTGCGAGGTGGTACCCTGCCTGTAATAATCGGTTGTAATGTAAATTGAATCAATGCTCAGATAGGCCGGAATGGACTGATCGCCGGTAAATTTTTCACAGGAAGATACAATGACACACAGTAACAAAAGAAAGCAGATGTAGTGTTGGCTTTTCCTGAGAATCATAAAGGGAGCATGGGTTGAAATCACTAAATCCTGTAAGGTCTAACGGTCTATTTTTACCGTTATTGTTTGTTTTTATAATAAAAGTATTGAACAAGAAACAGCCGTTGTTCAGATGATATGCGATGCGGTTTGGTTGATTTTTTCGATGATTTTATAGGCAACTTCAAGCGCACTGTAACCATCATTGATAGTAACCGGGGGGATTGTATTATTTATGATGGCCGAGTAGAAACTTTCCAGTTCGGCCTTGATTGCGTTTAAAGGTTTTATTTCCGGCTTGTCAAAATTTATCTGCTTGGTACCCTTTCCAGGTCCGAGCTCCAGTACAAATCCCATGGGTGCAACGTCCTTATCCACATCGCTGATCTTCACAACTTCAAGCTCCTTTTTCAGAAAATCGACTGAAATGTATGCATCCCGTTGAAAGAAACGTGATTTGCGCATATTTTTCAACGAAATTCTGCTGGCGGTGAGGTTGGCGACACACCCGTTGTCAAATTCGATCCGTGCATTGGCAATATCAGGAGTATCGCTTACGACAGCCACCCCACTGGCACTGATCTTTTTAATGTTGCTCTTCACCACGCTTAACACAATATCAATATCATGGATCATCAGATCAAGAATGACCGGAACATCGGTGCCACGTGGATTGAACTGCGCCAGGCGATGGCTTTCAATAAACATAGGCCGGTCGAAAGAGGATTCGGCTGCCAGAAAAGCCGGGTTGAACCGCTCAACATGGCCTACCTGTACCTTGACATTGGCTTCCCCTGCAATTTTTATCAGTTCACGCGCTTCATCCAGACTGGTAACAATTGGTTTTTCGATGAAAACATGACGGCACTTCTTGAGCGATTTGGCTGCACATTCGAAATGTGAAATGGTGGGTGTAACAATATCAACCACATCAACGGCATCAATCAGATCATCCAGTGAATTCCATTTTTTGATCCCAAACTCCGACTCAATTTTATCAGCATTGACTGTATCCGGATCATAAAATCCAACCAGGTCATAATCAGCAATATCTTTTATACATTTCAGGTGAATTTTCCCCAAATGACCGGCTCCCAGCACTCCGATTTTCAGCATACGCGTTTTTTTTACAAAGGTAGGTTTTTAGGCTGACTGAATTTAGTATTTTCGTGAAAAAATTAACACCCCAACATCTCATGAGCAACATGATTCCAATTGACTCTTATCGCCACCAGGGACTCAGGAAATTACTCGTCAGGAATATCAGTCAAAAAGGAATTACCGATCCACAGGTTTTAGCTGCAATCGAGAAAGTGCCCCGGCATATTTTTTTCGACTCGTCATTCGTCGAGTCTGCCTATGAAGACAAGCCCTTTCCAATAGGAGCAGGTCAAACAATATCCCAACCCTACACCGTCGCATTTCAAACCGAATTGTTGCAGATAAAAAGAAACGATAAAGTCCTTGAGATAGGCACGGGATCAGGATATCAGGCCTGCATACTGGCCGAAATGGGAGCAAAGGTATTCACAATCGAGCGCCAGAAAACACTGTTTGATAAAACGAGCAAGTTCCTTCCTGCCGTTGGCTACCACACCATTAAAACCTTTTTCGGGGATGGATACAAAGGCCTGGCAGCCTATGCTCCTTTTGATAAGATGATCGTGACAGCTGCCGCCCCATATATTCCTGATGCCTTGTTGGTGCAACTTAAACCAGGTGGCATCCTTGTCATTCCGGTCGGAGCAAACGACATTCAAATTATGACAACGATCATCAGGGGCAGCGACGACACCTTTGAAAAAAAGGAATACGGGGCATTCAGGTTTGTTCCCATGCTGGAGAACAAGGCAAAGGAAAAATAAACCAGGTCAGGAGTTTCCCTGCCACCGGCGCCTGGCTCTCCGGGTAAACGCGACTGTAAATCCGGCAATCATTACAACTGATCCCAGCCATAAAATATTGATATAGGGGTTCATGATGGCTTTGATCACAATATAATCCGGATCCTTCGACACATTTGCAATGAAGGTATAGTAATCGCGGCTCAGAAAATGACGCGTATCGGGATTGTAAACAGCGCCCATCCGGGGATGAACATTTACGGAAGGATGCAGGGTAAATGCTCTTTTATATCTTCCGTTTTCTCTGGTAAGAAATTCAACCTGGTAGATGGTGGTATTTCCCGCTAATCTGCTGCCGACATAGGATACGTAAAAATCATTCATATAAAGCGTATCATTACGCATCAGCACAAGATTTTCAGCATTAGCGCGGGTATCGCCCAAATCAAACTTTGATGTGTTGCTCGAAATGATGTTGGAATTTGAAAAAGTCAATACCGCTCCGAGAACAAAGATCACAAAGCCTATGTGTGTGACCAAAGCTCCGATATTTCTTGGTTTGGCAGTATGAAACAGCATATTATAGATGGAGGAGATCAATGCAAAGAGTACAAAAAAGACCAGAAGGCTAAAATTCAGCTGTGTCACAACTCCCTTTGCATAAATCGGAATGCAGATGGCAACCGACACAACAGCCGGTATTAGCAACTTGCGTATAAACTTCCCCGGGTCATTCTCACTGTAATTGAGAAACTGGCTGAAGGCTATGAACGCAGCGATCAGTAAGGCATAGGGCGCTTGCCAGCGGTTATAAAAACCTACCCTGTCGACAGGAGGGGCAATATCGGTGTTGAACAGGCTGTTGAACACCGGGATCGATGTCGTGAAAATAATCTGAAAAGCGGCGAGGACCATGATGATCGAACCGATAAACATCCAGAATTCACGTGAGAGGAGCAGGTCCTGTTTCGGAACATTGAATTTGCGCACATTGACAGAAATCATTACAACCATGATCACCAGGAAGGTAAGCAGGTAAATAAGTAACTGCAAAGTCATTCCATTGTCGCCAAATGAATGTGCAGAAGAATCAGCCAACACGCCACTGCGGGTCAGAAAACTTGCATAGAGCACGAGAACATACGACAAA
>CAISJJ010000430.1 GCA_903885595.1 uncultured Bacteroidales bacterium
ATTAAAGAATATGCCTATGCAGTTAATCCTCAACACCGTTTTAAAAGACGTTGGGATGCCTTGCCAGAGCAGGAGATAATACCACCTGATCGTTCCAAGCATAATTATTACCAGTAATGTGAGGACCACCGTAAATATCATGCTCTTTTTATAGATGATCTGTGAAATTTGATGCAGGTCAAGTCGACCCGTTGCAATCATGTAGTAGATTAACAAAGCAGCAAAACAGAGCTTGAGTAAAGTTGTGACATATTTTTTCATTTATATTCAGCGATTACCTTGTTTTTAAACTTTTGGTTGATATTATCATACTATTCTTGTTGATTTGCAATAGCCCTCTAATTGACGAGAAAAAGGAAGTCATCGTCTTTATCACCAACCATCTTACCCCGGCGCCGCTACCATTGCATCCATGTTATTTATAGGGACCTCTGGCAGATCGAGATATTCTGGATCGGGTTATCAACGATACAAACGCGGGCATATCTACCGTTGCTGAAATACAGTAAAGAGGCTCAAGTGACCAAAAAAGGTGCAATCCTTAATTTTTCGAGCGATACCATGAAAGAAAGTCTAGTAAAACCAAATGCCCCCGGCATGACTCGAACATGCGGCACATGGATTAGGAATCCATTGCTCTATCCACCTGAGCTACGGGGGCATTACCAATCATTAGTAAACCTTCATTTATCATCACTGCTAACGTATAGCTACCCATAATGTTAGAATGCAATGATCCGGTTATGCTGAAACATGGTCTCATTTCCCAATTCAAATGCAATCCTGTTTTCATGGTGTCGCTATATTATTATATCTCGCTGTCCAATTCCATAAAAAAGATAACCGGTGCTCAATTCCACGTCTTCGCCGATACCGCCGACAAAACGTCCCTGCCTTGATTGTGCGTTCCAAGCCGATTGTGTCAAGAATCTTTCGCAGAGGGTAAAGGGGATCAGAAAAATTAAGATTCAACCGTATGATTTCGACGAACTAAATGAAGGTGCGAGATTTTTTTGGGGGGGGTAAGGCGGAAATTTAACGTTACGATGGATAAGACGATGATTTTTCCACGAAATTAGTTTTGTGGGCTTTTAGGCCTGGTCAGGCACGTGAAATGATATGGCGGCTTGCTGCGGCTACATCAGGCACCGAGATAATATCGTCTCCCAGTTCGGAACGGGATTCCATTCCGTAACCGGTTAATACCAGGATCGATTTAACCCCCGCAGCCAGACCGGCCTGAATATCACTTGCTTTGTCTCCAATTAGCCACGAATGGCTCAAATCAATATCGAAATCATGCCTGGCCCTTTCAATCATACCGGGCAATGGTTTGCGGCATTCGCAATTCCGAATATTGCCGAATCCTGGATGATGCGGACAATGATAGAACCTATCGATTTCAAAGTCGTTGCCGTGCTGCCGAAGTTCATTATTTACAAATATATGTAATTTATTCATGTCGTTCTCGTCGTAATAGCCGCGAGCAATGCCGGCCTGATTAGTAATGACGATTACAAGAAACCCGGCTTTCTTCAAGGCTATCACCGCCTCCATTGCCCCTGGGATCCACTGCCAATCCTGAAAACGATGGACATATCCCTTTTCTATATTTATAGTCCCATCGCGATCCATGAATACAGCACGACGTTTCATTATTC
>CAISJJ010000431.1 GCA_903885595.1 uncultured Bacteroidales bacterium
AATATTAAGAATAATATTCCAAATTTGTTCGACTGGCAAAAAGTTTTTATAACAATACTTGGTTTGAACTCTCCATCGTCAAAACAGCTAAAGTTGAAGATGTTAAACGGCTCTTGCTGCAAAATAGGTTAACTAAAAACTCAGTTATTCAACCTATAGGTCAATCTTAATCGTTTCAAAAACAAATGGTTTCGATGGCCGGTGATTGATACTGATCCGGGCAGCACATTGATAATTTGGTAAATTACATAATTCTCCTGTGCTGAAATCAGGGTCAAAATACCTGGAAACAATATGGGCATCATTGATTCCGGGTCGGAAAAGCAACATACTTCCTACATTTCCCAATAATATGTGCTGCGTTTCATCTGTTAACTGTGAAAATGTTTGATTGGCTACAATTAGGCTTAGATGATATTTCCGCGCTTCCGAGAAAACCTTCCCCAATGCGTCTGTGGTAAATTTATGAAATTCATCCACAACAAGAACATGATCGAGACGTCGGTCAACACTGATTTTTTCCCTTGCAAATGCAGTCATCAGAAACTTGTTGAAAATGATCTGCCCGATGAGGTTCACGCCTCTTTCGCCCAGGGTCCCAATCGGTAACCGGACTAGCAGGTTCCTGCCGTTATTTAAAACATCGTCGAAATCAAGTTGATTCTCTTTCTTTCGTAAAATCTCCCGTATGAATAAATTATTCCGGAATTCATTCAGTTTACTGGTAATATATACCGATACATTGGCAAAACTCGTTTCCCCACCGCTCGAAACAATTTCGTGCCATTCTGATCGCAGTTCATCATCCTTCGTGTTACCAAGTAGTTCGTTCCGGTAATCCTTATTTTCAAATACGCGGATCACGTCGAGCAATGAACCCTGGGCTTCCATGACCAACCGCATCGCAGCCTGCATGTACTTGGTGAAGATGGGGCCTCCTGTTACTTTCATGTCATACAAATTATCCAGGATCACCCACATGGTGTTTAACAGGAAAGATTTTTGGAAGGCATCGTTTGGGTCATGTTACAAAAAGTTGATCCCGGGCATCTCCTGTGCGCCTGCGGGATCAAATAATATCGTATTTGACTTACAGGATTCGGGTAAGTTTTTCACCACCTGATCATACAAATCGCCATGCGGATCGATCAGGCTCACATGTTTGCCATTCCTGAGCATATCCATGACCATTGTGTAAAGCAAGGTGCTTTTGCCGGTACCGGTCTGGCCCAATATATATGCATGCTGTGACAAATCGGTATATTTAATCCGGATATGATTCGACCTGTCACTCACCATTTTCCGGCCCATAAGAACTCCGTCCTTATGAATGTTGGGTGGTAAATAGAGCATGTTCCGGGGAATTGTCACGATTCCGGGAACCCCTTCCTTATGCGGTAAAGGCATACGGGCATACATGGGTAGACTATAATCCGGGTATAATCCGGTGAATAAAGCATCAGGCTCTTTCGGGTCATCAATTACAAATTGATCGAGTTTAAATGCATCGAAAAGAGCTGCTCTCAAGGCATCATTTGGAATAGTTTCGTGTGTAAATAACCTGTAAGAAACAAGAAATGGCTTAAAGGTGACGTGCCACAATCCTTCCAGGAAATTCCGGTATAAATCGATTTCTGCATCAACCAACGGAAAATTGTCGGGTAAACTTAATGCCCACCTGGTCGCCTCATTTTTCTCCTGTTGGGTTAATCGTATGGGCTTTATTGTAATGGTTAGCTGTGTACAGTGGTCTTCCTGCGCCAGGATTTTACAAAATATATTGATTGAAGACCACTCATCAGGTTTCTGAAATACAGATAAAACCGGATGGACAACCTTTGTCCGGTTGTTTCCAAAACCGACCTCCGTAGTGATTGGTGGACATTCAACTGTTTTCCTTCTGATCAGGAATTGATTTGTCCCTTCAGGAATGATGAGCGCTTCCAATTGGGCAGCTTTTGTGACCGGAATAAAAAGATAAGGATTATTTGGATAAAGGGATGTATTACCCAGATAAATATTTAAATCGCGGACGGTTCTTTCATATTCAGTTGTAAGTTCGTCGGGATTAAGAGCGGAAATTCTAAAGTGCCAGTAAACGCCTACAGTCGCTGAACTATCAGCCGTTGTCTTGGGATTCCTGTTAAATATCAGATTCA
>CAISJJ010000432.1 GCA_903885595.1 uncultured Bacteroidales bacterium
GAAATTTTCAGATGGTTATTTACGCCCAAGCATATCCCGCAGATGGTGTTAAACGGAGTGGCTTTCGAGATACATTCAAAAATTCATGCAAGTAACAGGGGATATCATATCAAAATCAATGATTTATTTCGGCGTTCACGGCCAACTGTGATCAATTCAACGCATTGCTTGTCATTGTCAGCCGATGATCTTGTGCTGCATTTATGCATTCACCTGTTTGAACATCTCCCGCAGCCTCAATTTCAGCTCTACCGGTTTTGCGATATTGCTGAAGTATTGAGAAACTGCGGGCACGAATTGGATTGGACCGAAATTAAGCGACGTTGCGATTTGTACCGGTGTACTTCACAGGTTTTCAGCATCCTGAGTTTAGCCAGGATATACTTCAATGCTCCGGTTCCCATTGATATTCCTGATGGTTCAGCCATCCATGGATTTCAGAAGGCACATCGTCGATTTCTAGACCGCCTGGAGCAAAAACACAAATATGTTATTCCGCAAGGCCTGGCTTTGACAATCCATGGATTGGAAACAAGCCAGGGTGTGAAACGTGAAATGAAAATTGTTTTTGGCCTGGTATTTCCCGGTTTAGCTTTTATGAAAGCAAGATACGGAGTTAAACATTCAATCAATGCATTGCCATTTTACCTTTTAAGAGTCAATAAAGGTTTACAATATCTTACTAAATCTATAAAGAACAGAATATTTTCAGCCCGGTAACCGGTGCTGCGATTAAATCATCCTGCTGCTTTCAAACATTTCAAAGTAACGCCTTCTCTGGCTCATTAACTGTTCATGGCTCCCCGATTCGATAATTTTCCCTTCTTCCATTACATAGATAATATCAGCCCACTTTATGGTGGAAAACCGGTGGCTGATGATCAGTACGGTCTTATTACGGGCAAGTGACCTGAGGTTTTGAAGCAGGTTCAGCTCAGTTTCCGCATCCAGGGCGCTGGTTGGTTCATCCATGAACAAAATGGGAGCATTACGGTAAAAAGCCCGTGCAATAGCCATTTTTTGCCACTGACCCATGCTGAGTTGTTCGCCTTTTTCAAACAAATTACCCAATGGATTGTTGTAGCCCAGGGGCAGATTTTCAAGCACATCATCAATTCCAGCGTTGCCTGCAGCTTTTTTAACTTCGTCCTGATCCAGTGGTCTGGCAACACTCCCCAGGGCGATATTTTCTGCTGCTGAAATGTTATAGAGTGCAAAAGCCTGGGCTCCGATCTCGGCGATTGCCCGCCTGCGAACCAGTGCAATTTTTTGATCATTCAAATGGTCCTGGATTTGTTCAAATCTTGACTTAAAGTAATCTCCCAGGCCGAAAAGCCTGATTTCTTTTGCAAAGGCAAATCCGGTCTGTATCCGGTTATAGTAGTAATTTTCACGCTCTTTGCGGCTGTTCTGCTGCCTGAACCGGTAAAGGTCAGTGGCAAAACGGATCCGCACCCAAAATCCCGGCATTATCGCTAAAAACAGAAACACCCCTATGAACCAGTGAACCGTTAAAAGCAATCCACCGATCACCAGACAGGCAATGATGGCCTGAACGAGGGCCAAACCCTCTTGAATGAGTTTAACGGGGCGGTAAGCGGCCTCCTGGTCGGCACGGTGAATTTGATCCATCTGATTTGCATCTTCCAGGTAAACCAAATCGAGTGATGCATGTTTCTGATGCAGCAAACCAAAAATGTACTTTGTTACAGACTGTGCAATCCGCTCAGAAAAAAGCCGGCCTGCAATCTGGGCAACTGAAACGGCAAAAAAAGTCACCCCGGTAATGATTATCAGCGCGATTAATGACCGATGTTCTTGTACGAAACTGGTACCCGGGTGAATGCCGGAAAATTCATCAATCAACAATTTGAAGAGATCACCGGTGCCATTGAAACTGCCCAGACTGATGGTGTTTTATATCACAATGAAGATCCCGCACCTCATTTTACCAATGGCGCCACTTTTGTCTCCTTTGCAAATATGACCAACTATATTCCTGCAGGTGAATGCAGCGGCGGTACAAATCCCCCGGTAACAAACGTGGTTGAAGGAACCGCTGTATATGAAGACCTTTGGCCCGGCAAAGGGGATTACGACTTTAATGACCTGGTTTTAGCATATAAGTTTGAGTATGCGACCAATTATGAAAACAAAGTGACCCAGATTATCATCACCCTGAATGTGAAGGCTGTTGGCGCAAGTTTTTACAATGGCTTCGGAATCGAGTTCGATAAGCTCACGCCGGCAGACATATCTTCCGTTACCGGGTACAATTTCAAGCACAATTATATTACCCTTGCTTCCAATGGAGTTGAAGCTGCCAGTACTGATAAAGCGGTGGTTATCGCCTATGACGATGCCGACAATCTGTTTAACCGTGTTTCAACCTATTTCAATACGGAACATAATGTACCGGCAGGTATAGCTCAGACAGTGACACTGTACATTAATCTGGCGGAGCCAAAGTTGATGAACGAAATCGGAACAGCACCATATAATCCATTTATAATCAGAAATATGGAACGTCAGGCCGAAGTGCATCTTCCAAATTATGCACCTACCTTCCTTGCAAAGGATTGTACTTATTTCGGAACCATGGACGACAACTCCATTCCGGCGCAGGGCAGATATTATAAAACAGATACCAACCTGCCATGGGCCCTCAATATCCCTGTGTTATTCGATTATCCCTGGGAAATGACAAGTATCCTCAGCGCCTACAATCATTTTGCTGAATGGGCAGAGTCGGGCGGAACCCTTTATCCAGATTGGTACAAGAAGAATATGGCCGGATACAGGAATGATGCAAACATCTGGCATCCATGATGTATAATAGTTTTTGTATAACAGCCTTTGCCCTTTTATAGGTGGTAATTTGCCCTCCAGTGAGCAGTATAAAGGATTAACTTCATTGAGGCCATAGAATGGTTATTGGTTATATAGGTATTGAAAATAGAAATAGGTGCAGTCAGGTAATCCTGCCGGGGCTACTCCAACTCAAAGTTAAATCATGTAAATCGTTGATTTACAGGATTTTTTCTTCCCGGGTGCCGAACGGGAACCGAATGGAACTTATCTTTTTCCTTTTTCCAGATTAACCAATCTGTGTCAGAATAAAAATCAAGGTTAATGAATTGTTTCGACACCTGGAATTACAAGCGGCATTGAAGAATTGATGAGAGTATATAAATCAGCATTTTAAAGTTTCTTTACATCAATGATCTTATCAAAATATTGAGCCAGATCCCTTTTGTGGGTGATCATGATGATGGTGATCTCTTTTTTCAGTTCCAGCATAATGTTGATTATGGTCTGTTCATTTTTTGAATCGAGTGTGTTTGTTACCTCATCAAGGAGCAACAGGGTTGGTTCCCGCAGCAAGGCCCTTGCAATTGCCAGCCGCTGACGTTCACCTCCCGAGAATTGCTGTGCATTGTTGCTCATCATTGTATCAAGTCCGCTGGAGAGTTCCTGTACAAACTGACCGGCGTTGACTCGGTCAAGCGTTTGCCAAATCTTCTCATCCGAAATATGATCATTCCCCATGGTCAGGTTTTCGCGTAACGAGGAGTTCGTAAAAACGGAATCCTGGGGAACATAAGCTACGGAGTTATGCCAGGCAGCTTTGTCAATTTCAGTCAGATTCTTTTCATCGATCATAATTTTTCCATGAACGGGAATGAGAAGTCCAGTGATCATGTCCATGAGGGTTGTTTTACCGAAACCGGATGGTCCTGCAATCCCTGTGATTTGCTTTGCAGGAATTGTGAGACTGATAATTTCAAACAAGGACTTTCCCGTGATGTATCCGAATGAAACCTCCTCAAAGGCAATTTCATTTTCCAGCGTGATTTTCGATGAAGGGACATCCTGGAAAACTGCATCATTTTTCAATGATGTTTCCAGCTCTTTTTTCATGGCCATGGTATTCTCATAGGAAGGAAAAAGGCTGGCAATCTGCATATAGGTTGTTTGCACCTTCATCATCTGGGGAAAAATCCTGGCAAACAGCAAAATCAGGATCAGGAAGGATGAGAGTGACATATTCCCGAACTTGTACCCGATATAAATCACAATGCTGAGGATCAATGCGCTTGTGATCGTATTGATGGTTTGGGGCGTGAGGCTTAACCTCACCATTCGTTTACGTTGTTCGGAGAACTGTTGATTTTGCTCATCAAACCGACTGTAGTTGTACTTCTCTGTTCCATGGATCTTGGCGAATTTGATCGTATCCCAGAAATCATCAAACTGCTTGTAAAGGTTTCGGTTCGTGAAAAAATTATCCTTTCCTGCGGCATAGGTCCTGGTGATGAACCTGTTCATCAGGGAATACAATACCAGTCCGCAAACCAGCACAAAGAGCGTAAAATAAAAGGAGACCAGGAAGGCCAGGACGACGTAGATGATAAAAATGATGCAGACCGACAACAAAGAAAAAAGGTGAAAATTCAGGGCTGTGATGGCCGGAATTTCAGAGGTGAGGACATGGGCAAATTCATTCCTGTTTTGTCCTGAAAGGAACATCCAGTCGGAACGGATCAGTTTGCTGAAGATATCTTTCCGGATATCGGCCGTGAACTCCTGCTGCACATCGCTTTGCCAGATAGATTTTGCATGCGAGATGTAGGCGTTAAAAAGGATCAGCGCAAGGTATAGTCCGATGATCAGTTCAATGCTGATGGTAATGCCAAGCCGGTTGGTCACTTCATTTAACACGGTGAAAACCTTGTTGCTCCCCAGCGAGTTTTTCTCAAGCATCTGCAGCAGGGGGATCAGGGCCACGATGCTGACTCCCTGGCTTAAACCGTACAGCAGGTTTGTCAGGAAAATCCCGGTATTCCGGCCGGGGGCAAAGCGGAAGAAACGGGAGTAGAGGTTGAGGATTTTTTTAAGGGTGTTCATTCAGCGCGATGGTTGCGTGTACTTGACGGAACTAATCTTGAATAAACTATTAAAAATGGCCTTAAAGGAAAATACATAAAGGTAAGAAAGTCAGGTAATTTTAATATTTTCATATCAATTTCCCGAAACATCAACCGTTTCAAGAAGGTATATTTGTATTTTGCAGAGGGAAACAGCATTAATCCATATTTAACAGTTCCATTGACGAAGCTGAGCCAATTGTAAAATCCGGGTTCAATTGTTGCCACATTGGTTCTTGAAATTGATTTTAACGGGTGATTTATCATAAATGCATTCAAGTCCATATTTTCTGCAGCGAACCGAGCAGCAACATCTGGCGGCAGATCCCAGAATTTGTCAGCGAGTTGAATTGCCTGATAAACCAGGTGTTCCCCATGAAAATCCTTATTTAGTTCAAAGACCCTATCCCAATCCAATTGTTCATCTTTTGAGAATGACACAATATCATGCAGCCATTTCAATCTGAACCACTCATGCATAGCGCCATGTAATATTAAGTAAACAAGTTCAAATTCCTTAGTAAATACAGTAAAGGATTCATTATGAAAGATGACTGATTCCGTATTTTGATTAATAAGCTGATCAAGTTTGGTTTTGGAGCATACTTCAGGTTTCATCAGCCTCCAATGAACTTCGAGTAGAATTTTTTTTTGCGGATGCATTAACCCAATGTGGTTGTTTAACTTCAGTAACAGTCTCTTTTTACTTCCCGATGCAGGGAGATCAAAATGGGTCGTTTGATAACCATCCTCTTTCAACATCCTGATTATAATGAACAAATCCTCTGGTTTTACCAGGATATCCAGGTCGTTGGTATAGCGTACTGCAACATCCTGGTGCAATCTCCAGGAAAGTAGGGGCCCTTTGATGGAAATAAATTCCAAATTATGAGCCTTGAACATTTTTGATAACCGGATCAGTTCGGCAACTTTGGCCATGGTGTCAATCTTTCGGGGCTGGTCGCTGATTTGTGGAATGGCGATCCCCGAAAATTCCCTTAGCTCAGCAATCTGACGGATTGTAAGGCGGTGACGTTGCTGGTAAAAGGTTGTGTTTTTTTCCACATCCATGATAACGCCATTCATGTCCATCATTTTTTTGCTTGAGAATTTCAAAATAACATGGATAGTTTCTTGTTTAAATCAATTGAATCATACTGAATGACAAATGGATTAAGAGGAAATAAAACCCCCGCAATTAATCACGTAAAGTTAAAACGTTGTCTTACTATGATCCAGAAGCATCATAGGCGCCGCCATCTAAACCATCGTTTATGTCTCCCAATGTTCCGTCATTTGTGGAGATCTCAGTAATTTCCGGCTTACACCATCCTTCTTTCAGTTGCTTAGCTTCAGAAATATCCTGGCTGCTTATTTCAATTGCATTTTCCATGTGGTCTGATAATTTGTGCGAAAATACACAGATGCAGGCAGAAATTAATCTACAAACCGGATATAATTATTTTTCTTTAACCATTGCATAAAATAAACAGCAATGATCCCCTGAACAACCCTGTTTCCGCCATTGGTCATCCATTCACCCGTGTTTTGGACCGGTTTTACCCCTTCAAGGTGCTGTTCAATCTTGCTTTTGTCGAGGTATTTCCAGGCGAAGTTAAAAGATGGATCATTCAGAATCGTATCAATAATTGATTTCTCCTTGATGATTCGACTATGAAAATCCGGAGTATAGGGTTGTTTATCTTTCCGCCATTGTATTTCAGGGGGCAAAATACCTTCCATTGCACGACGGATTAAACTCCTCCTGTGTCCTCCGGCAAGATACTGTTCAATCGGAACGTCGAACATAAACTCATTGATTTGCTTATCAAATAACGGAACTGCTGATTCCATGGCATATGCGCTACTTCTGTTTGCCCACATTCCCATTACCCTGCCCATTCTTCCGGATTCAATATAATCCAGCATAAACGATACCGGATGTGATATGTAATCAAAATCGATAGACTTCCTGTATTTTACAAGAAATTCTTCTGCAAGCATCGAATCACGCTGCCAGTTTAACTGGTTCCGGTGCCTATATGAAATAATGGATTTCCCGATTTTTGTATGACGGGCAAATTCACTTTTAAATAGCGCGTAGTATGACTTGTATTCAGTGTGTTTCAGTTGATCCAACAGTCTCCAGACTACACCAACCCTGAGTTGTTTAATCAATTCATAGATTACTTCGTTGCCCTTATCCGAAACGAAAAAATCGCCACCAAATCCGGAAAGAAAAACACCAACCCGTTTTTCTTTTGCCGCAGCAAGGATGGCCTGGTCCATGTAATGGAACGCATTAGGGAAAGTTTCATCGATGGCAAAGGTTTGTTCGAGATTACTGAAAGGGCCCACTTCCCTGGCCTCCACAAAGGTTTGATCAAGATTTTTCAGATGATTTCCTATGATGGCAATATACTTTCGCTCATCGCGCTCAATCCCCCGGTGATCCTTAGGAAGGACTGATGAAAAAGCATACAGGGGTTGGTTTCTTTTTTCAAGGATTTTAGCGGCAATACAGGCTACAGTTGAGGAATCAAGCCCTCCGCTTAGTCCGATCCCAACCTGTAAATTTGTCCGCAAATGGTTACTAACAGACTGAAAGAGCAGGTCACGCAAACCTTCGGCCCATTCCGCATCCTTCTTAAAATGATATTTTCCGAGTGGCTGTGGATTCCAGTACCTTTCAACACAGATACGGTTATTGCAGACCAAAAGTTTGTTTCCTCCACATAAAGCGAAGATCTCCTCATTATGGGTTTTGGTAAGATCGGATTGCCTGAAAAAGTATTCGATCAACGATGCTTCGTTAAAAAGGTTGGGCGTCTCCTTCACTGCAAGGATTCCATTCATTTCACTCGAAAAAACAAAAACCGACGAGGTATCATAATAAAACAATGGCCGGAATCCGATATGATCGACAGCGCAAAATAGTTTATGGGTTCGCTTATTCCAAATAGCAAACGCAAATTCGCCCTCAAGGTAGTCGACACACTTTTCATCCCATTTCCGATACGCTGCCAGGATCAGGCATGAATCCGGTAACACACGATGATCCTGAAGATCGTTTTTCAACCGGCTGATTAGGTCATCGCGGTTATCAATCCTGGCATCGGATGTGATTACGAGATCATCATCTTCGAATGGCAATCGTTCTATTGATTGTTCCTGGGTAATTACCAATTTATGATGTCCGAGAAACAGGTTATCCGAATGCCAGGTACCATGGCCATCAACAGCCCGGTGAATAAGCGACTCCTGCATCTTTTGGATTGCTTGTTCTTCGACAGGTTTTCCGGTTTTGTTGATTAATCCGAAGATAGCGCTCATGTATTGATTACTTTGGTCATTTATACTGAGTGCTTTCTATTTTGCGGTAGTTTTTCGAAACGAGTCTGATAGTTTCTTTTTAAAAATAAAGAAATCAAGCAGGAGGTGGCCGAATTTTTTTCTGAATTCCACATCGTTCATCGTTTCAGCAAAATATGCTTCAAATTCTTTCATTTTATTATGGATGGAATCTCCCTTGTTTTCTGGGTGATGTTCGAGTATTTGTAACTCAATCTTAGTTTTAAGAGCAATCACCCCATTGATAATTTTGATTGCATCAGTATATGAAACATTTTCAGAAATTACCGATCGCAGCAGTTTGCATCGGAATGATTCACAAACTGAATAAGGCCGGGTTTCGTAAATGAAGCAGATAGCATTTCGATAATATGGACAAGGCTGTTTGAATGCTCGTTTTTCACCTGGAGTAATCTCAAAAACAAAACTGGGAGCTATGGGTTCGTTTGCCTTAATATTTGCATGATTAAAAAGGGTTCCGTCGCAGCAGAAACCGCAGTGAATACAAATATTTTGATTACTGTCAATCATGCTTCAAATGTAGAAGAAATAATATAACATCATGCAAAAGTCCCCACCACGGTGAACCTTTTCATCCCTGGTCGCCCTGTAACAATATAATCGCCACACCGCACCCAGGCGTGCGCAATCAGCTTTTGTTCCTGATCTTTTGCAACGCCATAATACAGGGTGGTTTCAATACCATACCCATGCAAGATGATTTTTGCCGCAATGGCCTGTTCGTAGCATTTGCAACGCCAGGGGACATGCCTGCTCGCCCTGCTGATGGCCGTTCCAACAGTCTTTAACAAGTCCAGATTTTCATCGGCTGCTGTTGCCGGTGTCTCTTTCATGTGTGTACCAAGGATGAATGCAAACCGTTTCAGGGGAATGAAAACGATTAGGATGCGGGCAATGCCGGTCCATAAAACAGCCTTGAAAAACAGTTGCCAGTCATTACCACTGACGTTTTTTATCTTAGAATAGAATGAAGTCAATTGAAATTAGTTATGGAATATCTATTACGGTTCGACAAAATTACATGATATTTGAAGATATCCAATAAGCTTTACACCGCATCGTTTTGACTGCTATGCCATTGGTTTCCGCCCGCATCAAACAAAAATTGTATCTTTGACCAGGACCTGACCTTGTGAAGGGCGCAATTCAGATGATCCAGATACCAGTTATGCTGTACCAGCCATTTTGTAGCATACTTCTAAAAAAACCCGGATCAATTTATCCCTCATCTGATTTTGTAAGACTATCCGATACCGTTTATATAGCAGGCTCATGCATTGATAACGATTTAGTCGGGAATATTCATCCTTTTCTTCCTAAATTCAAGAATTGGGATGCAAAAGCAATTGCTGTTTTTCAAAAGAACCTGGAAACCAACCCTGCCAGCTTCTTAAAGGATTTCGTAGCCGATTTCTCCTTCGTTAAAATCATTTCGAAAAATAGGTTAATGGCGGCACGCGACCATTTTGGCGTTTTCCCGCTGTATTATTATGATGATGCAAACTGTCTGATCATTGCAAACAATCAGCAGCTGATCACCCGCATTCCTGACCTGGATCTGGCATCTGACATTC
The DNA here is from genome assembly GCA_903885595.1 of uncultured Bacteroidales bacterium. Lineage (GTDB taxonomy): Bacteria > Bacteroidota > Bacteroidia > Bacteroidales > FEN-979 > CAIVAT01. The sequence continues at coordinate 9,875 of CAISJJ010000432.1, forward strand.
TGTGGATGGGCGATTTTGTTACACATTCGGATGAAAATCCTAATTTGACCTTTTATAAATACATCAAAAAGTTGCCGCCGGCACATCTGCTGGAATATGAAAATGGCCAGCTCAAAATTTCCCGTTACTGGGAATTATATATACATCATCCTTTACCTGCCAAGACAGATGAGGAATACATTGCTGAATTCAAATTTTTAATGCAGCAGGCTGTCGAATGCAGGATTCCCGATGGGCTGAATATTGGATCTGAAGTGAGCGGGGGCATTGATTGCACGAGTGTGGCGGCTATGGCAAAATATTATCTGGATAAGCAAAACCGGCATCTTTTTACCTACGCGCATGCCTCGGTTGACAATGAAAAATATCCCTGTGAAAAAGAGGCGATCAAAAATTTCATTGAATTTCTGCAGCCCTTTAAACATACCTTTACGCCTGAAAAGATCACTGGAATGCGTGGCATTATGGAGCATGCTTTTCAGTTAGGCAACGGCATCGCCCATTGCCATTATGCAGCGTTCAGCAAAGCAATCTATGAAAAAGCAGGGTGTGACAAAGTAAACATTATTTTTTCAGGAAATGGTGGCGATCATGGCGTCAGCTACAAGGGCGCCGGAACTGTTATACAATCGCACCTGGCCTTAGGGGTGTATAAAACAGCATACCATGAACTCAGAATTATCCATGGAAGCTTGTTAAAAACCTGTCTCGCCTTTGGATATTCCTGGCTGAAAGTCAACGTAAATTGGGGCTCGGAAAGACCAGTTAACGCAAAGATTGGAAAAAATAGTTTGAAAACGCTGGAGGCGCTGAAAAGGCTTTATCCGGAACTTAAAGGGTACAGTTATAAGGAAAGAACCCATTCATCGCATTTCAAAAATGTCCATGAACATATCCTGGAAAAATTAATGAAGGCAGAATTATCCAACAGGTGTGAAGCCACAACCCTTGCGGCTTCGTATTATGGCGTATTATACCGGTATCCGTTACTGGATATCCGCCTGTTGCAATACATGGTTTCCCTTCCGCCCCAAATGTTATATCAAAAAGGAATCAACAGGTACATTTTCCGCAAAACGATTGAACAATGGGTTCCAAAGACACTGGCCTATCAGCCAAAGCCACCAGGCAACATGTATGGCTGGATATTGGAAGCATATAAATATGATTATGATCATCAGATTGAATATAGCCTGATACCAGAAAATGAAGAGATGAGATTTTGCCTGGATTTTTGGAAATACCGGGATGAAAACACCAGGAATGGTGATCTGTTTAAAAGTTTACTATAAATCACCTATGATCGGCGGAATTACAGGAGTATTTTTTAGAAACACCATCAAACCGGATGGATCTCATAAATATAAAATTCAGGAAGCGATTGAATTGCTGGGTCCGGTCAATTCTCAATATCGTACTTTTAATGATTCCGATCATGTACAGTTTGCCCGGATGGTGTTGCCTTTTTATTCAAGCGAGCAGACTGGGTTCTTTCCTCAAATTAACAATTGTGTTATCACTGCCAGTGCTATTATCAATAACACCAAAGATCTTCGCGGAAAATTAGATCTGCTCTACCCTGCTGCTGATGATGCCAGAACCATACTGCAGGCTTATTTAAAATGGGGGAATACATGCCTCGATTACCTGGAAGGGAAATTTGGTTTTGCCATTTGGGATGGCAATCAGCAAACGTTATTATGTGCCAAAAGCGCAACCGGAGGGGTTGATCTGGTTTATTACCTGGATGATGAAAAATTTATTTTCGGCACGCAAATAAAGTGCATTATAAGCTTGTTGGGATATACACCTCCACTCAATGTTGAGTTTATTGCAGAACACATAGATAATATCACCGGAAATAAAAGAAGTACGATCTACCAGGATATTCATCATCTTCCCTCGGGTTATGCAATCACAGTAAATGCAAGCAATTTTAACGAGTTTCAATACTGGAAACCGGGTGACGCTGATGCGATCGTTTTTAAAAATAATGCTGATTATGCAGAGGCGGGCACTGAAGTTTTAACAACGATCCTGAAGGGATATGCCGATACGGGCTTGAAGATCGGTTTACAAACCGGAGGCGGGCTTAAAACAGCCTGCATTGCTTCTCATTTGCAGCCCTTGCAGGATCATCCGTTAACCGGCGTTTCCTATATTTTACCAGAAGGTTACCAGGGCGAACTGGTTGATGAAAAAAGCTATACCGATGCCCTGGCTGACCGGCTGAATATGGATCTCCATTATGTAAACGAATCTGTATTTCCTGATCCGTATGATGAAGATGTTGAACGGAAGATGATTCAGCAGGACAGCCCGGTTGTTAACCCCGTGGGTAGCGACCATTATTTGGTATACGGGAAAATGAAAGAGCTGGGTGTACAATTATGCCTGACCCCCGAATCCAAATCCATTGACTGGACTGGCAAGGAGGTAATTCCATCGCTTATACTTGAAGGCAGGTACTGGGAGGCATGGAAGCTTCACAGACAAACCAAGTCCGGTTCCTTTTTGAGGAACGGATTGATCCCTGCCTTGCCAGAAGGAATAATCAGTATTTACCGAAAAATGAAGAAGCCAAAACAACGGCAATGGTTAACGCATCCTGATATTGTTAAAAAAATAAACCTGGAGAAGAAAACAGAACAATATAACATGGAACTGACCGGGCAATATCCGGCTCATGCATTCATGCAGGATCAATTGCGTTCTATAAAACAAAGAATGGATTTTGGCAAAAAATATATATCGACCCAGGAATACAGGTACGGTTTTGTGATGATCAGCCCCCTGTCCGACCGCAGATTGATAGACTACAGTTTATCCATCCCATCAGGTCAGTTTGTATTAAACGGAGAAACCCGCAGCCTCATCAAACGGATGCTGGAAGGGAAAGTGCCTGAACTGGTATACAGGACCCCAAGCAAAGTCAGTTATCCGGCCGATATGCGCCTGCGGTGGCTCAATGCCAAACCACATGTTTTTAAACATTTTACGGCTATAAGCACAACGGCTGATGTGTGGAATTATATCGACAAACTTGCAGCAATTCAGGTTTATACTGCAACCAAAAATGCTAAAAACTATGGCGTTTGGTTGAATAACCGGCAACACCTGAATAAAGTAATTTTGCTGAATAGATTTTTAAATCTTATATGAGTAATTATCTTAAAGGGAAATATGAGTAAAAGTCATTGATTCTTTTTGTTGAATTATCCAAAGGGATACAGCCACAAAGGTGGGAGGCACAAATTATTTTCAGCTTTCAATTTATTATATTTGTGACGATAAAACCTAAAAGGAAGATTAAACTCATTCATATATGGACCTATTGATTGACAAACACATAGAAATCGAAGAAGCAAGTGAACAAGAAGGAACGAGCGAATCGGGGCAATGGATCCGCCCTGAAATAAAGGTACTTTCAATGGCGGAGAGCCAAGGTGGAATAGCAATAGTAAATGAAGGAAGCACAACAGAGGGAGTAGTAGGAGGAGGAAGTTAGGGGGCGAAAAACGAAGAACGCGGAACAACAAAAACATGAAATCAAAACACAGCATCTACTTTATTATCTAATAAATCCACCCACGAAAAACCGGTGTTCTATCTGGCCCAAGACAAGTCTTCAGAAACATAGGATAACACGTACAATATATGCCCGATGTTTTTAATTTATTGAAATAATCGGGTATCATTGAATTAAACCATTTGCTCCAGTTTTTTAAATACTGTCCAATACGTTCAATGCTTGTATTTCGCTCATAAAGCCGGACGATATTTTGTTTCATTGCAATGATAGATGTTGAGGCAATTCCGGTGATGTATGGGGTGATATGAAAACCCAGGAAATCAACACCCTTGATCGCTTTCCCGATATATGTCTTATCAGGATGTTGTTTTAATTTCAACTTTTCAAGTAGCTGGTTTGTTATTATGATTGCTTTTCTCAGTTTCCAGTTGGTTGGTGCAATAATGCTGATCAATCATGTAGTCCATTTTTTTGACATTTATTGAGAAACTTTTTAAGGATTCGGATTCA
>CAISJJ010000433.1 GCA_903885595.1 uncultured Bacteroidales bacterium
CAGGCCATTTACCGGATCACCGGCGATGAACGGATACCTGAATATTTCAAAGAAAGCAGGTTCTGCAAAATACATCCGCTCTTCAATGAATTTATTTTCAGGTTGCGACGAGGATGGATCATCCTGGTTCGAAACAGCGGCTTTATACCGGAAAAGGCGAACCACCTTCTCCATCTCGGGAAACTTCTGCCTGATCCTCAAACCGGCAGGCGGGCAACAGGAGGCAAACCTGACTGCCCCCCCTGCCTGGTCGCTGCGCTCATAGCGAAGCCGGTAAATGCGGTCGCTGTTTTCATGAAACCGGTCAAAGCTTTTCTCATAGTTTACAAAATAGAGGATCAGAAGGCATGCGGTCATGCCGATGGCGAGGCCCAGGATGTTGATGAGCGAATATCCCTTGTACCGTACAAGGTTCCTGAACGCGACTTTTAGGTAGTTTTTGAACATCTGGTTTTATTTTACCTCGCCCCATTCTTCGATCATCAGGGAATGGAAAGGCCGAGGGGAGTTATCTATTCATATTTAAGCGCCTCCACCGGATTACCCGTTGCTGCCCGCCAGGCCTGCCAGATCGTTGCAACCAGGGCAATAACAAATACGAATAAGGCGCTGAGCAGAAAATATCCCGGGGTGAGTTGAATCCGTTCGGCATAATCCGACAGCCATTGGTCCATCACCAGGTAACCGGCCAGCGAAGCAATGATGATGGCACCGGCCACCATGATCATGGTCTCCTTAAGCAACCCTGCGATAAGTTCCCAAACCGTGCTGCCATTCACCTTCCTGATCCCGATCTCTTTCGTGCGGCGTGAGATTTTTAGGATCGTCAGCACCAGCAGGCTGATCAGGCTGATGATGACCACTTCGGCTCCTCCGATAAAAACCATCTGAGCAAGCCGGTTTTCTTTCTTGTACATCCGATCAAAAATATCAGCCAATGTACTGTGGTTAAAAATGTAATTATGGTCAAAGCGATGGAAGATTGATTTTATTTGCATCAATTGGCTTCCTGTCAGCGGATTGTTACTGCGGATGTAAATATTCGGAGTTCCCCAGAAACAATTTGCAATGACTAAAGGTTCAATGGCCTCACCAGGGTTGGACTCATAATAAAAATCCTTCACAACGCCCAGAATTTCAACCCGTTCGTCCCTGTAAATAATTGTTTGTCCGGCTTTTGGCTTTAAACCGAGTAATTTGACTGCCGATTCGTTTAATACGACCGCCTGGCTGTCGGCCATCGATTGGTTAAAAAACCGGCCGTCGATCAACGTTAATTTCATAAGCTCTCCAAATCCAGGCTTTTCACGGTATTCGTTGATCGCTTTGTTGCTGCTTTCCCCATCGGTTACATTCCTGATGGACTGGCCGCTGCATCCTCCGCCCATAAAATGTTCACCTCCGCAAACCGCAGTAACAAAAGGCAGCTTCAATAGTTCTGTTTTAATGCTTTCGTACTTTTTTGAGATGGGGCTGCTGCAATTGCTGATTGTGATAACATTGTTCTTATCGAAACCTAAAGGGACCTTGTGCATATGGGTTAATTGTGCGATAATAATGACAACGCAACTCATAAAGAATGAGGCTACCATGAACTGTACAAATACCGATGCGACCGATAGCCAGTTGCTGTTTCCGCTGCCCGAAATCTTTCCCCTCAACCCCAGCGCGTATTTCATTCCCGAAAGATAAAGCACAGGATAGCCTGATGTAACCGCGATAAGTACGATCAGTACAATCACAACTGAAAGAATACCGCCCAGTGACAACAGGTTGGAAAGGTCAACTTTTGATTGCAACAGGGTTGACAGGTAAGGCATTGCTTTATAGATAATCAGAAATGCCAAGGCAGCAGAAAAAAGAAAAACGATCAGTGTTTCCAGAAAAAACAGCCTGGCAATACTGGCCTTGGTTGCGCCGAACATGGTACGGGTTGATATTTCGACAATGCGTTTTTCGCCCTGAATGATAAATAAATTGATATAGCTTACCAATACGGTTATCAGGACAAACAGCGCGATCAATCCTACAATCACGATTTGTTTCGTGCTGCCATGGATGGGGATGAATGAACCGGCCTCCGAGTTCAGGTAAAGGTCGGTAAGTGGTTCTGCTCCGGATTGTACTTTTGCAGTCCAGGCCTTTGCCCAGTCTTCCATGAGCCTGTTATTTGCTTCTGCAATTTTACCGCTGGCTGTTCCCCTGTCTGTTTTGGGTTTTAACAGGTAATAGCTTTGAAATTCGAGGCTTGATGACAACCATCTCATATCGAGTGTTGACAAAGAGACCAGGATTCCGAAATCCAGGTGGGAGTTTTTGGGAATCTCATCCATCACGCCGGTGATCATCACCTGTTCTCCATCCGCTTCCACAGTTCTCCCGATGCAATTGGTTGAATGGAAAAACTTTTCTGCAACGGAGGAGGTGATCACAGCGTTTTTGCTTCCAACCAGTGCGGTACTTTTATCCCCAAGGAGGAGCTCCAGTCCGAAAACTTTAAAAAATTCAGGGTCAGCATAAAAAACCCCAACTTTCTCCAGTTTGGTTTCTCTGGTTTGAACTGAGGCCGGCCAGCCGCCATACAACTGAACTGCAGCCTCCACTTCGGGCACCATTTCAGGCAGCTGGGAATAGGCCTTGCGCAGGGAAATACCATACACCCGGGTGCTTGTATTGTCGGTTACCCGGCTGTAAAGTCTTACCACCCTATCTTTGGTTTTAAAATGCCTGTCGTAGCTCAACTCATAGCGGATGTATGTGAGTGTGAAGATCACAGTGGTTAATGCCATTCCAAGCCCTATCACATTGACGAAAAAAGTGAGCGGGTTTCGCTGCAGTATCCTGAAAATAAACCTAAGATCTTTCATCCGTGACCAAGTTTTTATCAGTTTCCATACCAGTTATATTGATTAAGTCCATTTATCAGAATTGAATGATCCTATTCATCCCTCAACGCCTCCACCGGGTTCCTGCGGGCCACCCTGAATGTTTGCCAGTTCACTGCGATCAGCGCCGTGACCATGGTCAGGCAGGCAGCCAGGAGGAAAATCCACCAGCTGAGTTCGGTGCGGTATGCAAAATTTTCGATCCACCGGTACATCACATACCAGGCTACCGGTATGGCGATGACAAAGGCCACCACCACCCATTTCAGAAACTCTTTATTCAGCATGATGAGGATCTCCGCCAGGGAGGCGCCATTGGCCTTGCGGATCCCGATCTCCTTGGTGCGGCGGTCGCAGGAAAATACAGCCATGCCCAGGATCCCGAGCATCGCGATGATGATGGCCAGCGCTGAAAAAATCAGGGTAAGGTTGCGAAGCCTCACTTCATCCTGGTATTTTTGCGCCAGCAGGTCATCAAAATAACTGTACGAAAAGCCTCTTGATTTCCGGTGTTTCTGGTAAACATCACGGATGTACTTCAAGGTCTCCGCCCGGTTGGTGTTTGCGATGCGCACATTCATCGTCATGATGTTTTGCGGATCGTAGGTTATAATCAGCGGACCGATGGGATGATGCAGCGGACGGAAATGAAAGTCTTTCACTACGCCGACAATCACATAATTGCCGATCCGTTCGCCGATGGGGTTCTGGTACCCGATGCTTTTTCCGGCAGTCTCATTGATGACAGCAGGCAGGCAATAACTGTTAATTCCTCCCGGTTTCCGGCCTGTATCGGTGTCCAGCGCCTTCCAGAATCCATTAAAATCCATCCGGAGGAATTGTCCTTTAACGAGCTCCAGCTTGTACGTTTTGGCAAAATCTTCATCCGCCCAGATCATGGCGGCCCTGATGCTGTCGGACCGGCCGGCGTGGTCGACGGCAAGCCTGACCTCCCAGTTGAAATCAACGGGGGCATAGGCGGTTGCAGTAACCCCAAGTACACTGGGATTTTTTAACAGCTCATCTTTAAATGACTTGTTCTCATACCAAAGACCTGTCGGGATAACCACGATGTTGTTCCGGTCGAACCCAAGGTCTTTCCCCTGGATGTAGTTCAACTGTTTGATAAAGACTGATGTGGCAACGATAAAAAAGGTAGCGATGCTGAACTGGATCACCACCAGCAATCTGGTAAAGTTGCTTTTTGACCCGGTTTGGCTTCCCCCCCGGAAAATTCTTGCAGTTTTTAAGGAGGACAAATACAGGGAGGGATAAATACCTGCCACAATCCCCACCATAACCGTTAGCACGAAAATGCTGATCACCATCCCGGACGACAATTTAAGGGTGAGATACTGCCCGGTAAACACATTGAACCATGGAAGGATCAACCAGATGAAAAACAGGGCGATCAGTGAGGCGGCCGTGGTTTGTAAAACCGCCTCACCCATGAATTGCCGGATAATATCGGGCCGTTCGGCGCCGCACACTTTTTTAATGCCGATTTCAGTCGACCGTTCCGATGCCCGCGCCACCGACAGCATCGAAAAATTCAGCGCCGCCATGAGGATGATCAGCAATGCCAGGCCGGAGAATATCCACACATATTTGTAACTGCTGATGTTTTTATCGTAGAGGTAGGTCTGGTAACTGGTGTGCAGGTGGATGTCGGTCAGCGCCTGAAATACCAGCTTATCCGACAGCCTGGAGAACCGGCCAAGGTGATTGGTTATACCATCCAGGAACTTGTCATCAATCCAGGCATTTTTTGCCAGTTTGATGTACACATGCACATGTGCCTTATCGCCCCAGCTGTCTTCCAAGTAAGCGTACCTGCTGTTTTTCCCTGAAACAACAAACCCGAAATCGATGTGGCTCTGCTTTGGGATCCGCACCACGCCGCTTACGGTGTAGATTTCCGGATCATATTTGTCACTGACGACTATTTTGCCGAGTGCCGGCTCCCTGCCAAATAATTTTCGCGCAACCACTTCGGAAAGTACGGTATTTGACGGATTTGAAAATGCAGTCTGCGGTGTGCCCTCGATGAAGGTAAACCCGCTGAAAATGGCAAAGAAATCTTCATTGGTGCTTATGCGGCGTGCCTCGATCTTTTCACCTCCCTGTTCCCTTTTCAGGGGTGAATCTTCGGAATCGAAACTGAGGTAGGTTGCATTTTCGATCTGGGGGTAGGACATCTTCAGGGTTTTCGCTACCGGGCGGTAGCAGCCGGCCGATTTCACCACTTCGTCGCCCTCTTTGGCAAGGGTTAGCACACGGTAAATCCGTTCATGGCCGGGATGGAATTTTTCATAGCTCAATTCATTCAGCACCCACAGGCAGATCAATAAACTGGCCATGACCCCAAAGGTAAACCCAAGCAGGGTGATCAATGAATAGACCGGCTTATGGATGAAACTGCGGAAAATGATTTTCAGCGGGTGGATCATGTTTTTGTTTATTACTCGACAATCATCAGGATGTCTTCATCATCGTTCACCGACTGCGACAATTTCAGCAGTTCGCTCTTCCTGGCCGCAGGAACGGGTGATGTCCTGAAAGAGACCGATCTGACCTGTTCTTTAAGATCTTTTCCCTTCAGTGAGACCAGGATTTCGCCGTTGTTGCCGACCATATAAGATGAGGGCCACACAGCCACCCCGCCATCCAGGTTGTTTTTCAGGATATCCGGATCATAGGTAACCGGGTCACCTTTCACCAGGAACAGTTGTTGAGCCGATTTGGAGAAGAGGGCATAAAACTGTTTCAATTGCCTGCTTTTGCGGGTATTCGGGCAGTCGTAGCTGTCTTTTGAGAAGGTCAGGAAAATGAAGTTTCTGGTATCGGCCCAGGTTTCAGGGATTATTTTTCCGTCCAGGTTAAAATCAGGATCCATTCCCTCTTTCTTCAGCAGCTTGTATTTGCCAAGTTTCAGCACATAAACGGGCAACAGCCTGTTGGGGGGCAATACCTGGAAAACAGTATCGCTAAAAGCATTCCGGATATAAAGTTTTCCTTTATTCTCATATTGGGTGCCCTGATCCGTGCCCCGCATCACCGATTTTGAAAAGTGATCCAGTTTTTCAAACTGGGTAAAAGCAGCCAGGGTATCACCTTGCTGATTGAAAACACCCAGGATGTATTTGCTACCCATATCGAATGGGCTTCCCAGTTGCTGGACATAGGTGTTGCGGTCGAGCATCATGGAGCTTAACCGCCCGTATATAAAATCAGATCCGGCGCTCCACATGCCATTGGCATTGCCTTTCGGAGGAGATGCTCTTTTTC
>CAISJJ010000434.1 GCA_903885595.1 uncultured Bacteroidales bacterium
AAAGTTTTAACCGGATTTTTGTTCTTAAACAAATAGATTAGAGAACCATGAAAATAATTAAAAGATCAATATTAGCAGTACTGATGATAATGGGGGCACTCTTATCTAAAGGTCAGCAGGATCCTATGTTTACTCAGTATATATTCAACCTGCAAACTATCAATCCTGCTTATGTAGGTTTTTGGCAAACAATGGGTATTACGGCCTTATCGCGTCACCAATGGGTTGGATTAACAGGTCATCCCACAACACAGACTTTTTCCTTTCAGACACCTTTAAAGAAAGAGAACGTAGGGGTTGGACTAAATGTTATACTCGACAAAATCGGACTTGAAAAAAGACTGACAGTTAATTTTGACTATTCGTACAAGGTTTTGCTGTCCGAAAGCACTTCTCTGCGACTGGGAATAAAAGGGGGATTTACAAATTACAGTCATAATCTTACTGAATATGAGCAATATCCCGATGGTCTGTCCGACCCTCTTTTTCAGGCAACCATTGACAATAAGTTTATGCCCAATTTTGGAGTCGGAGTATTTTTGTCATCTTCAAAATATTTTTTAAGTCTTTCATTACCAAAGATTCTGGAGAACAGTTATCAGGCGAACGTAACAAACTACTCAACAAAATCAGAAATGCGCCACATATTTTTCGCAGGTGGTATGATGTTTGATTTATCAGATAATCTGAAGTTTAAGCCTACATTTATGACAAAAACAGTAGTTGGCAGTCCGTTCGAGTATGATATTTCGGCCAATTTTTTAATATCCGAAAAGTTTTGGATTGGAGGCATGTACCGGTCGGGCGATGCTTTTGGGGCAATTGTTCAATGGATTTTCAATAACAAATTAAGGTTAGGATATGCCTACGATTTCACCACTACCGACCTGAGAAATTATCAGCAAGGTGTTCATGAGATTATGATCTCTTATGAGTTCGTTTATGCAAAACATAAATATATTTCGCCCCGCTATTTTTGAAATTAATGGCAATAATCAGCAAATCTGCATCATTTAACTAAAAGACTAATACACAGCAATAATGAAATCACTATTTGTAAAGCATAACCTTTTTTTATTGATTTTGATGTTGTACGCATCAGTTGGTTATCCCCAAAGTAAAGGCAAACGGATTTTTGATGATTCGGCAATAAAAATTTCCGAAACAGGGACAAATTCTATCCACAGTGATTTTGGGCCATCACTAATTCAAAATTCACTTTATTTCACCACCTTTAATGATAATCTGGCTGAAAAGAGCGATATAAAACTTAAAAACAAAGAATTTTATGACCTGTACAAAGTGTCTGTTGACAAACAGGGTAATACGATAGGTAAACGTGGTCCGATTGAGGAATTTGTCACCCGCTTCAACGACGGACCGGTATCGTTGTGTCCCCAAACAGGTGAACTTTTTGTTACCCAAAACTACACCGATAAATCAGTTAAGCATAAACCATTTCAGACCGTTATCCACCGGCTGAAAATAATTATTGCAAAACAGATAAATGGGAAATGGGAACAAGTTGCCGTTTTTCCTCATAACAATCCTGGATATTCAGTTGGACATCCTGCCATAACCGAGTCGGGCGATACATTGGTATTTTCGAGTGATAAACCGGGCGGATACGGAGAAACAGACCTTTACTACTCGATAAGAAAAAACGGGAAATGGGAAACCCCCGTCAATCTTGGCCCCAAAATAAACACAGTCGGGAAAGAGGAATTTGCCTTTATTACAGATCAACATTTTGATGGACAATATCTTATATTTTCATCAAAAGGGAGAACCGGAAACGGTGGCTTTGATTTGTATTATACCCCATTTCCATCGGATTATAATGAAATTGGCCATTTTGAGAGACCCATCAACAGTGAGTCCGATGATTTTGCAATGACTATACCAACAGATTCTGAGTTTGGTTACCTCACATCAAACCGTCCGGGTACAGGAAATGACGACATATACAAATTCACATTCAAACGAATAGTTAAACAGCAATTGCCGCCGCAGAAAAAATTCAGAGACTTGTATATTTTCAATAGAAACAGTATGCTTCCGATACCCGAAGTAGGAATAGAAACCTGCGATAAGCTTGTGTATAAGACTGATAATAATGGTAAAATAGACTCATTGCCATGTCTTGAGAGCAATTGTGAGGTGAAAGCAGCCAAATTCGGATATTCTGCAATAACAAAAACATTGCTGGCATGTAACACAAACAATAAAGAATTTACAAGAGACACAATATGGATGGATGTAATTGTAAATGTGAAGATTGGGTTGAAGAACATCTATTACGACCTTGACAAATGGGATATTTTGCCAGAATCGGCAAAGGAACTTGATCTTTTGGTATCGCTGATGAAAGAAAATCCCGAAATGAAAGTTAAATTAGGATCACACACCGACAGTCGTGGAACAAAAACATACAATCAGAGGTTATCGCAGTTACGTGCCGAATCGGCTGTTAACTATGTGGTATCAAAGGGGATAGTCCGCGAGCGGATAACTGCCACCGGATATGGAGAGTCGGAATTGTTGAATAAATGTGCTGATGGTGTCACATGTACACCGCAGGAACACAGGGAAAACCGCCGGACAGAAATATTTATTCCCGGCTTTGGAAAAGGAGAGAACATAAAACAGGGAAAAGGAGACTATTCGGAGGTAAAGCGTGAACAAAAACAAGGAGATAACCCAGCCAAAGGAAGTAAAACAGAAGAAGAAAAATCTGAGAATAATTCAGTTAGCGATTCAATTACCGATAAGTTCTATCTGATTTTGGGTTCGTTTAAAGATAAGCTGCAAGCATCGAAGTTTTCGCAGAAGCTTAAAACAGAGGGTTACGAAGCCATGATTTTGGGTGAATCCGAACCTTTCAGAGTGGGAATTGGATACAAAAAATTTAGTGAGGCGAAGGTTGCACTTGAAAAATTCAAAAGTAATTACAAATCTGCATGGATAAAAAACTATTGAACTAAAGTTTATAGTGCCTTCGGTTTTATTGTATTTGAGGCTTGCTAAATTTGGGAATGAATGGTAAAATCTGTTATTATCTGTCCAAATAGAGAAAAACAGGTTTTACCAGCACGCCCGTAATAGCATCAAGTACTTGCGTTTCGTATTTTTCCAATCTTTCTTTTGGAAGCACAAAATCGTAGAAATAAATCAAATAAACTTCGGTAAGTTTAAGTTGTTTGCCATATTGTGCTGACCGTTCAATAGCTTTTTTTATTTCGCTGCTGTTTCGGAAACTTATTAATTCTAAAGCATATTTTTTGCCTGCATATTTGAGTATCAAGTCAATTTTGC
>CAISJJ010000435.1 GCA_903885595.1 uncultured Bacteroidales bacterium
AGCCCGCCTTATCCCAGGAACAGATCCTCTCAAATCAAATTTTACTAGATTCCATTAAGAAAAGCAGAGACTCAACACAGGTATCTTTTTTTTACAGTGATTTTGAAAAAATGGGGCTGCTCAGGTTACACCCCAACGACACTGCAATGACCGGATTCCAGAATTACGACCCTCTCTACAAAAATGACAGGTTCTATGCCACACTCGGAAACATAGGCCAGAATTACCGTTCATTGAACCCCCTCCCCTTTAGCCATGAAAGCGGGTTCGATTATGGCATCCATACTTTTGACAAATATCTCTATCAAAATGATAGCGTTAAATATTATAAAGTGGTTAAAACGTATACTGAACTAACCTACAACCAGGGGGCTAAGAAGGAACAGAATTTCCATGCCATTTTCAGCCGGAATATTTATCGTAGTTTCAACCTGGGTTTCGATTTACGGGTAATGAGCGCACCGGGTGCCTATACCCGGCAAAGGGCAAACCACATCAATTTCGTACTTACTTCCCAGTTCATTACAAAAAACAGACGATATGGTATCATTGCCAATTTCACTATCAACCGACTGAAAAATTATGAAAACGGAGGGATTAAATATGACAGTTTATTCGAACAAAACATTGAAACGAACCGGGCTGTTATTCCTGTGAACCTTTCTTTAGCACAAAATCGCATCAGGGAAATTGGTTTCTTTATGAAACATTATTTCGATCTCACCCGTCATCCCCGAAATGAAAAAGATTCCAGCCTTGCGATAAAGAAAAGGATTGAGTTAGGCCGGCTTACCTATTCATTTCAATACAACCGCCAGATCCAGAATTATATAGATTACCAGCCTGACAGTGGTTTTTATCCCCCGCCGCTCCTGGATTCAGTCCTTACATTCGACTCACTTACTGTTACCAAAATCATTAATGATGTTGTATGGTCAAACCCAAGTTTCAGACAAGATAAAAAACTGAGAGTTTTTCAGATCAATGCCGGCATCAGGCAACAATACTCTGAAGTGTTCCTTCATGGCAAGAAGAACTTTTTCCTTCAATACATTCCGCATGCTGAGATCGATTTCAATCCGTTTTCAAGTCTGAGACTTCAGGCTCGAGGCGATTATGTGCTGGGCGATTACAATGAGGGCGACTTCAGTCTCAGGGTAAACCTCTCCACCATCCTTGGCAAACAGGAACAAAATGCCGGAATAATTTCATTGACAGGTAATTATATATACCAGAAACCAGGGTGGTTCTACGAGCACTATCTTGGGAACAGTTATCAATGGGATACTTCCTGGCAAAAACAGGGCGTCATTTCCGGCGGTTTTAATTACACCTGGAAATTTCTGGAAACAGGATTTAACATCAGCCGGATAAACAACTTTGTTTACATGGGAGACATAGGAGAACCCAGGCAAAATACCAGTGAATTTGGGCATGTTTATGTTTACCTAAACGGGAATTTGAGTTTATGGAGATTCAGGATTAAAACGCGATTGGCTTACCAGACTGTACAGGGGACCACAGTTTTACGACTTCCCGCTTTTATTGGTAACCTGGCGGTGTACTATACACAACCACTTTTTCATGGGGCAGCTACACTTCAGCCGGGGTTGAACTTTTTTTACAACACACTTTATTACGCCGACAATTACAACCCGGCTACCCGCACCTTTTACCTGCAGGATCAAAAAGAGATTGGGAACTACCTCTATATGGATGTTTTTATCAACCTAAAAATTCAACGTGCCCGGTTTTTTGTTTCATACTCACATTTCAATGCCAGTTTTATGGGACGCAGATATTATACCACTCCGTCTTATCCCATGCAGGATGGGGCATTCAAGTTCGGCATTGCCTGGAGGTTTCACGATTAAAATTCCTGCATCCTGGAATACAGAATATTATATAATAACCATGGATCTGGCTTGTAGCTCAGGGATTGCCGATCCCCGGTTTGGATTCGAATTCGATACGCCATTTTTCCGGAAGATTCGGCTCGTGCTGAAAACAGGCCATTTGACCGGAATACATCTTTGCGATGCAGTAATTGGAGCTTTTACATGAAGATCCGGTTATTTCACCAGTTCGCAGTTTGTTGATAAACCCGGGATCGTGTATGAGTACCCTGGCCATCTGCACAAAATCAAATCCCTTATCAAGAACATCGTCAATGATTGCCCTTGATTTCAGACCACCAACAAAAACCAGTGGTAAATGAACAGTTGTCCTGATTTTAAGTGCATCATCAAGAAAATAGGCTTCACTGAATGGTTCCGGCTTAATCAGTAATCCGCCAAAATAACGAACTCCAATTTTCATCAACGGATTTTCAATATAATGAGCCATCACTTTTATTGGCATACTGCCCCGCATCACATACATCGGGGCCTTCGAAACAAATCCGCCTGATAATACAAGGCCATGCACCCCTTCCGTTTCAAGTAACCGGGCTACCTGAATTGCTTCATTAACCTCACTTCCGCCCCTGAAACCATCTCTCAGGTTCATTTTGACCACAACTGCCATCGCTGGCGACACATTCTTCAGAACTTCCCTGACAACATCAACCATAAACCGGCTGCGGTTTTCAAAAGAACCTCCATACTGGTCTGTTCGCTTATTTGTGTAAGGCGAGAGGAACTGGCTGATCAGATAACCATGCCCTGCATGAACCTCTATGGCATCGAAACCTGCATCACTAACGAATTTTGCAGCCGAACCAAAATCCCGGACAATTTCATTGATTTCAGCCTGTGATATTTTTTTGGGCCACGTAGGACCATACAGGTTAAACCTGCCTGATGGGGCAAGGCATTTGCCTGAAATCGACTTCTTTGCCATCAGTCCGCAATGACCTATCTGGATTGCCGCCGCTGCACCCTCCCTGTGAATTGATTCGGTTAAACGTTTCATGGCAGGAATTTCCTCCCGTGTGATTAGTAACTGGTGAGGGAAAGATAGTCCACTCTGCGAAATTGACGCATAAGCGACTGTAGTCATGCCAATTCCACCAGCAGCAACTGCAGTATGATACTTAATCAGGTCATCCGACACCTTGTTTTTCTGACACATTCCTTCAAAGGCTGCCGACCGGATCGAACGGTTGCGTAATAAAACAGGGCCGAGTCTGGCTTCTGTAAAAAGCTGGTTTTTCATCTGATATAACTAAATTTTTCACTTATAGGCCATGGGGAATCCCTACAATTATCATTTACAATTTACCGACACTGGTTCCAGGGAGATTTTATCTATCAATAATTTAATTTCGACGGTCACATAAACCATACGTGTTTAACATTCAAGGTTTGATTGAACATGATGCTTATGGATATTCCATATATTTGCCTGCAGCTTCAGTGCCCGACGAAAGTAGGCACTTTCAACAGAAAATAAAAGATCTATGAAAAAAATAATTGCAATACTCCTGGTCATTTCGTTTATTCCACTGCTAGGATTTTCACAGGCAGGAAAACAAAATCCCTACCATTTAAACATAATCAGCAACGTTGCAGCCTATAACATTGAATGCAGCAAGAACAAGCAAAACCAGTTGGTCGATCTTGAAAAGGCAATCCCGTCCATCAGGCTTGACATACGCTATGCAACAGATAATAATTTTACTCATAAACAGGTTTATTCGTCAGCAAGGGCCTTCCTGCGGGAACCGGCAGCCAAGGCGTTGGCAAAAGTGCAACAAGACCTGGCAAAAAGAGGACTGGGGCTGAAAGTTTTCGATGCCTATCGTCCCTATTCCGCAACACTTATATTTTATGATCTTATCAAAGACACCCTGTTTGTTGCTTCTCCGGTCAAGGGTTCGAGACATAACCGGGGATGTGCGGTCGATGTTACGCTGATTGATCTGAAGACCATGAGTGAGTTGGCGATGCCTACTCCTTTCGATGATTTTACTGTTAAGGCAGGCACTACTTACGAAGACTTGCCTGCAGTGGCAAAAGAAAACCGGGCTATTCTTATCGATGCGATGAAGAAGCAGGGTTTTGATGTATTTGCTTCTGAATGGTGGCACTTCGATTTCAAGGGATGGGAATCATATACCCTGATGGATATCTCATTTGAAGAGTTACCGACACCCTGACAGGGGGGGTGTCAGTTTATGCCACGTTGTTTTTTTATTTCCTCATAGGCAGCGCTAACTTTCTGAAATTTTTCAGTGGCAGATTTTTTAATGTCATCGCCGAGATGTGCAACTTTATCAGGATGATGTTTTTTGGCCATATCCCGATAGGCTTTTTTCACCTCATCGTCGGTAGCATTAGAGGAGATTTCCAGCACATCATAAGCCCAGCCGGTATTTTTTATAAACATGGCCTTGATTGATGTAAAATCAGCAGATGAAACACCCATGAAACCTGCGACAGTCGAAATCATGTCAACCTCATCGGGGTGATACAATCCGTCGGAAGCGGCTATACCAAACAAGTAGTTAACCAACTGTAGTTTAACAGGATAATCAGTAAATTGTCCTACCTGCACACTTACATCCTGAACATTGATGTCTTGTTTTAAAATCTCCTGTAGCATCTTTATCAACCGGGCTCCCTCATCGCTGCCAAATTGCATGACGAAAAAGTTACGAACGAATTCGAGCTCGGATTTTACAATCTTCTGATCTGCTTTCATGACAGCAGCTGAAAGTACGAGCAGGCTCATGGCGAAATCACCCCTTTGGGTTCCCTGGTAGGAATATTTCCCTGTATTCATCCCATCGAACATAGAGCCCAGGGCAACTCCGAGAATTGCGCCGATAGGTCCTCCAAATACCCATCCCAAACCACCGCCGATCCACTTCGCATATCCTGATTTACGCCGGTCTCCATTGTTTGACGAAGTCCCTCTGCCTGGTCCGGCAGGATCCTGAGCTCCATTACTGCTCCCCGACGAACTGTTGCCGGAAAAACCTGATCGGGGATCACCCTGACTCCTGGTTTGTGAACCCTGGTCAGCCGGTTTTTTACGCATACTGAAAACAGCATATATTACAACGCCCAAAATTACAATTACGATTATTTCACCTATGCCCATATGGTATTTACGAATGACGAATTACGAATTACGAATTACTATTTACGATTTGTGTTTATAAAGAACATTTTCAAATCTTCAAATCTTCAAATCTTCAAATTTCACGGCTCGATCATTTCGGAAACCGGTAGTCCAAATTCTTCGACCATTTTAATTCCCATAGTCTCCAGTTGGTCAAGTACCGGATTGTAGATTTCAGGAATGACGGGAACGTGGACCCCTTTCACATTGATTTGTCCGCCTAAGATCATCTCAACTCCAATGGCTGCAGGCAGGGCAACTGTCCGGGCAATCGATGTATCAGTGGCCAGCGTTCCAAAATCAAGCATCCTGGAACGGATGACCTCCTTACGGCCGTCGGAATAGGCAGCCAGGAATGTGTGTTGCATCGCGACCATATCCCGCTCAGTTTGGCCAAGGCTCATTTTTTCAATCATCAGGTCAGAGGTAACCTCAAAAGTTGAATCCAATGCACGGTTCATGGGAGACTGATCGAACAATCCAAGCCAGTCCATAGCCTGAAGGGCATATGAATGTTCAGGTATCCCCAGAAAATGAGCAACCATTAGCAGGATATTGTTTTCCGGTAAATCAGTTTCCGAAGAAGAAAGTCCTTTCCGGGTACCATATGACGTTTGCTCAGTGCCCTGCGTTTTGTGCGATGAGCCCTGTGCCAGCTGCCCGGCAATTTGACGGACCACCATGCCGGCATAAGTCATGTCTGACATATCGAATTTATCAGGAGAAATCAGGTTGAGTTGTTTCATAGCATCGAGTGTCTCACACCATCCGGGGTAGCGGAATGTTCCCCTGAACATGGTCATGGCTTCCGGAATGCCATAGATTTCCTTGTACGCAAGGGAATCGCGGTTTGGATAGACTTCAAGGTTTCCAACATCCGGAAAATTAACCCTGAAAGGCTTTTTAAACAAGTCGCGGGTCGGTAACTCCACCACCTTTCCATGCTGCAGATAAACGGCATCATTGTTACCGGCAAGTACCACTCCTTTCGGGCTCCATGAAAACTTATATTTAAAAGGGTTGTTCGCTGCTTCAGGTGCCGGAAGGGCGCCACAAATCGAATAAAACTCAAGAATCGCCCCTTCGCGTTCGTGCACATTGTCGATGATCCGCATGGCCGACATATGATCGATTCCGGGATCGAGTCCCATTTCGTTCAACAGAATAATACCGGCCGCTTTTGCGGCAGCATCCAGTTCACGCATCTCCGGTTTCACGTAGGATGTGGTCACCATATTCTTTTTGTGAGCAACGCAATACCTGGCTACCATTACATGAAAAACATATGGAAGCAGGCTCACGGTAAGATCATGGCCGGCTATCATCAGGCTGAGCGAGGTTTCATCATTTGCATCCCAGAACAATGATACACCATTTATGTTTCCGGCAATCATCTTCTCAGAACGATCAGGTGTATTAGAGGCAACGGTTACGCGATAGCCCTTTGACAGTAAATACTGGATGATAGGTTTGGCAACGAGTCCGGAGCCGAGGATGAGGATTTTTTTCATTTCGTTACTTTTTGATAAATTCTTCAAGGTATTTATAATCCGGTGTAAGTTCACCTTTATGAAGAATAAGCGCTTTTTTAATTGGTTTAGGCAGGTCGAGATCGTCAAAGTGTTCTTCAAAATCAGCATCAGCAATCGGTTTCACAAAGTTAACCAGGACATCAGCAAATCCATCCGATGAATCGCGTGGCAATTCAGCCGGCAGAATGTCCACCGCCATTACGAGCATTCCATGACCTTTGTGCCCCATTGTGATGTCTTCGGTCTCCGGGTTATAGATATAGATGGGATCATCGATTTCTGTGGGCTTGAGGGTACATTCTACCGACCCCTCTACATCGCAGCTGATATCACCGATCACTTTAATCCTGGGATTTCCTTTGGCAAAAAGTTTTTTCAGATAATCTTTGGTTACGATCCGTGGATATCGCTTATCCCAATAAACACAGTTTATCAGCATGGAAAGATACGGAATGTATTTTTCGAACTTACTGCGGTAATTTTGGGGATTTGCATAGTAGTCGTGGAGCTCAAAAGGCTCGTCTTCAATATGTTCAACCAGATCCTCCTCTTTAAATATGACCTTATAGACAATGTTATCGGGTAGTTTTTTCCTCCTGTGCAAATCAAGCAATTTCTCCGGAGAGATTTCTTTAACAGGCAGTAAGCCGATGATTTCCTGAGCTCCCTGTGAAACATTACCATAGCCCGTAAATCCGATGACAAAGGGTCGTAATTTGTGAGGTATTCCATTTTCGGCAATAAGTTGCCCTATAGCAGAAATATCATCCCTGGCTTCAAAGAGGGAATGGTAATGATGGGCCTGCTTAAGCCTGACAAGGTTTGAACTGTAACCTTCTTCTTTGAGCCTTAATCCCAAAGCCCACAGGGAATTGATCATTCCTGCCATGCCTGCATATCTGCCGAAAAAAATGAGTCGTTTTCCCTGCTCATCAACTACTTTTTCGTATTCGATCAGGTTACATTTCAATTCCATCATCCGGCGGAGCATATCCATGTTGTAAGGTTGGCCTTTAACGACATGGGCAAAGAAAACATAGGTCTTCTCCTGTTCGAAAAATGACTCTGGCATCTCTTTTACTCCGAAAATCACTGAGCACTTTTTAAGATCCTTTGCAATTTTTGCACCGGCATGAATGTATTCTTCATCTGTAAATACTCTTTTGTCGGAGGTTTGAACAATGATGTCCAGTTTCTTCTGTTTCACCAGTCGGGCCACATGCTTTGGGGTCAGGGGAGCCCTTCGTTCAAGTTTATACTTATCCTCGTGCCGGATGCCAATAAAATTGCTCATACATCTGTTAGTTTTGGAACAGCAAAGGTAGGAAAAGGGATTGTTTTTTTCCTTATTTTTGACTCCAAATTAAATCATTCGCCTTATGAAAACAACCTTTCGTTTTTACCTGGTACTGATGTTGGTTTTTCTGTACCAAAGCTCGTTAGCACAGTTCGCCAATGTAATTGTGTTTGCACCCAACGGCGAAAAATTCACGCTGTCAGTCGGTGGTACAATCAGGAACAGTGAGCCGGAAGCCAGGGTTGAAGCCGATGTCCCGGGTGGGCCGAGCTTTAAAATCAAAGTTACTTTCAATGACCCTTCGATCAAGGAAATCAGTAAAATGGTTTTTAACAAACCAAATCACACTTTCTACTTT
This sequence comes from uncultured Bacteroidales bacterium, assembly GCA_903885595.1. Lineage (GTDB taxonomy): Bacteria > Bacteroidota > Bacteroidia > Bacteroidales > FEN-979 > CAIVAT01. The sequence goes on from CAISJJ010000435.1 coordinate 8,255, forward strand.
AAAGTTGATAAAAATCAAAAGGGAGCCTATGTCCTCGAATCCACATCATCTGAATGGTCCAATGAGACCGGCGCAAAGAAGGATACACCACCGCCTCCTCCTCCGCCAATAGATCAGGAATCAAAAACCGCCAAAGAAACAGTGAAAAATGAACCTGCAAAGGTTTCAGGAGAAAAAGGTTGTACTGATCCAATGTCACAGCCTGATTTTCTGGCTTCGTTAATATCTGTTTCTGCACCACCCTATGATCCCCCAAAACTTTCAGCAGCGAAAAAACTTGCTACCGAACATTGCCTGACCACAACACAGGTGATAGAGGTGTTGTATGTATTTGATTACGAATCAACCAGGCTGAATTTTGCCAAATTTGCCTATGATCATACATTTGACCCCACCAATTACAGTGATGTTTCAGAAGCGCTGAACAGCGCTAAATCCAAGAAGGACCTTGAAGCCTACATCAACTCTAAAAAATAGTATATTGAGAGAAATACCTTTACACCGGAGTTAATTTACTTCGGTTGACGATCATTTTATGAAGAAAATTTTAATAAAAACCTGGAAGGTATTCCTCTATTTTCTTTTATTCTACTTCGGAACATCCATCCTTACTGTCATTGCTTACCGTTTTATAAATCCTCCTGTCACTCCCCTGATGATGATCAGGCTTGTCGAGCAGGCCTATAACGGACAAACCATCAAACTCACGAAAGAATGGATTTCACTTGATGAGATGTCAGCCGGTCTCCCACAGGCCGTGGTGGCTGCTGAAGACAACATGTTCATGGAACATTCGGGTTTTGATTTTGAAGCTATTCAGAAAGCAAAAGAGTATAATCAGAAAAAAAAGGGTAAGAAGGTCAGGGGGGCGAGTACTATTTCACAGCAAACCGCCAAAAATGTGTTTCTGTGGCCGCAGAGGTCCTGGGTTCGCAAAGGCCTGGAGGTATATTTTACGGTACTCATTGAATTTGTATGGGGGAAAAAGCGGATTATGGAGATTTACCTGAATGTAATCGAAACGGGGAAAGGCATTTATGGAGTGGAAGCGGCATCGCAGCAGTATTTCGGAAAATCGGCCGGTAAAATCACCCGCAGCCAGGCGGCCCTGATTGCTGCAATTTTACCTAATCCCCTGAAATGGAACCCGGCCTCTCCGACCGCCTATCTACTTGGACGGCAGCAATGGATTCTATGGAATATGAACAACATTGGCAAAATTGATTATTAAATTTCCAGCCTGAATTTCACAGTTATAAGCGTTTTTTTTTGTAATTTTGCCGCTTCAATTTTTTCACTAACCTAAATGATGTCAATTATGGCAAAACAAGCTCAAGAACACAAGTACGTCTACTATTTTGGTGGTAAAAAAGCCGAAGGAACGGCCGAAATGAAGAACCTGCTTGGCGGTAAAGGTGCAAACCTCGCCGAGATGGTTAATATCGGACTTCCAGTACCTGCCGGTTTCACAATTACTACAGAGGTTTGTACTTACTATCAGCAGAACAAAAAAACCTACCCTAAGGAATTAAAGAAGCAGGTTGCCGACAGCCTGAAAGCAACTGAAAAAGAGATGGGCGCCATTTTTGGTGATAAAAACAATCCGCTCCTGGTTTCTGTTCGCTCTGGTGCCCGTGCCTCCATGCCCGGGATGATGGAAACAGTATTAAATGTAGGTTTGAACGACATCACCCGCGAAGGTCTCATCAAGAAGACCAATAATCCGCGTTTTGTGTATGATTCACAGCGCCGCCTCATTCAAATGTACTCTGATGTGGTCATGGAAAAAGCTGCCGGCATCGAACCTAAAGAAGGACAGGGTGTGCGCGTTCAGCTTGAAAAAGAACTGCATAAAATGAAAGAAAAAAGGGGAGCTAAAAGTGATACTGATTTAACATCAGATGATTTGAAAGCCCTCATCGAAATTTACAAGAAAAAAGTTAAAGAGGTTCTTGGCAAACCCTTTCCCGAGGATCCCATGGAACAACTCTGGGGAGCTGTGGGTGCTGTTTTCTCCAGCTGGAATGGCAAGCGTGCTATTTCCTACCGCCGTTTTGAAGGCATCCCCGATGAATGGGGAACAGCCGTGAATGTGCAATCGATGGTCTTTGGGAACATGGGTGATACATCGGCCACCGGTGTTGCATTTACCCGTAACCCGGCAACCGGCGAAAACTATTTTTACGGCGAATGGCTGGCTAACGCACAGGGCGAAGATGTGGTTGCCGGTATCCGGACCCCGAACCCCATCAACGAAATTGGCAAGAATGAGCATACTATGAAGCTCGAATCGCTTGAAACGGCGATGCCGGTTGTTTACAAGGCGCTGCATAAAATAGAGCGTTCTCTTGAAAAGCATTATCGCAACATGCTTGATATCGAGTTCACGATCCAGGATGGAAAACTCTATATGCTCCAGTGCCGTGTTGGAAAACGCAACGGGCCTGCCGCCGTTAAAATGGCTGTTGACATGTTCAACGAAAAGCTGATCACCAGGGAAGAGGCTGTTTCGCGCGTGGAACCCAGCCAGCTTGATGAGCTGCTTCACCCGATTCTTGACCCAAAAGCTGAAAAGAGCACCAAACCGATGGCAAAAGGTCTGCCCGCCGGTCCTGGTGGATCAACCGGTCAGATTGTATTCTATTCCGAAGATGCTGTCGCCTGGGCGAAGAAAGGTAAAACGGTTATCCTTGTCCGCGAAGAGACAAACCCGGAAGATATTGAAGGAATGCGTTCGGCACAGGCTATTCTCACCGCACGTGGCGGGATGACCAGTCATGCTGCACTCGTTGCACGCGGCTGGGGAAAATGCTGCATCGTCGGCGCCGGCGGCCTTAAGATTGAGGCATCCAAGAAAACCATGAAAATCGGTGATATAACTTTGAAAGAAGGTGATTATATCTCACTGAATGGTTCCAAAGGATATATCTACAATGGCCAGTTACCGATGATCAAAGCAGCCGAAGAGAACCCTGATTTCCAGGCATTCATGAAGTTGTGTGATGCTGTGCGTACAATGAAAATCCGCACCAATGCCGATACGCCTGATGATGCTGCAAAAGCCAGAGCATTTGGTGCCGAAGGTATCGGATTGTTCCGCACCGAGCATATGTTCTATGGCAAAAATGCTGAAAAGCCGCTGTTTCTCCTCCGTAAGATGATTGCTTCGAAATCGGTGGAAGAGCGCCGTAAGGCCTTAAACGAACTCTATCCATTTGTCAAGGAAGATATCAAACAGACCCTGGCCGCAATGGACGGATATCCTGTGACCATCCGCACCCTCGATCCTCCCCTGCACGAGTTCATTCCGCAGCAGGAAGAGGCCCGTAAAAAAATCGCCGACAGTCTCAAGATCACCAAGGAAGAATTCGACCGCCGCGCTGATGCGCTGCATGAAACCAACCCGATGATGGGCCACCGTGGTGTCCGACTTGGTATCACCTATCCTGAAATCACTGAGATGCAGGTTCGTGCAATCTTTGAAGCTACGGCAGAGTTGCTGAAGGAAAAGAAAAAGGTATTCCCCGAAATCATGATCCCGGTAACATGCACTGAAAAGGAGCTGAAACACCAGTATGTAATCATCGACGAGATTTATGCCGAAGTATGCAAGAAATTCAAGATGAAGGAGATTCCTCACATGGTTGGAACCATGATCGAGATTCCGCGTGCTGCCCTCACGGCCGATAAAATTGCACAGACAGCTTCTTTCTTCTCTTTTGGCACCAACGATCTGACACAGATGACCTTTGGTTTCTCACGCGACGATATTGGTGGATTTGTTCCTGAGTATATCGAGCAGAAAATCCTTCCTGTTGATCCCTTTCAGGTGATCGATTTTGAAGGAGTGGGTCAGTTGATGAGAATGGCGGTTGAAAAAGGCCGTTCAACACGCAAGGATCTGAAGATCGGTATTTGTGGTGAACATGGCGGTGAGCCCGCTTCTGTTGAATTCTGCCATTCTCTGGGGTTCAACTACGTGAGTTGCTCCCCGTTCCGCGTACCAATTGCCCGTTTGGCCGCAGCCCAGGCTGTGATCAAACAGAAAAAGGCTGCTGCGTCAAAACCAGCCGTTAAAAAGGCAGTCGCAAAAAAACCTGCAGCAAAAAAGGTCACAAAGAAATAAGAACCTTTAGACTACCATATATGATAAGGCTGACCGGGAAACCGGTTGGCCTTTCTTTATTTCGTTAGAAGATGTTACACGAGTACATCACGAATTCAAGGATGCTTCTTCGACATGCAGTTTCATGAACCGATCGAGGTTCAATGCAATGTTATTTTATGTGCGGATTACAACAAGGTTGCTTCGCTATCGGCGGAAGCAATTCCGATTTTACGATCCTGCATCGTTGCTGACAGGATCAGGGCCACCAGGCACAGCCCGGCACCACCTGCATAAGCCCAGCTGAATCCGGCAGCTATATTTCCGGGGGTAACCAGGGCGGCATGAGTTCCATCGGGAGAAAACCCCGCCGGCATAGCGAATGCAAAGAGAAACTCCATCAGTATGATCCCCGACATCTGGCCCAGGTTTGTTGAAAGTTTGAAAACACTAGAAGATATCGACTGTTTCCCGGGATCGGCCACCGACATTATGAAATTATTGTTCGGTGTGATGAAAAAAGCGTAGGCAATTCCCTGCATCACCAGGAACAGGAATACGATCCAAAGGTGCATATTTCCCATCAGAAGCATAAAACACAGAGAGGAAACAAAGGCAAGCAACATTCCGGCCTGCATCAGACGCGTTTTTGAAACATGGTCGGACAGATTGCCGGCAACCGGACTCATTGCGCTGAAAATAACGGCAAAGGTCATAAGGATAAAACCTGCATGCTCAACGTTAATATGCAAGACATAGGTAAGCAGGAAGGGCATCAGAACACCGCTACCGGCCAGCAATCCATAACCTGCCAGGGAAATTATGATTCCGGTTGCATATTCGCGGCGGCTGAAAATGGTCAGATCCAAAATGGGATCAGGGGCTTTTCTTTCTCTGCGGACAAACAAAACAAGGAGCAGGATCGATAAAGGAAAACTAACCAGCATGACAGGACTTGTCCATCCAATTTTACGGGCCTGGTTCAGGCAAAATACAAGCAATGCCAGGCCTGCAAAACTTAAAATGGCCCCGGGATAATCAAAATTGCGCTTTACATCAGCGCCCGTGTGGCATTTGTCGCCAGGAATTGCTTTCCAGGCAAGGATCACGGCAAAAACACCAACTGGTACATTAATAAGAAATATCCAGTGCCAGTTAAGCAATCCGGTGATCAGTCCTCCCAAAGGATTTCCTACCAGCAACCCAAGTGATACCAGCGGAGAAAAGATCCCAAAAGCCCATCCCCTTCGGTCAGGAGCAATGAATGTTGAAATCAGTGAAAGACCGGTCGCGTATAGCATGGAGGCGCCCAGCGCCTGAATGGCCCGGGCCGTCAGCAGGAATGTCAAAGAACCGGCAAAACCGCATGCCAGCGAGCTTAATGTAAATATAACGAATCCTGAAATGAATACTCTTTTAACCCCAAATTTGTCAGCCAGCTTTCCGAAAATAATCATGGTGCCCGCCATCACTACCATGTATACCAGGATGATCTGAACCACCGATCCGGTTCCGACATGGAAATAGCGGGCAATATACGGAAGGGAAATATTCACGATATTCCCGTCAAGCAACGCCATAAATCCGGCAAGGGAGGCACTGATGATCAGGGCAACCTGGCGCGATTTGGTTTCAATAAACATTGGGCCGATTTTTTAATCACACGGTCAAAGGTCTGAAAAAATTGCCGATTTTAAAACATAAATACCGTTAACAATATTTTACCAACGATCAGGAAGTACCTTTCGCGCAACCCGGTCAATGTTTTGGTGCATCCTTCTTACAGCAGGCCGGGAGTTTATCATAAGCCGCCTTATCGCAGGCAACATCATCGGCATCATAGCCCAGTTTCGAGATTTTTTTTCGCAATTCATCCGGGGTTGTGGATTTCGTGTTGTACTTAATGGTTGCAACTTTTGTCTCCACATCAAGGGATACATCTTTCACCCCTTTTTCAAAGGCCATTCCGTTTTCGATACGGTCCTTGCACATCCCGCAGACCGCCGAAGTTTTAATTTTAATAGTGTCTGTTTTTTTATCCTGCGAGCAGACAGTTTCCGCAAACATCATGGAACATATTGCAACCAGAAACAAACCGATAAAGAATTTTGTTGTTTTCATTGATTTGAGAATTTGAAGATTTGGAGATTTGGAGATTTGAAGAATTGGAGATTAGAAGATTTGGAGATGCGAAGGTGTGAAGATGTAAAGATGTAAAGATGTGAGAATCGTATGTTTTGAAAATGAGTCATCTGAAATATTGTGTTTGGTGATTCTGTCATTCGTCATTCGTCATTTGTCGTTTGTCACTCGTCATTCGTCACTCGTCACTCGTCATTCGTCACCTACTTTATCGTCAGCCTTATACCAGCATATATGGTAATCCCGGTTATAGGGCCCCATGCCATGGATGCATCAAAATGAGTATGGTAAGGTTTCCAGTACTCGGCAATTGGATCGGTTTGCCGGAAATTGGTCAGGTTCTCTCCCCCGAGATAGACATCAAAGTATTTGAATTTCTTTGTAATCTGTCCGAGCAGGTTGAACCACACCGGCGACCACCCAGGACGCTGCAGGAAGTCCGGCATTTTCTGTGTATCAGGGAGCCTCGAGGGACCATTCAACTGACCGGTCAGGTCGAATTTCCATTTTTCGAACTTTGTGGCATAACCAAATGAAAGCAGACCTTTATATTGGCTCACCATCGATTTTTGACGCAATTCCCCGCCCTCCGTCACTTTTACATCGTTATAACGGAAAGCAGCGGTAATGGTAAACTGTTTAACCGGTGAAAAGGTAAACTGAACCTGGGCACTGTTGGCAAATGATTTTCCATTGAGGTTATAAAAATATACTGCTGTGGGTAAACTGTCCTGGTCGGTGATAACCTGCTTCACGAAACTGGTACGGTAGGCATCTACTGAGAATTCTGCTTTTTCACTGAAAAGAGTGAAGTTCCATGTAAAATTGAGCCCGTAGTTCCAGGCCTCTTCATTACCAAGATCAGGTGCAAAAAAGAGCGACCGCTGGCTCACAAAGACAGAGCTGTTTTCGGCCATCAGGTTGGGTGACCGATATCCTTTTCCAACGGATGCGCGGATGGTTGTTGTTTTTGAAGGATTGCCCCGGAGGTGCAACCTGGGGGTGAAATAATATCCGAAACGGCTGTTATAATCCCCGCGCAATCCTGCAATCAAAGCAAATTTCTCATGGATTTCAAAAGTATATTCGAAAAATACACCAGCATCCCATTCATTGCGGTCCATGATGTATGTTACAACTGAATCATCAACCAGGGTGAACAGGTCGGCATCGGTTGCGACTATCGTGGCAGGGAGTGTCTGATACCGGTACTTCAGACGGGTCTGAATGAAATTTTCACTGTAGTCATCGATAAAATAGCTTGCCCCGGCAGAAATCCGGTGTTTATTCCCATCGAATGAACTGGTAAAGATCAGGTTGGCATTGAAGTTCTGTTCATGGCCATGGTAAAGGTTGATTCCATAGAAAGCATCCTGCTGGTGGTTGATCCCTGAAATGATCAGACCGAGGCTCGATTTTCCTCCTTGCCCCATAAAGGTTCCGTTCTTCCAGAATGCCTCCACCCGGTTGGTCTTAACCCCGATTCCATATTTTTTTGAATCGTTTGTAATGCCGGTCGTATCGGTATTCCAGGTGCTTTTATCGAAATCCATCTGCCCGCCGTTTCGTTCCTCATATAGAAATTTGACGCCAAGTCTTGAAACCCATTTCTCGTGAACAATATAATCCCAGCGGTTCATGGCGGTAATTGTGGTTATTTTTGGCAGATCCATGAATCCATCATCATTCCGGTCGAATTTATTCTGGAATGTGGCGGCATGAACCAGGAGCGAAGTGCTCAGTTTATCATTGATCTTAATAGAGCCATCGGCATTGGACTCAAGTCGCAGATTGCTGTTTCCGAATATGTTCAGGAAAAACTTTTCGCTTGATTCGGGTTTCTTGTACTCCACATTGATCTGGCCGGTAAGCGATTCATAACCCTGAACCACCGACGAAGTCCCCTTGGCCACCTGGATCGACTCCATCCACGATCCCGGAATATAATTCAGTCCAAAAGCAGTTGCCAAACCGCGGATAAGAGGGACATTCTCAGTCATGATCTGACTGTAAATGCCCGATAGTCCCAATAATTGAATCTGACGGGCGCCCGAAAGCGCATCGGAGTATGAAACATCAACCGAAGCATTTGTCTCGAAGCTTTCGGCCAGATTGCAACAGGCAGCCCGTTGAAGCTCCCCGACTGTTATTACTGTGGTAGCCCGGGTATTGAGTTTAGATATAAAGGTGTTGTCTTTCTTCCCCTTAATAGTAACTTCCTTCAGGTCTTGAATCACCGGGGTCAGCACAATGTCAATCCTGCTTTTTACTGAGGTGATGTTCACCGTATCACGGTGATAGCCCATCAGGCTAACCACAAGTTCCGGGTTTTTCACGCCTGACATGGAAATTTTGAATTTCCCTGCTTCATCGGTGAAGGTGCCTTTTGTAGTTCCAAGCCAGAATACATTTGCTCCCGGCAATCCGACGGATTTTCCATCGGAATCTTTTTCCCAGACTGTACCAATCACCGCCTGGGATTTTACGCTGAAACCATTAAGGATTCCAGCAAGTATTATGAAAATAAAAAATATTCGTGGGAATTTCATCTGTTAAAAATATGGTTTTAAAGTTCATTTAGTATATCCATAATTATCATTCACGGTTTGAATTAACATTGTACTCAAGGATATTACAACCGTTGATAATTAATTTACAATGGTTAAATACCTTACCGGTACAAGCCTTCTTAAGGATGGCAAAGCCGGAAATACCAATAACATCAATCACGATTTGAATGAATTGATCTCAGTGGATCATTTAACCCCATCGTCTGGAGAAAAATAAATGAATTGGAATTGATATTCGCTGCCGGCTGATAATACACGTTTTTTACCCGGCACACAGGTTATGAAATGGAGGGGTGATCCGGTATTTTTTGCTGATGAAGGAAATGAATCAGCTGCTTACCACCCAGGGGTGGAGGGTGAAACTGTAAAAAATGGATAGGATATTTTATTGATTCGATGGCAGCAATCTCAGGGACAGGCAGGAAATATTGAGGTACCAGGGTTGGAAATGAATTGATCATCAATTTTTCAGCCCGAATAGTAACCATCTCCAGTTTCAAAAAGGAATTGATGCTTACACAACAGGGCGCTGCATTGAAATAAAGTGTATTATCGCTGCTTGTCGTCTCAGTATCAGGATAGCATGCTAAATCTTCCTGACCACCTTCACAGCATGATGATCCGGGCATCTGGAAAAATTCAGGGTAAAGGGTAACGTCGTCCGTGTTGCTGGTGTTGCAAATATGGTGAAGGATTGAGACTCCCATTGAACTAAAAAGGAAGACTGAGAGCAAAAAAATTACACCGATATTTTTTATAGCTGTCATCATTGGAATTAACAGAGCAAAATTACGAAAATTATTATGTCTAATACCTTGTGGCTTCCGATTTGGAATAGCGGAATATTAATTTTCTTATTATCTTGCATGAAAAATAGCCATGATCAGAAATGCGTGGTTCTATATTCTGCTTGCCTTCATCCTGGCATCATGCTCCCAAAGCCAGGAAAAAAAGGGTTTACCCGTTCGATCAAGTGATTATTTGGGCCAGGTTTTACCAAGCGACAGGCCATTGATGTTTGTTGGCGGAATTATTTCGACCGGGATGTATGAACGCGACGTTTCCATTACTGCCGATGGGAATGAAATTTATTATAGTCTTTTCATGGATGACTGGACAACCATCATCGTTGCCCGGCGTATAAACGGAACCTGGTTTGAACCGGTAGTAGCTGAATTTGCAAGGGATACAAGCCGGTTTTTCGCAGAACCTAGCGTTTCTGCCGATGGGCAGCGCATTATGTTTTTATCTGCCAAACCCGGCTGGGCAGATCAGCATATATGGATGGCCGAGCGAAAGCCTGGTGGCGCATGGGGCAAACCTGTTCAGCTCCCTTCGCCCATCAACACCCGGAATGAAGAGTTTTATCCATCACTGGCGAAAAACGGCAATCTGTATTTTTCACGGCGCGACCCTGAAACAAAATCAACCAGTATTTTTCTTTCCAAATGGAAAAATGGAAGTTTTTCATCCCCTGAACCCCTGCCTTCACCTGTAAACGGTAAGGGTGTGATTTATAATGCAGGCATTGCACCTGACGAAAGTTTCCTGGTGGCCTGTGTTGCCGGACGTGATTCGGTTCAACCGGAAAATCCCTCCACTTACATGCTTTTCTTTCACAACCCGGATGGTTCGTGGAGTAAGGGAATTGACCTGGTAAAAACACTCCGCCTGCCTTGCGATGAGGCCATCAGCATATCAGTCAGTCCTGATGGAACATATATATTCTATGCATCAGACAGGCGCCAGGTGCCATATAAGAATTTTGCCCCCAAATGGACCTTGACTTCCTTCCACCAGATGCGAAACTTACAAGGCAATGGAAACGCTGACATATTCTGGTTTAATTTCAAAAAAGTTATGTTCCGCTTGTAGCTGAACCTTCATAAAAATTGACCATTAAAACTGTAACCATGAAAAAGTTGTTCATTTTCGCAGGATTTCTCACCCTTTCCCTTTTTATATCATGCACGAAAAGCATAGAACAGCAGGGTGTGTCAATAGATACCCGTTGGCGATTTACCACAGGCGATGATCCTGCCTGGGCGATGCCAGCCTTCGACGATTCAGCATGGGATTCGATTGATCCAAAAGAAATCTGGGAGTCGCAGGGACGAAGTGATTATGATGGGTACGCATGGTACCGGATAAGAGTATTCTTTTCTTCATCATGGATAGAAAATGCCATTATCAAAGACAGCCTTCAGTTAATTCTCGGGAAGATTGACGACTGTGACCAGATTTTCGTGAATGGTGAACTGATCGGCGAAAATGGAAAAAATCTGAAGGGACGTGATGAATCCAATGCTGAATTTTACAAAGAACAGGGAAAATGGAATCTTGAACGCCGGTATATCCTGGGCGTACACGATCCTCGGATTCACTGGGATAAAGAAAACATTATTGCTGTAAGATGTTTTGATCAGGGTGGCGCCGGAGGAATGTTTGGGAAAAATTTTGAAATCTCCATGACCGGACTTAAAGACTATGTAAAATTCGATGTTATCTCCGATCCTTTTACCCTCAAAGGGGAAAACATGATCACCAAAAACTTTTCGATATTGAATCAATCGGGGACCATGGATTTTAAAGGAAAGCTGTTGGTCAAGGTAATCCGTTGCGATAATGGCATCAGTGTATATTCTGAAGAGTCGGCAATAGATCTGACACGAAATCTAAGTATTGACAAATCTGTGGTATTCAAAAAAGAATTTACAATTCCTGCGGTTCTGAAAATTTCATTTATTGAATCAAATTCCGGTAACATGATTACCGAAGATGTTGAAATTCCATATATTCTGACACCTCCAACCCCGCCTGAACCGAGGATCAACGGGGCAAAGGTATTTGGTGTACGTCCGTGGTCTCCCTTTTTGTTTAAAGTTGCTGCAACGGGAAGGCCACCGTTGAAATACAGTGCTTCCGGACTTCCGGATGGATTGAAGATTGATCCGAAAAATGGGCTCATAACCGGTGCTTTAAAAAAGAAGGGGGAGCACCTGGTCATGGTAACGGTTGAAAACGACCTGGGCTTTAACGAACGCGAACTGAAAATAATTGTTGGTGATGTAATCTCACTGACGCCTCCAATGGGTTGGAACAGCTGGAACTGCTGGGGATTAAGTGTGAGCGACAAAAAAGTTCGTCAATCGGCCGATGCCATGAAATCAAGCGGGTTGATTGACCATGGCTGGTCCTATGTGAACATTGATGATGGATGGGAAGACACTCACGATAAAGATGGAAATATTTTACCCAATGACAAATTCCCGGATATGAAGGAGCTTTGCAATTATATACATTCCCTGGGCCTAAAAATTGGAATTTACTCATCCCCGGGTCCGAAAACGTGTGGTGGTTATGAAGGGAGCTATATGTTTGAAGCAAATGATGCACAGAACTATGCATCGTGGGGCATCGATTACCTGAAATATGATTGGTGTTCATATGGGAACATCGCACCAAAGCCAACGCCGGAACAAATGAAATATCCGTACAAGGAGATGAAACATGCCATTCGGAAGGCAAACCGTGATATTCATTATAGTCTTTGCCAGTATGGAATGGGTGATGTATGGACCTGGGGCGCCGAAGTGGATGGTAATAGCTGGCGAACAACCGGCGATATTACAGATACATGGGAAAGTTTATCAGAGATTGGGTTCAACCAGTATAAATGTTCGCCCTATTCAGCGCCTGGCCGCTGGAATGACCCTGACATGCTTGTTGTTGGCTGGGTTGGCTGGGGGCCTGCATTACATTATACACGATTGACACCGAATGAACAATACACGCATATAACCTTATGGAGCCTGCTCGCAGCTCCCCTGTTAATCGGATGTGATCTTGAACAACTGGATGTATTTACCATGAACCTGCTAACAAACGATGAGGTACTGACTGTAAATCAGGATCCTTTGGGTAAGCAAGCCATCCAGGTCCGCAAAACAGATGAATTCGAAATTTGGGCCCGTAAACTTGAAGATGGCAGTGTAGCAGTTGGCTTGTTTAACAAAACTACCAAACCCTTGTACATTCCTGTCGAAATGAAGGAACTGGAGCTTGACGGGAAATATTCCATGAGGGATCTATGGTCGCAAACTGACCTTGGAAAAGTCAGGGGGCATTTTGAAATGAAAACCCCACCACACGGAGCAAGGTTGGTAACCCTTAAAGGGTTGTAGCACCCTGACAGGGTGGCATGGATTATTTTACCTGGTCGATGGCGTAGGCAAGTGCCTTTTGGATCATTTCAGCAGGGGGAGATTCGATAAATCCTTTGTCCATCAATGACCTCGTTAGCCCACGTGCATGCTCAATGTCTTTTTTCGCCTTTTGAAATGCTTCTTCCCATGTCATGTTGATACGTGCAACACCATCTTTGATAGCCTGCATAGCGACATCGGCAGCCTCATGAGGAAAAACAGCAGCTTCTTCCATATTGGGAACGATATTTTCGACCGTGATCCCCCGTTTTTCGGCATAATCGGCCAGGGAATGGGCAGCGGCAATGGCCATGGTATCGGTAATTTTCTTTGCACGCACCATCAACGCTCCCTTCAGTATTCCTGGAAAGCCGATCGAGTTATTCACCTGGTTTGGGAAGTCACCGCGCCCGGTGGCTACAATGTAGGCGCCTTCTTCCTTGGCTGCATAAGGATAGATTTCGGGAACGGGATTGGCACAGCAAAACACAATTGATTTACCGGCCATGCTTTTAATCCATGGACGTTTGATCACATCGGGGCCGGGAGTTGAAAGCGAAATCAGCACATCGGCGTTTTTCATTGCCTCCTCAATGGTTGGGACTCTCCCCGGGTTGGTTTTTTCACAAAGTTCCCATTTCCGGTAAAAGCGTGGATCTGCCTTAATGTCCTCCCTGCCAACATGCAAGGATCCTTTGGTATCAAACATGATCATTTTAGCGGGATCGGCCCCGTCGGTAATCAGCAAGCGGGCAATGGTCGTATTGGATGCCCCTGCTCCATTCAGAACAAACCTGACATCACCGATATTTTTACCCGCCAGCTTAAGTGCATTGATCACCCCTGCAAGTGTGACACAGGCTGTTCCCTGGGCGTCGTCGTGCCAAACCGGAATGTCGCACTCCTCGCGAAGCACATCCAAAACCCTGTAACAATTTGGCTGGGAAATATCTTCAAGGTTGACAGCGCCAAAACTGGGCTGGCACATTTTCACGAATTCGATGATCTTTTCAGGATCGTTTTTACCATCTTTCCCTTTGCTGTCGATACACAAAGCAACTGCATCAACCCCGCCGAGATATTTCATCAGAAACGCCTTGCCTTCCATTACCCCCAGTCCGCCTGAAGGGGTACAGTCACCATCGCCCAGAACACGTGTTGAGTCGCTTACCACTGCCACAAGATTTCCACGGTTCGTTAGATCGAAGGAGGCGTCGTTGTTATCACGGATGTTGGTTGAAACCCTCGACACACCCGGTGTATACCAAACATTAAACCAATTGAACCCAACAACCGGCGCCTTGGGAATAGTTTGGATTTTCCCCTGGTAAAAATGGTGTGCCTCCTCTGCAAGTTGTTTAAGAAAAATCGTTTTCGCTTTGGCAATCTGCTCAGGCGTGAAGGTTGAAGGGAAAACATCATTAAGATTTTCAAGATTCAGGGACAGTTCTTTCATAGCCTAATTTTTTATAGTAAGACGGAATGCCGGTTAACCGGTTAAAATACCATAATAGTTTTTGGTAAAGTTATAGAATAAAATCAGAGTTTGCCAAACAGGCATGTTAAAAAAAATGGCAAAATTTTTAATTTTAAGATTTTGTTGTATATTCGCCTTGGTTATTCATCCTAATTCTAATGTATTATGTCAAGAGGTAAAGTGAAATTTTTTAATGAGAGAAAAGGTTTTGGGTTCATCCTGGATGATGAAAGCCAGCAAGACGTATTTGTTCACGTAAGTGGACTTATTGACAAAATTCGTGAAAATGACCAGGTTTCTTTTGATCTGACAGAGGACAACCGAGGGAAAAAAGCAATCAATGTTCGCCGGGACTAAGTCAATTTCATGTAAAAAAAAAAGAGCGATGCTTCCGGCACCGCTCTTTTTTTTGTTTCAATTCGATCATTAAACTGGTTCCAGATGCAACTGCAATGTGCCATCAATATACATTTGAACCCATTCAACCGGTACTGCACCGTTTAAGACCCCGTATACACGAACATAAAAGCTGGTACCACCCAGATAGGGTCTGATATTAATATTGGTAAGCGTTAAATTTACTGTTTTGGCATTTGGATCTACTGCGGTTACATAACCAAATACCTCAGCGGGAGGCTCAGACGTTTGTGAAATTTCTCCGCGGAGTGACTGAAGCCATCCGAAATTCACAGAATCAGGCTGATCGATGGTGATAGAACATTTGGTAAATGTGGTATTTCCAACCATTCCGCCTGACAGTCCGTTTGCATTCAGGATACTGTCGAGATTTGCCGATACATAACCGGCATAAATAAGTTGTTCGCCGCTTTTATCCTTTGTCGGTGTATATATAAAAGTCGTTCGGGGAATGTTATATGAAACATCAAAAGCAGCAAGTTCCCTTATTTTGGCGCAGGAAGAAAAAAAGATAACAGGAAAAAAAGCAATTATAAGTATGAATAAAAAGCCATGTCGTTTCATGTATATAGGATTAAATTTTCCGGGAGGATCCGGGATTGATTTTTATTTATTCAGCATTACCGGCATAACAAGCATAAGGATATCCTCCTCCTTATTGTCACTGTTGACCGGGGTAAGAATTCCGGCCCTGTTGGGAGCAGACATTTCAAGCCGGACTTCATCCGTTTCAATATTGCTTAACATTTCAAGGAGGAATTTTGAGTTAAATCCGATTTCAAGATCTTCTCCGATATAGGAACAATTCAGACGTTCCCTTGCTTCGTTCGAAAAATCAATATCTTCAGCGCTAAGCAACAACTCCTGTCCCGAAATTTTAAACCTGATCTGGTGAGTCGATTGGTTCGCAAAAATTGAAACACGGCGAATGGTCGTCAACAGCGCATGGCGGTCGATCGTAAGTTTATTGGGATTTTCCTTAGGAATAACGGCATCATAATTCGGGTATTTGCCATCAATTAAGCGACAAATCAGGTGGATATTCGAAAAGGAGAAGAACGCGTTGGTTTTGTTATATTCAATGGTTACAGGGAACTCCTGGCTTGATAAAAGGTTCTTCAGGAGGTTCATCGGCTTTTTAGGCAGGATGAACGACGCCGAATCGGAGGACTTAAGATCAGCTCGTTTGTAACGTACGAGTTTATGCGCATCTGTTGCCACAAAGGTGACATCATCGGGCGAGAGTTCACAAAACACCCCTGAAAGGACAAGCCTTAATTCATCGTTCCCTGTTGCAAAAAGGGTTTTATTGATGGCCTGTGCCATAAGACGTGATTCGAATGTAATGGCTGTAGTATCTTCGAGGGAAGGTGTGCGGGGGTATTCTTCGCTTTTGTGACCCGAAAGTTTATATTTTCCTTCGCCTGCCGAAATTTCGATCATTAAAGACACCTGGTTTATTGTGAAAGCAACAGGAATGTCGGGAAATGTCTTCAGGGTATCAACCAATATCTTGGCAGGAATGGCAATGCTTCCCTGCTCCTCTGCCATGTCGGGTTTCACAGTGACCCGCATGGTCGTTTCCAGGTCGGAGGAGGTAATTATCAAATCGTCTTCTTTGAGTTCGAAGAGGAAATCGTCAAGGATTGGCAACGTGTTGTTTGAATTGATTACTCCCAGGATGGCCTGAAGATTTTTAAGTAAAAGTGTACTGGAGATGATGAATTTCATGGCAGTATTTTTTATTGAAAATTGTTCCAAATATACGATAATAATCTGTTTGTAAAATATTATTTATATTCATTTTAACTTATCCGGGTCATCCTTTTTCTTCCTGAATTCAAATTTGCGTTCCTCCCCTTTAAGCAACCTGCTTATATTTTTTCGGTGTGTTGCCGGGATAAAGACAGCCACCAGCAATGATAAACCAATCAACCCCGGATGGCGAACGCCCATCAAAAAAATGACAATCAGAGGGAAGGCAAGGGATGCCAGAATGGACGATAAAGAGACATAATGAGTAGAGGCAAGCACCACCATAAAAATAGCCAGTACCAGCAGGATGGCAAGAGGGAAAAGTGCAATTCCAGCCCCTGCAATGGTACCAACGCCTTTACCGCCTTTAAATCCGACATAAATGGGAAAAACATGTCCCAGCACAGCAGCAAGGGCCAAGCCTATTCTGACATAGGTCATCAGATCGGCTGATAATCCCGGAACAGGCAACCAAACGGCCAGCTGAACCGCGAGCCAACCTTTGAACACGTCGAACAGCATAACCGGGATGCCCGCTTTGTATCCAAGCACCCTGATCACATTGGTGGCGCCGGCATTTCCGCTTCCATGCTGACGAACATCAATCCCATAGAACATTTTTCCAACCCACACTGCCGATGGAACGGATCCCAACAAATAGGCTGCAAGTATCTCTAGTACAATATAAATCAGTGTCATCGGTCGTATCGTTAAACTATTCTATTTTCAGTCTCAATATTTTCTCACAATGCAGGAAATCCCCCTAAGCAAAAGCTACTGGCTACATATATTAATCGTACGATGGAGTCCTCTCCGAAAAGTCACGTTAAACGAATTAAGGACGCTGAACGGAGTCGAAGTGTGCTTAATTTCAGCCTGTTGCATACTTCGACTTTGATCAGTATCCGGGAGGCTGGCTTTTCGGAGTAAACTCAATGTTTCAGTTTGCAAAGTAAAATAAATTCTGAATACCTACGGATTGTCCTCCGATTCAAATTTCCTGAGAAAATCCCGTTTTTTTCGGTCCGTGGCGATTGTGTATGTGAAACCTGTTGCCAGCTTGCTTACCCGCTTCTGTTCTGTCCGCGATTGGGCAGCTTGCATGATAATGTCATTGAACCCAAGATCGGAGGAGAGCGCCATCAGAATATTGTTGCGATAATTAAAGAAAAACCAGTCATCTTTTGTCAGTTCAAGATAAACTGTGAAATCATCACCATTACGTTTCCGGGAAAATTCAATTATCCCGCTTACGTACCTGTTTACCTGATTTTTACCAACATTCGCGATCCCGATATTGCCAAATGAAACGAAGGAACGGGTTGTGGTGTCCCATTTCATCCAGACATCAGCAAGAAACAGGGTACGTTCGAGAGCTTCGGGGAATTTCTTATATTTTCCAAGAAGATCCTGCTCACTTTTCAAACGTTCATATTCCTGGCTATCCAGCATATTTTCCATTGCCAGGGTAAAAGGGGTACGCATCAGGTTTACACCAGACAGGTTAACGGACTCAAGCATGGCTTTGAATCGTTGCAATCCCGGTTCTGAAAATGGAAAGTTCAATCCCATGGCCAGATGCAATCTTGTTGAATCGGGAATGATAAAATTATCGATGGTTCCATAATTCTCGATTTTCAGGTTACCTGATTTGAGATTCAGATTGAGTTTCCCTTCGCCCCGAACCATGCAATAACCAGTGTTCAGGGAGAGATAATTTCCCTTTACCGACAGATCATTCAGCTTGTCAGGATTGGAAATGCGGAATTCGCGTGTTGGATAATTATACTCGATCAAACCTTCGGCCGAAACGATGGTACTATCGCTGAAGCTGTTTTTTTGCCGGAAGAACGACGGGCTGATTTTTTCTACATTATTATAAAACATCAACCCAAGGGAGATCGTTTCACCTGCCATGTTTTTCACGGGCAGTTTAACCGGTATCTGTACCCTGGCGGGATCAACCGGGCTGTTAAATTTCACCCATTCCGGTTGAGGATGAATACAATCGGTAATAATACGAAACCCTCCGTTGAAAATAAGGTGTTTTTCAGCAGCATGAAGTGTCACATCCCCTTTAAAAGCAAACTCAGGACTTAACACAAAGTTTGTTGAATCAAAGATAGAACCATATGCCACTGTTTGCAGGATGGTATCACCCTCAACACGGATGCGATCAAACTGTATTTTTTCAAGCGTTCCGGCCTTGTCCTTATAATCATAATCACCCCGGCCGGTAAAATTCTTCCGGGATGCAATAGAAACTTCAGCATTGTAAAACTGATGAAACCGGGATTTTGTGTTTGCAATCAATATCGCATGATGCAGGGTTTGCATTTTTGCATCTTTAAAAATCAACACCTGTCCTGAATCCGGAAAAACAGCCGCATCGGCCACCTTGATTATCCTGACCTCATTTGCATTGATCACGTTGGTACGCAGATTATAGGTTGCTGTGGCTGCAAAAAACTTCAGCGAATCCTGCAATGGATGCACCGAGATGAACTCCGATCCGGTATAAGCATGATCGATCAGTTGCGTTAAACTCAGTGAATCCGTTGCCTGTGTCTTACGCTGCTCGTTTGCCAGCAGGATTTCGTCGCTGTCGAGAAGCCAGTCAAAACGATCCATTGAACAAACATACTTATTAAGTGGAAATTCCATTTTCGAAATTCCTGCAATGGATTTGAATTCCCCTTTGCGATTGTCGAAATCAAAATGGGCCTGGTAATTTTTTGTTGAAATTGTGAGGTCTGACTGATTTAATGATTTAATGCGGAAACTGCCAATCAAGGCATCGAAAGTTCTTCGTTTAAAATTAAAACCTTTGGATTCCATTTCAGCATCTTTGATCTTAACGATGCCCTTTCCGCTGAGTAACCGCGGTGTAAGTGAAAGAATGCCTCCGAATGCCGACTGGTTATTGTACATTACCACATCTTTCGAAGTACTGGTTATTAACAATGAATCCTTGTATGGCAGCCAGAACTCCCTGACTGAATCACCATGGGCTGAAGGATATTCAACAGTTCCTTCCTGCTCCACCATACTAAAATTCTTAGCCAGGGTTTTCATCGAGTCGGGTAAAAAAATATAATCAGGAGAATGGGTGGTCGAGTTCAGAAAACGAAGTACGCCGTCACCGCGCAACCCCCTGTCGCTGAGATCTATTTTTGAGATGAAGGTACCTTTCCCACCGTAGGCTGGCAATCCGGTTGAGTCGGTCATTTTCACAAAACCCAGTGAATAGTCGGGACGGACGTGCAAAGGCTCTGCGATTACAGGGAAAATACCTGCAGAAGTGAGTGCACCGGTAAAATCGAGGCTGTCAGTTGCAACAACATCCAGACTGTGGATTGAAAAAGGCTGGACATCGAAGAAAAACTTGTCTTTTGTATAAACGCCCTTCTGGATCTCCTTTTTATTCCAATAAACCTGAGCGTTGTTCTTGTTCGTAAAAATTGGATATTCGCTGAGCGCCCTGAGGCCCGATTTATTTCCCGGATCATCGATCAGTAATTCTCCGCTGAGGTTCGTAATGGCAGTCGTGACTTTCACCAGTGGAAAGGTATTTGATTTCGGATCCCATGTTTTACTTTTTACAAAAAAAATCATGGAATCGACAAAAGGCATGTTAATTCTGAATTTATTGTATTCAAAAGAACAATCTCGGGCATAAAAATCGAACAGGCCAGCCATCACTTTTCCGGTGAAGACAAAATCCATATCCTTTTTGAGTACAATTTCCGAATTGCCCGGATACACCTGCACCTGCTGTGAATCACTAAGCACGACCATTTGAACGCCCTGAATCCTGAGATCAAACGTCTCAAGGTTAAGCACTCCATTGGCAGCATTGTTCACATGAGAGTTGAAAAAAATCACATCGTAATCTGCTTTGGCATCGCGTGCTTTCACGTAATCATACAGTTTCTTTTTAACCCGTGCTATTTTAGCCTCATAGTCATAAACCAGAAATCCCCTGGTCGCCATTTTTAACAACTGAACTTCGACCTGTTCAGCTGGTTTATTCATATAGTCCGTCAGCTCTTCGAGCGTAAACTCCTGGCTTCCCTTTTTATTGGTAAAAAAATTAATCAGGTTTAGCGGGTTGGTCTCATCGATGCCTTTGAGTTTTTCATAACGAAGCAGAGAGTAAAAGCTGCTGGATTCAAACACAGCTTTACTGTCTTTCGACGGGCCTTTCATCATCTCAAAGCTGATTTTAGGGGCGCCCACATTCCAGTAGAGGGCTTCGCAATAGATTTCGATCTTATGAAAAGAATCAAACCAGGGACTGATAATGGTAACACGTTCATCTTTGGTAAAGGAGAGTTCCTTTTTATCATCCATATATTTCAACTGGAGCCCAGGATGAAAAATCGAATCGTTGTCATGGTAAATCGTGATCGAAGCCATGCTGGAGTTAATCCTGTCGGGTCGGATGATGAATGTTTTTCCGCGTGCCAGAACGAAATCCTTTCCGTCTTTTTTGAAAAACAGCCGGGCATCCGTTGTTTTATCACCGGACCCAATGATACGGTTTCCTTCAATAGCAAATCCGCCGAGGTAATCAATATTGTTGAACAAGCGCGGGATGCCAATCATTTTGTTGTAGGAGGAAAACCGCGGATAGGAAGCTTTTTCTTCGGTAACATCAGCAAGTACCTTATCAATGTAACGGCCCAGGATCGGAGCAGGCATATATTTTTTATGGGTAAAACTTACCGAATCAGCGGTAAATTTCGAGTACCGCATCTGGATTTCGTACCCTGAAAGATTGGCGAAAATTTTACCCGGGTCCTCCCCTGCGCGCTGCCAGTTTACTTTTCCATCCACACCTTTCCATTGGCTTGTCAATGGATAATACCTCCCACGGGTAGCATATACATTCAGGCTGTCGTCGTTGGCATAGCAAGTAAGATCGGACTTCGGAAAATCGATTCGTGGCACCGTATCGAAGGCAAAGCTGTATGTTGTAGTCTTGATTTTCCATTTTGTGGTCGGTGATTTATAAATCAGGTTTTCGGAAAATAAATTACAGGATGATTCAAGAAAAGCCATGAATTTGCGGTTGTTTTTATCGGCAACCAACTTTAGCAGGATATCCGACCACGGAATAAAACAGGCATCCGGTTGATTGGTATTGATAAAAATATTCAGGGCATTGATATAATTGAAAAAATCGGGATAAGGCCGGATTTTTTTCAGCGCCATTTCATTAAAAATGGTGTAAATGATCTTTTTATAGGATGCATCAAATTTCTCCAGTTTCCATTTCTGATAAAAATCTTCCATGGAAGGCGCAATGATTTTTTTTTCATTATCGGCCAGGTTACCAAATATGGAATTCAGTTCACCGGTAAATTTTGCAGAATCACCAGAAAAATATAACTCTTTCTGACAAAATGAAACCAACGAAAGAAAGGCGAATAGCCCAGCCATCATTGGTTTCACGATATTCAGAATAAAAGTTCTGGTCATTTTACAAATTTAGCGCCCACCCAGTGATTATTGACTTTGTGGCTTATATAACGCAGGCCTGCCTGCTCCGACACCAGCCTGATCTGTTCAAGGTCCTGCTCATAAAAACCGCTCATCATTAAAACTCCATCAGGATTCAGGCATCCGGCATATCCGGGAATGTCGTTCAATAAAACGTTGCGGTTGATATTTGCAATTATAACATCATATGCAGGCAATGGAATGGAAGAAAGTTCGCCCTGAATGACTGTTACGGAGGTTGCGGAATTTTTTTCCATGTTGTCTGAAGCGTTCGCAAAAGCCCAGTCGTCGTTGTCAATAGCCACTACCTGTTTCGCCTTCATTTTATGGGCCAAAATTGCCAGCACGCCGGTTCCACAGCCCATATCAAGTACCCGTTTCCCCGAGAGGTCTTCCTCAAGCAGCATTTCCAGCATCAGGGAGGTTGTTTCATGATGTGCCGTGCCAAACGACATTTTGGGTTCAATCACGATATCATATTGAATCCCGCCTGTTTGTTGGTGAAATGGTGCACGAACCTGGCATTTACCAGCAATGGTAACCGGCTCATAGGCACTTTCCCAGATGGAATTCCAGTTTTGCGCAATAATTTTCCGTGATTCAGATACCACACCATGGTCATCATGCAACTGATTCAAATACCCGGTGATCAGGGATTCATTGTACAAATCTTCCCTGATGTAGCACTGAATCCCGGTTTCCGATTCGGTAAAGCTCTCAAAATCCATTCCCGACAGTTGGGCCATTACAATTTCGGGGTCGAAATCCCTGAAATTGGTCATGCTGATTTCGATATAATCCATAGTTACAGGGATGTAATGATTTTCAGGAATTCTTCTGATTTCAGCGAAGCGCCACCGATGAGGCCCCCGTCAACATCGGGTTGGGCAAAGAGTTCCGCTGCATTTTTGTCATTGCAACTGCCGCCATAAAGGATGGTCGTATCAGATGCTGTTTGTTCGTCGTATTTACCGGCAATCAATCCCCTGATAAAAGCATGCATTTCCTGTGCCTGTTCCTTGGTAGCGGTCACGCCGGTCCCAATGGCCCATACCGGTTCGTACGCAATGACCACATTCCTGAAGGCCTCCACCGGAAGATGGAATAATCCTTCCACAACCTGCGAAGTCACTACTGAAAAATGCTGATTTGCCTCTCTTTCGGGTAATACTTCTCCACAGCAAAAGATGGGGCACATATCATGTTTCAGCAGTGCATCGACTTTTCGGGCAAGGAATTCATTGGTTTCGTTAAAATACTTCCGCCGTTCCGAATGGCCTATAATGCAATAACCAACATTCAGTTCTTTCAGCATCAGCGGGCTTATTTCACCGGTAAAAGCGCCGGCATCTTCCGGATAAATATTCTGGGCGCCGACTTTGAAATTTGATTCGAAAGCAACATCGGTAGCCATTTCGATATATAGCGCCGGGGGACAGAGTACAACCTCTGTATTTGTTAATTCGATCTCATCGAGCGCATCGGCAATTTCGGTTATCAGCTCTTCCGCTTCGGCAAAACTTTTATTCATTTTCCAGTTTCCGGCAACAATTTTTTTTCTCATATTTAAGTATTTGGTTAAGTTAGTTTGTGTATCTGGCAAACAAGTAAACCGGTGAACAGGTGAACTGATGTACCGGTGAACGGGAAAAAAGTTTACCACCAGCCAATCCATAACGTTTTATTCAACTGTTCATTGTTCAGCAGTTCATTGTCAGGGACCGTGCTTTTAATTTTTGTTAATGATAGTTTCCAAAACCTTTTCTTTATTTAAAATATTCACCAGCTCACCATTTCACTGGCTAAATAATCCTCCCATCATTGCAATCTTATCCTCGGGTCGAGTAATCCGTAAATGATGTCCACAAAAAAATTGATAACAATCAGAATGATGGATATAAAGAGCACAGCGCCCATCACAACCGGAAAGTCATATTTGTCCAGGGCATTTACAATTACCACACCAATGCCTTTCCAGTCGAACACGAACTCAACAAAGACAGCGCCGGCAAGCAATGAAGCCAGCCAGCCTGAAATGGCAGTTACAACCGGATTCAGTGCATTTTTGAGGGCATGTTTCAGAATGATTTTTGATTTGGTGAGTCCTTTTGCCTTTGCTGTTCTGATGTAGTCTTGTGTCATGACCTCCAGGAGTGAATTCCGGGTTAGTTCAACTATAATGGCAAGGGGGCGGATTCCTAGTGTAATTGCAGGAAGAATCAGGTTTTTGAGATCAAGATATGTACCCCCTCCAAAATCATCTACACCATAAAGGCTTCCCGACATGTTTAGTCCGGTGAACCCGACCAGGACAAAGGCAAATATCCAGGCATTGAGGATCGCTACAAAAAAAGAGGGAAGCGACATGCCCAGCACGGAAAAAACGAGGGCAATGCGGTCGATGAGACTATTCTTATAGATGGCACACATTATTCCAACGGCGATACCGATCAACACAGCGAAAGTCATGGCCACAAACGCCAGGATGATGGTATTCACAAAGCCTTCGGCCAGTATTTCAGATACATTCCGTTTCGATTGATACGACCTGCGCAGGTATGGTTCCTTAAGTACCAGCCCGGTACTTCCGATTGAAAACAGTGTAATGGTTTTCCCATATTTTGCAGGATCAGGGAACCAGAAATTCCTGGAATCACGAACATTATGAAATGACAGCGGGGAGAGATCATTCAGATAATTAATAAATTGAATGGAGAGTGGTTTATCCCGGCCCAGATCCTTGTTAATGGCCTCGACGGAGGCACTGTCGGCGCGCTGGCCAAGCATCATCCGCGCCGGATCACCCGGAAGAACATTAAACAAAAAAAACACTACGATGATAACCCCAAAAAGGACAAGTATACCGTACCAGAAGCGTTTTAAAATAAAGTGAAACATCAGGGAATTTACGATTTACGATTTACGATATACGATTTAAAGGAAATATCGATCAAACCATCATTTTTTTTCAATTCTGCCATTGGCTGACTTTTTTATAAATCTGAAATCGTATATCGTAAATCGATACCTGACCTACTTTATAATATATTGCTGACGGACTTCGTCATAGGATTGAAAATCGCGAAAGCTCCATTTTGCCAGCACGACCCCATCTTTAAGGAGAATCAACCCGGGGTTGGAACGAACCATGGTTTTAAGTACCACATCATCGGCAGTATAATAGTCGAATGCAGTTCCATTGGAAATCCTGAATTTCTTAATTTCGGTCGGGGGTGAACTGGTGAGGCATATAAATGAATATCCATCCATTATGGCCTTCTTGTAAAGTGGAAGTATCTTACGGAAACCCTCCTTGTCGGTTTCACGAAGATCATATGCCACCAGGATAAACTGGTAATCAGGATTATCTATTATACTGGGTGTAAAATCGTTGCCTAGTTGATCTTCGGCACGTAAAACCAATCCCTGGTTTTTATTCGGATCCACAACCCGCTGACTTGTAAAGATCCAGTTGGCGAGCCAAATAGAATCATTCCATGGATAGTTCGGCGAAATGTATTCTTTCTCTTCGCCGGTCAGTTTATTCTTATAGGTCACATAGAAAATCACCGGTAAGGTTTCGGTTTTATTTATTCGGTTTCCGACTTTCCAGGCCATGAAATCGATAAGCGGTAAATGCCGGTAGCAGTAAACGGAGAGGCCTGAAAATGCAATGGCTATTGTAAGCAACAGTGCAACATCTCCCCAAGCAGGCAAGAGGCTTCTGAATTTTTTCCGCCAGATGAAAATGGGGACTACAAAACCCATCAGAATAACATTCTTGGTAAAAGTCTGAACATTTGTGATTTTCAATGCATCACCAAAGCAACCGCAATCGGGAACGAGATTGTATACCGCATCGAAAAATGTCAGGATTGTGAAGAACATCATCATGAGCAACAACACCCAGGCGGTTTTCCGGATCCAAAGATTAAAAAGGAGGCTGATGGCAAGTGAAAATTCAACAACGACCAGAAAAATTGTCAGGTATGGGCTGAGCGGCATGAACCAGGGAAGGTTGAAGGCCAGAAAATAATCATCCATCCTGTATACAGTGCCCAGCGGGTCAATTCCCTTTACAAACCCAGAGTATGCAAAAACAAGTCCGACAAGTATCCTGAAAATGGTCCTAAGAATTTTCATATTCCATCTTTATTAAGGCAAAGACTGCATAATTAATAATATCAAAATAGTTTGCATCAACCCCTTCAGAGATGAATGTTTTTCCCTTATTATCCTCAATCTGCTTGATCCTCATAAGTTTCATAAGGATAATGTCGGTAAGTGAACTCCGGCGCATATTGCGCCAGGCTTCACCATAATCATGGTTTTTATTCATCATTAAATCGCAGGCAGCTGTCGTATATTTATCATACAACTGATCGGCTTCCGACACTTCAAGGTTGAGTTTTTCCTCTGTTCCCAGTTCAATCTGGATAAGCGCCAATACCGAATAGTTGATAATTCCCATAAATTCCGGTTTGATTCCCTCGTCTATTCTTTGAGTTCCCTTATCCTCAATACTGCGTATCCGCTGAGCCTTGATATAAATCTGGTCAGTCAGGGAAGCGGGGCGCAAAATCCGCCAGGCCGTGCCATAATCTTTCATTTTGGTCAGAAAAATCTGACGGCACATTTGAATAACAGCGTTAAACTGCTGTTCGGTTTGGGTAGCAGACTTCATGAATTTTTGGATGATTCTATATTTCGGAGGCTAAAATTAACAATTTTCCGGGTTTTGATCGTACTTTTGGATGGCGTTTTTAACAAAGAAATGAACAAACTTTTTCAGGACAATCAGGCAATGGACCTTTCAACCCCACTGGTCATGGGTATTCTGAATATTACACCCGATTCATTTTTTGATGGTGGGAAGTATTCAGGAATTGAAGCACAAATACATCGGGTTGAGCAGATGTTGACTGATGGCGCTGCGATTATTGATATCGGGGCTGTTTCAACCAGGCCAGGAGCTGAGGAGGTAACCGAAGGCATGGAGATGGAACGTTTGCTGCCATCCTTGAAGGCAATCAGAAAGCAGTTTCCCGGCTGTTTCATTTCGATTGACACCTTCAGGCCATCCGTTGCACGGGCTGCCATTGCCAATGGAGCTGATATGATAAACGACATTTACGGTGGTCGTTTCGAACATGGGATGATTGAAACAGTTGCTTCGTTTAATGTACCCTACATCCTCATGCACATGAAGGGAACACCCGCAACCATGCAGCAAAACCCGGCATACCGGGATGTAGTCACTGAGGTAATATACTTTTTCGAACAACAACTTGCACGATGCCGTGAAGCGGGATTACGACAAGTATTGATTGATCCTGGTTTCGGTTTTGGAAAAACGGTGGAACATAATTTCGCCATGCTGTCGCGATTTGATGAATTCAAATCAATAGGTGTACCCGTTGTCGCCGGACTTTCGCGCAAATCAATGATCACACGACTGCTTCAGATCAGTCCGGATGAGGCAAAAAATGGCACTACTGTTCTGAATACCATTGCATTAATCAAAGGAGCTGATATGCTGAGAGTTCATGATGTGAAAGAGGCGGTGGAAGCGGTCAGGCTGGTGAAGATGCTCAGTTAACGGGATTTTGCTAACTTTGAAGACCAATTTTACGATTTACGATTTACGATTTACGATTTACGATTTACGATTTACGATTTACGATTTACGATTTACGAGTGAAAAGTGAAAACTGAAAAATGACGAGTGAAAAGTGAGAAATTATCTTCAGCAGGTTTCGACCATTGGTTTTGATCTTTGATCTGTCGTTTTGATCTTTGAATTTTGATCTTTGAGTTTTGAATTGTGGTTTTGATCTTTGAGTTTTGAATTTGCTTATGCTTTTAGTCGGCCTTTTCTCCCTTCGTATCGTCGATATTATCGACATCATCCTGTTTGCCATTCTTCTCTATGAGATTTACAACCTGGTAAAAGGAACAGCGGCTATCCGGATTTTTATCGGAATTATTGCCGTGTACATTATTTGGAAGGTTGTCAAAGCCTTGCAAATGCAACTGCTTACGGAGATCCTGGGCCAGTTCATCAGCGTAGGCGTTATAGCACTGATCGTAGTTTTCCAGCCTGAAATACGGCAATTCCTTTTGATGGTCGGGAATACCAGGATCATTAAAAACCAGCGGAAACGATTTCTTTTCTGGCGCTTTAAAATAAACAACCCCGTCAATCTGAATATCGATAAGATTGTGAAGGCCTGCCAGAAAATGGCTGAAACCAAAACGGGGGCATTGATCGTAATCACACAGCAAAATGAACTTGATCAATACATTGCAACGGGTCAGGCTATTGATTCAAAGATTTCAGAAGTTCTGCTTGAAACGATTTTTTTTAAAAACAGTCCGCTGCACGATGGGGCGGTAATTATAAACGGCGAATATATACGGGCAGCCCGCTGCATCCTCCCCGTTTCAAATAAAGCGACCATTCCGCCCTTTTACGGATTGCGCCATCGCGCTGCTGTAGGGATTACAGAGAAGTCGGATGCTATTGCCATTATCGTATCGGAAGAACGAGGTGATATCGCATATAGCTATGAAGGCAACCTGCACCAGCATATTTCGCCGGCAAACCTGTTTACGGCACTGGAAAGTTTGTTTAAATAATGGCTGAATGCAAGCGCTGCAGGAAACAGGAATGGATATTCCGTGAATTTAGCGTTTTTTTATCTTCTTGATTTTCGCCAGCGAATCTGCAACACGGAGACTATCGGCTTTCTGTTTTTCCTCAAATTCCTTTACAAGCATGTCAGGGGTTTTTCCAAGGTTTACCAATGCCAGTTTGGCATCATTTGTAAAATCATGTGCCGGATAGGTTTCGATAAACAGGAGGTAGGTTTCCTTGGCCTTATCAAGATCCCGCATCATATTTTCATAAATGAAAGCCTTGAAAAACAGGCACATCGGGGCTTTTGGCTGATCGGAATAATTCTGAATATACTGATCAAAAAAACCAAGCGCTTTGCTACCGTCACCCGAATTCATAGCGATGTTTGCCGCCTTGAACAAATATCCGGGGGCCAGTGAATCTTTGGGGTAATCTTTGATAAATTCCAGGTAATATGCCTGGAGGCTGTCGGCCTTTTCCTGGTTAAAACTAAATGCATCCGGAGCAAAAAGACTTTTCTCCAGGTTATCGATCCTGGTGATTGTTTTTTCACGCGAAGGCTTGCATCCTGTCATTAAGCCAATGGAAACAGATAATATCACAATAATGTATTTTTTCATATTGTTGGTTTTAGGTTTTTCGTCGATTGCCTGAGTTTTTACTTTCTATCATCCTGACCGTGGAGAGAACCCACTATTTTCTTCCTTTCCTTATCTGAGGGAATAACATTTTATAACCTACCTCCACATTCCCTTTGCTGATATCGGTCAACCGGCGCTTGAGCAGCATTTTCTTCAGGGAAGGGATCCGGTCTACGAAAACAATACCCTCAATGTGATCGTATTCATGCTGGATGATCCGGGCTATTACTCCCTCGAACCGTTCATCGTGTTCGATGAAGTTTTCATCCATGTACTTCATATATATTACTGGTTTCCGGAGGATGTCTTCCCTTAGTCCCGGGAAACTAAGACATCCCTCGTTGAAGGAGAAATCATCCCCCTCCTCTTTGTATATTCGCGCATTGAGGAAGGCTTTTTTAAAATGATCTGCTTCAGGGTATTTCTCTGCAAATGCAGAGGCATCAATCACGAATATCCGGACAGAACGGTTCACCTGCGGGGCTGCCAACCCGACACCATCAGAAAGATACATGGTTTCCCACAAATTTGTAATAAACTCTTGCAAATCAGGATAATCTTCAGGAATTTCTTCCGCAACTTTTTTTAAAACCGGGTGTCCGTAAGCTACAACTGGCAGAATCATAAAATTTTGGTTAGAGGTTTATTAATATTGGTGAACGGGCGGACAAGTGGGCACATGGACAAGTGGACAGGCGGAAGAGTACCCGGGAAGACTGGCAGATCATCAAACTTTCGGACAAATGCACAATTTGAATAACTAATACTGATAAAAAAAATCTAAATTTCCACATTCCCACATTCCCACATTCCCACATTCCCACATTCCCAAATTTTCAAATTTTCAAATTTTCAAATTTTCCATATATGACTGCAAAATAATGGTCGCGCTCACCGTATCAACCAACGCTTTATCCTGCCGGTCTTTTTTCTTCAGTCCCGCATCACGGATTGCACGCGTGGCCATCAGGGAGGTAAACCGTTCATCCATCCGCTTTACCGGGATCCCCGGAAAGGCCGCTGACAGCTTTTTAACAAATGGCTCAATAAAAATGGCGGATTCTGAAGGCGTGTTGTTCATTTGCTTAGGTTCTCCTACCACAAAGCACTCTACCTCGTTCTTGCTGATGTAATCTTTTAAAAACTCCAAAACATCCATCGACCGAACAGTCGTGAGGCCGGTAGCGATGATCTTGAGTTCATCCGTCACCGCAAGCCCTGTTCTCTTTTGTCCGTAATCAATCGCAACAATCCTCCCCATGCCCTATTTTTGCTGCAAAGGTATAAAGATTTGAAATTTTAGCTAATTTTGAAAACAGAAAACACGGGACACGGGACATGGGACACGGGACACGGGATGCGGGACACGGGACACGGGACACGGGACACGGGACGAAAGTCGGGCAACTAAGGACGGGTTACAAAATGGTCCCGTAATGTTTACATCACCTTGATCTTTTAACGCTACCTGTTCACCTGATTCCTTGTTTGCCCGTTCATCATTGATATCAAAAACATGACTGACCTCAAACGAATTATAGAATCTGCCTGGGACCACAGGGAACTATTAAAACAAGCTGAAACCAGTGAGGCCATTTGTGAAGTTGTCGACCAGCTTGATAAGGGACTGATCAGAGTCGCCTCGATGGATAACGGGCAATGGAAAACACATGAATGGATTAAGAAAGCGGTGATCCTCTATTTTCCTATTCATAAGATGGAGTTGATTGAGATCGGTCCGTTTCAGTTCTATGATAAAATCCCGTTAAAAACCGGTTGGGATAAACTGGGGGTTCGTGTGGTACCTCATGCCCTTGCCCGTTATGGCGCCTTTATCGCCGAGGGTGTGGTTATGATGCCTTCCTACATTAATATTGGCGCTTATATTGATTCAGGAACCATGGTCGATACCTGGGCGACGGTTGGATCTTGTGCACAGATTGGCAAGCATTGCCATCTTAGCGGCGGGGTAGGCATCGGGGGAGTGCTCGAACCGGTTCAGGCCGCGCCGGTCATTATCGAGGATAATTGTTTCCTTGGATCACGGTGCATTGTGGTTGAAGGAGTTCGTGTAGGCACCGAAGCCGTTTTGGGCGCAAATGTTGTATTAACCGGCTCAACAAAAATTATTGATGTTTCCGGTGAAAAGCCGATGGAATATAAAGGTTATGTCCCTCCCCGATCGGTTGTGATTCCTGGTACACTTCCTAAAACATTTCCTGCCGGCATTTACCAGGTTCCCTGCGCGCTGATCATTGGACAAAGGAAAGCATCCACCGACTTGAAAACCTCTCTAAACCAGGCGTTACGTGAATTTGATGTCGCCGTGTAGATGAAAAAGGCACTCGTTATTCAAACCGCTTCCATCGGGGATGTGATCCTGGCCACACCTGTTTTAGAAAAACTGCATCGGCATTATCCTGAAGCACAAATAGATTTTCTGGTAAAAAAGGGAATGGAAAGCCTTTTCCTCGGTCACCCATTTTTACATGAAGTGTTGATATGGGATAAACAACATCACAAATATCTCGGTTTTGATAAGCTTATGCACCGGGTCTGGTATGAGAAATATGACCTTGTAGTGAATTTGCAGCGGTTTTTCCTGACAGGGTTAATGACCGCATTTTCGCATGCCAGTATGCGAATCGGTTTCGATAAGAATCCTCTCTCGTTCTGCTATACAAAAAAAATCCCGCATAGCATCAGCAATGGTATTCACGAAGTCAAACGGAATTTATCTCTGATCAGCGGAATTACGGATAACGAGGATGCGATGCCGCTGATTTATCCATCTGCCGCTGATTTACAAGAGGTTAACTCCCTGGTTACCGGGCGGTATTATACAATCTCACCTGCCTCGCTATGGTTTACGAAACAATTCACTAAGGAAAAATGGGTTGAATTTATACAAAGAATTCCTGCCGACCATAAAGTGCACCTGCTTGGCTCTCTATCCGATCAACCCCTTTGCGATTACCTCATCCGGGAGTCTGCCCGTGCAGGGATGAAAAATCTCGCCGGAAAACTGTCTTTCCTCCAATCAGCCGCCCTTATGCGGAATGCCCGCATGAATTTCACAAACGATTCAGCGCCGATGCATCTGGCATCAGCCGTAAATGCGCCGGTTACAGCAATCTATTGCTCCACGGTTCCCGAATTCGGATTTGGCCCGCTTTCCGATAATTCACATGTTGTGCAAACCACAGAACGACTGGCATGCAGACCATGCGGGCTTCATGGTTACAGATCATGCCCTGAAAAACATTTTAAATGTGCCTCTGGTATAAAGGTAGAACAACTCTTACCTCAATTATAAACAGAAGGCTGCGATTTTAGAATAACCGCAATCCTTGCGCAATTTGTAAGTACCTTTGCACGTTATTTAGATCCAATTGAAATTATAACCATGTCACCCATTGAACGGGAAATTCAGCAATGCCTGAAAACATTGAACAACGGAGGTACGATATTGTATCCAACTGATACCATTTGGGGAATTGGTTGTGATGCAACGGATTTCGCGGCCGTTGACAAGGTATATCTTTTGAAAAGAAAGAAGGAGCACAAAAGCCTGATTGTTTTACTCGATGAACCTGAGAAAATCAGGGAATTTGTAACCGTCGTACCTGAAATAGCCTGGGACCTTTTAAATAATGTTGACACTCCCCTCACAATTATTTATCCCGATGCCAAAAACCTGGCTCCTAATGTTATTGCTGCCGATCAATCTGTTGCCATCAGGATTGTCAGAAACGAATTCTGCAAACGAATGATCAGTGCATTCGGGAAACCACTGGTATCAACATCAGCCAACATTTCAGGCGATCCTCCTCCCAGGGTTTTTAAAAACATTTCGACTGAGATCATCAACGGGGTGGACTATGTGGTTGATGAATCGCTTGATTTGCTTCAGCAGGTTAAACCATCGCGCATTATCAAGCTAAACCTGAACGGAGAATTCCGGATCATCCGCCATTAAACTCAAAACATCTTTCCTTTAATGAAACACCTAATCTTCATTTTTTCTCTTCTCATCCTCATATTTTCATGTTCACAAGCGATCGGTGAACCGGGTGATAAACCAAAACGATTTTCCATCAATGGAAAAATCAGGGACCTGCATAGCGGAGAGGCCCTGATGGGAGCAACAATTTTTATCAGGGAGCTTAAAACCGGCGCCGTGTCTGATTTTTATGGCAACTATTCACTCACCCTGAACGAGGGCAATTACACGCTCGTCTTTTCTTACATCGGTTATTCGACCATTGAAAAAAAAATTGAACTCAGCAAAGACCTTAAAGTCTCCCTCGAACTGGATCCAAAAGAGCATCAGTTAAACGAAGTGGTAATCACGAGTGAAAAAAACGATAAAAATGTTGTCAAGCCTGAGATGAGCACCTTTCGTATGGATATAAAAACCATCCAGCGGATACCTTCTCTCATGGGCGAAGTTGATATTATTAAAGCCATTCAGCTACTCCCAGGGGTGCAGTCGGTGGGAGAAGGCTCCAGCGGTTTCAGCGTACGCGGCGGGGCCCCGGACCAGAACCTGATCCTGCTGGATGAAGCTACCGTATACAATGCCTCCCATCTGATGGGTTTTTTCTCCGTTTTCAACAACGATGCCATCAAGGATGTAAAGCTTTACAAAGGGGATATTCCGGCCAATTATGGCGGCAGGCTTGCATCAGTGCTCGATGTACGCATGAATGAAGGCAATGCCAAAAAATTTGAAATCAACGGGGGGATCGGGATCATTGCAAGCAGACTTACGGTTGAAGGTCCCATCGTAAAGGATCGCAGTTCCTTCATCCTTTCAGGACGACGTACCTATGCAGATATATTTCTCCCGCTCTCATCCAATAAGGCGCTCCAGAACAACAAACTTTATTTTTACGATCTCAATGCCAAGATAAATTATCGTATTAACGACAACAACCAGGTGTTTTTGTCGGGTTATTTTGGACGTGATGTATTCAAGAATGGATTTGCCGGCATGAAATGGGGCAATGAAACAGCTACCATCCGCTGGAATCACCTGTTTACCAAGCAATTATTTTCAAATTTTTCCTTCATATACAGCAACTATCTGTATAATCTCGGAACACCTGCGGGGAACAACAACTCATTCGACTGGAACTCAAATTTGCGAGATCTGGGTTTAAAAGCAGACTTCAGCTATTACCTGAATACAAAAAACACCATCAGGTTTGGGGCTTCGGTTATTTACCATATGTTCAATCCCGGTGAAGCCAAGGGTACAGGCGAAGAAACTGTTTTTGCCGATGTTAAGGTACCCAATAACTATGCTATTGAAACAGGTGTTTACGGAAACAATGAACAAAAAATCGGAGATCACTTTACCGTTAAGTATGGATTGCGTTTTTCTATGTTCCAGAATATTGGTCCTGGTACCGTTTTCCACTATGATTCATCTTATACTGCAACAGATTCAACCATTTATAATTCAGGTGTGATATACAACACGTATATCGGAATTGAGCCCCGTCTCGGATTGCTATACGATTTCAACAGCATCCATTCCATCAAGGCAAGTTATGCCCGGACGAACCAGTACCTTCAACTTGCTCAGAATTCCACGGTAGGAACACCGCTCGACATCTGGTTCCCATCCAGTCCAAATGTAAAACCACAGATTGCGGATCAGATCGCGATTGGTTATTTCAGAAATTTTCGCAGGAACACGATTGAGACATCTGTTGAAGCGTATTATAAATGGATGCAGAATGTTGTTGACTTTAAGGATTTTGCCCAGCTTTTACTCAACAACAAACTGGAAGGCGAGATCCGTAGCGGAAAAGCCTGGTCCTATGGTATTGAATTCCTTGTCAGGCTGAATGAAACCAAATTCAACGGCTGGATAAGTTATACATACTCCCGCAGCTTTCGGCAAATCAATGAGATCAACAGCAACAATCCATATCCGGCTCCTTACGACAAGCCAAACAATATTTCGATCGTTCTCAACTATGTAATCAGCAAACGGTTTACTGTTTCGGCCAACTGGGTTTATGCAACCGGAGCCCCGGTAACTTTCCCCACCGGCCGTGCAGAGATTGGCGGAAAAATTGTGCCAATCTATTCCGACCGGAACCAGTACCGCTATCAGGATTATCACCGCCTCGACCTTTCACTTTCTTTTTTCAGTAAGGTGAAGCCTGGCAGAAAATTTAACTGGGACCTTAATTTTTCTGTTTACAATGCTTACAACCGTCATAATACCTGGTCGATTAACTTTACCCAGGACAATGTTGATCCGAATATCACCTATGCCGAAAAAGTTTATCTTTTTGGTATAATTCCTTCGCTCACCTTTAATTTTCATTTCAACAATGATTAAGAAAATTCTTTATTTCATTCTGATTGCAACTGCAGCCGCCTGCACAGAGAAAATAGACGTCAAGCTCGACACTACCTATTCACGGCTGGTTGTCGATGGCCAGATACAATCAGATACCGGTGCATATCTTGTTGCCCTGACACAATCGGCTGATTATTTCTCCAATGAACCTGTTCCCAGGGTGGTGAATGCTACTATCTCGATCAATGATGGGCAAAACACTTTTGTTCTGCATGAAACTCAAAAAGGCATTTCCGGAATTTATGAAACCGATTCAAATTTTGCAGGAAAAACAGGAAAAACCTACATCCTCAACATTGAACTTCAGGAAGCAATCGCCGGGAATACCAGCTTTGAGGCAGCTTCCTACCTCCCAACGGTAACTCATCTTGATTCAATCAGCACACAGTTTCATCCTGAATGGGGTCGTAATGGCATCTGGACTGTCAAATTGTGGGCACAGGAACCCGGCGACGAGGTAAATTATTATCTTTTTAACCTTTACCGGAATGGGAAACTGCTGACCGATACCATCACAAAAAAGGTTATTTCTGATGACAAGTTTTATAATGGTAGTTATATGAATGGTGTTGATGTGGTCTATCTTAACAATGAACATCCCTGGGAGACCATCTATCCCGGAGACACGATCATGTTACAGATGTCGGGAATCACAAAGGAATATTTCGATTTTATTGATGAAGTAAAGCAATCAGGATTCAACATTCCTTTTTTCAGTGGTCCGCCTGCAAATGTGAAAGGAAATGTCAATAACGGCGGAGTTGGATTTTTTTCTGCTTTTTCGAATAGCTTTGCCAAGACTTTGGTTAGATAAGGTGGGGATTTGAGGATGTGAGGATTTGAAAATGTGAAGATTAGGAATCAAGAATTCTGAATTGGTAGTTTTTTAACGAAACTGACGAGATACTGAGATATCAGACTTTGGGAAGGTGAATATCAAAATTATGTGCATTTATGATTTTGTCAAACTGCTTATCCCCTTTGAGCAAGTAACAATAATTGCAACCCGTATTGATGTATAAAATGACCCCTCCCCAATGAGGTTTTATTATTGACCACCTCATCCTCCAGCTCCTTCTCCTCAAGGAGAAGGAGGGACGGTGTTAACTATGTATTAATCGGTATTTTAATGTTTTGATGGATTTTGTTTTTATCTAAAATAAGCGGTTGATGAAAATTCTTGTAATAATGGTAATCTATTGATCGATAGCGCCTCCCCTTCTCCTAGAGGAGAATGGGCAGGGGGTTGAGGTGATAATGATATACCCCTTGGAGTCACATATCAATACCGAAAAATATCAACTTGTTTAAAGGAGATAAGCAGTTTCATCAATTCAACAATTCAACAATTCAACAATTCAACAATTCAAATTGCCCGGCGCCGACCCAAAATATAAATAATCGCCTATCTTTGTATATGGCTGCATCCTCATTCATCTGTCGTAAAAAAAAGATAAACTATTGCATTTCTGATATTTGTCTGATTTGAACTACAAAGTTTAACGACTCAGGGAAATAATTTCTGCGAATGCTCCTCATGAATTAAATCCTCTTTGTAAACTGATAAAGTTTTTATCATGATAAACCGCTTCCTGATTTTGATCACGGTTCTTTTTGCAACGCTTGCAGGCCATCCCCAGCCAAAGCAATCAGCAGCCGACAGTTTAGCCCGCCTCCTGGCGTCATCAGTCAGGGAGGACAGCAATAGAGTGAAACTGCTGATTGAATGTTACCGAATTGTTTTACCAACCAATTCCGACAGCGCCTTGAAGATAAGCCAGCAGATTTCGACTATCTCGGCCAGGATCGGTTTCAGTTATGGCCTTATAAAGGGACTCAATTGTATGGCTGTATGCTATTGGTACCAGAATAATCCCGGCCAGGCCATCCCCACATTTCACAAGGCTCTTGCACGGGCAGCGAAGGATAATAACATCGATCTGGAAACAATGGTTTTAAGCAACCTTGGAATGTATTATGGAGTGCTCGGGGTTTCGGACAGCGCCGAAAAATATCAAAAATTGGCTGTCAACAGAGGGAAACAACTTGACGACAAGAGCCGGTATGCCAAGGCGGTTTCTGACCTTGCCACGGTTTATCTGAACAAAGGCAATTACATCGGGGCCATTCAAAATACGCTTGAGGCGCAAAAGATATATGAAGCCAAACACCTCAATACCGATCTGGCTAACTCTTATATCCGGCTTGGCATGATCTATTTTAACCTCAACGATTTTGAAAAATCAATCGGCGCTTACCGTCTTGCGCTTAAAATCATTAAACCGCTTGGCGACATCAAGATCAACATGGCTGTTTTTATTAACATGGGGCTTTTATATTCTCAGGTAAAAGGGGATCAGGATTCGGCCAAAATATTTCTGACGAAGGCACTGCATCTGTCAGAGGAAAACAAGGATGAGCTGACCCATATAAATGCATTGGTCAACCTCGGTAATATCGCCTGGACCCAAAAGGATCTCAAAAAGGCGCTTGAATATTTCACCGATGCTTTTAAATCGCCTCTGATTCCTTACCGGAATCAACAGCGAGCTGCTTTACTGGTGAACCTCGGAGGGGTTTATCTCGAACTCGGTGATCTTGAAAAAGCAGAGAAATTTACTAAAAACGGTTTGCAACTGGCCCGCGAACAAAAATTTGCGACCTTTGAAAAAGCAGCATGCAAGACCATGGGTGAAATTGAGGCAAAGAAGGGGAACTACAAAGCAGCATTTAACTATTATAAAACGTTCTCATCCCTGCTGGATACTCTTGGGAATGAATCGGTTAAGCATAAGGTGGCCGAAGTGGTTTTCAGGAATGAACTAAAGCAAAAGGAAAATGAGAACATCCTGTTGCAAAAGAACAATGAGATCAAGCAGAAGACGATACTAATCCAGGGCTTTTACATTATCACAGCCAGTGGGATTCTTTTACTTGTCGTACTTCTGCTGGTCGTTAACAAGAGGAACAGCCGCAGAAAGGAAGCCATGAACCAGCTCCTTGATCTGAAAAACAAAGAATTGCATGAACTGATCCTGACGAAAGACAAATTTTTCTCCATCATTTCGCACGATTTACGTGGCCCTTTCAATGGGTTTTTGGGATTGTCAAAATTACTTGCCGAAGATTTGGATGATTTGACTCAGGATGAGATTCAAAGGATTGCAGTGAGCATGAGAGACTCCTCGACCAATCTCTTCCGGTTACTCGAAAACCTGCTGGAGTGGGCGCGGATGCAACAGGGCGGTATCATATTTAATCCTGATGCAACCCGGCTGATCACCATAATTGCTGAAACCATGCGCCCGGTGAAGGATGCGGCAAACAAAAAGGGTATTGATATCAGTATTGAAATCCAGGATGATCTCGAAGTTTTTGCCGATGCCTATATGCTTGCCTCAACCATCCGTAACCTGGCCTCCAATGCATTGAAATTCACCCACAATGGCGGGAAGGTCACCATTTCGGCAAAGGCTGTCCCCGGCAATTCTGTAGAAATCACAGTGAAGGACACCGGTATCGGAATGACCAGCGCGATGGTTGATGATTTATTCCGGCTCGATGTTCAAACCAAACGCAGAGGCACTGATGATGAACCCAGCAGTGGTTTGGGATTGCTCCTGTGCAAAGACTTCGTTGAAAAGCATGGCGGCAAAATATGGGCAGAGAGCGAGGAGGGGAAGGGAAGTACTTTCTGTTTTACCTTACCGGCCGCCCCACCCCGAAATCAGTAATTGTTGCTTTTCGGAGCAGTCTCAAATGTAAATTACCTATATTTGCCCCATACATCTTGTTCATTATTGACTGCGGATGTTTGATCGCGGATGACAAACAGAACCCTGATTGTATCTATTTTACTATACCTGGTCTCCCTGTTTGGACTTCAGGCGCAGATAACCGACTCAACCCGCATCTGGAACAAGGCGCTGAAAGGTAAACTTTCAGTGAACGACAGGGTAAGGTACCTGAATAAGGTTGCCGCATGCTACTGGTACGTGAATACCGACAGCGCCCGTTTCCTCAGTGAGCGTTATATTGAAATCGGACTGCGCGACAGTTCTGTTCGTTACATGACCCTGGCCGGCGTGCTCAAGGATTCCCTCGTCAACAGGGCTGGCCGTGACAATATGGATGAACTGGAGATGAAATACAAATCCTCCCTGCAGGATCAACAGCTTAAACTTTTGCAAAGTGAGAAAGAAAATGAACGCCGCCGGTCGGTGATCATTTTCATCTCCTCCACCTTCCTGCTTGTAATTTTAATGCTCGTTACCATCATGTTTTGGCTCAGGCAGAAACGGCTGCGCATTATCAACCGGAGTGCAATAACTTCAAAGAAACTGGCCGAAAATGAGGTACTTCTCAAAGAAGTTGAAATGGAAAAATTGGGGCTTCAGAAACTGCTGGATGAACAGGAGATTGCCCGTCTTAATTCAGACCTACACAAAAAACAGCAGGATATGGTATTCAAGTCGCTGATGAAGGCCAATACGAATAATGTGTTAAAAACAGTCACCGAAAGCCTCTCCCGTTTTTCTATTCATCTTAGCCGGAAAAAGGAACAGGAAGAATTCAACCAGATGATATTTCAGCTCGGCAAAGGATTAACCTCATCGCCGCTCGATGATTTTGAACAGTTGTTCAAGGATTTACATCCTTCGTTTTACAGCAACCTCTGCGCCGCCTGCACAGGTTTGAGCCAGAACGATCTCAAGCTATGTGCCTTCATTCGTTTAAATCTTTCATCCAAAGATATTGCCAGCATCATAAACCTTTCCCTGTCATCCATTGAAACCGGTCGCTCGCGTCTCCGGAAAAAACTCGGCCTCGACGCCGGCGACAGCCTCACGAGCTTTCTGATGAATTTCTGATCTCAGATTGAACCGATACCGGCAATAAAGGCGATTGCTTCACTGATGTTCACAACCCTCCGGTCTCTATTCCATCGTAGTCAATGCCAACGGGAAATCGACGATACTAAAGCAGGTGGTGAACCGATAAAAAAACGGGAATTTATCGGGAGTGACTAACCTACACTCCAACTATTTGATATTGTTATTTTTGCATTTTTTTGCAACAATTGTACAGGTTTTTTCTGGCTGATTTTGTTGACAGGATGAACTTCCTTAACTATTTTCGCCGCCGGTTGACCATTTCCGCCTCCATGAAAAGCCGGCAATAAAAAAATAGTAAAAAAACCATCCCATTCAAAAACACCAAAATGAAAACAAGAATTGCTTCGATCATGCCATTTATCGCGATAACTCTTCTGGCTGTCGCACTATCATCGTGCCGCAGCGCCGGACCAAATAACATGGTCCGCGACCGGAACGGATATATCAACGCCATTTCCGATTCGTGGAAAAACCAGATGCTGCTTAACATTGTAAAGCTCCGCTACGCCGATGCGCCGGTTTTTCTCGACATTGCCTCCATTGTCAACTCCTACGAGACCAGGGGAGAGGTGAGTGCCGGGGGGATGTGGGAGCAAGTCGGAGCCGGACTTATGCCTGCCATCGGGGCTACTGCCACTTTTTCCGACAAACCTACCGTAAGCTATTCCCCGTTGCAGGGGAGCAAATTTGCCATGAGCATGATGAATCCGATCGGCCCGTCGACCGTGATGGGGCTGATATATGCCGGATATCCTGTGGATATGGTCTTCCGGCTGATGCTAAGCTCGGTAAATGGGATCAGTAACAGTTACAGCGGGCCCATGCGAAAAAAGGAAGCCTCACCCGACTTTTACAACCTGCTTCAATATCTGAAAAAAATCCAGGATGCCAATGGTTTATCGGTCGGCCAGAACAATAAAACAGAGGGGGCGATAGATTTCTACATGAAGGATAACATTGATACCAGCCTGGTTCGTAATGTTGCAGAGATTAAAAAGATCCAAGACCATGAAAACCAAACAAAAAACGTCGCACCATCTAACATTGATTGCTCTCTTTTCCGGTGTTCTCTTTCTGCTTGCAGGCTGTAAAAAAACGGACCCGACTCCCGTCCCACAGCCAGTTGTCACAAGTGAGTACATCAAAACCTATGACCTGCAAAAACTCAACCAGATCCTCAACGGGGAACTGGAGTTTTTTTTAGCATATTCCACCATGCATTTCGCCGATTTCCAGGGTCAGTTTGCCACGCCGAAATATCCGGTAAAACTCTACCGGGTCACCTATCCCTCGGTGGTTCCTGAACTGGGTATTCCCACAATTGCATCAGGGCTGGTGGCGATTCCCGAAACCGGGCTTGATTCCATGCCTGTCATGTCATACCAGCACGGAACTGTGTTTGAAAAAGACTATTGCCCTTCTGTTCCCGACTCCTCAATGGAAACGAAGCTGATGATCGCGCAATTTGCCTCCCAGGGCTACATTGTGATCGGGGCCGATTATTTCGGTCTGGGTGTTTCCGACCTGCCGAATTCATATCTGATCGAACGCAGTTCGGAGCAGGCTTGCGTTGACATGCTGTACGCGGCTCAAAAGGTTCTGAAGGATCAGAATATTAAACAGGGGTCTTTGTTTCTGCATGGCTGGTCGCAGGGAGGGTACACGAACATGGCTTTTCTCCGGACACTGGAAACCCTGAATGTTCCGGTTACGGCTGCATCCACGGCATCTGCCCCGGCCGACGCTTTTAGCGTGATTGACCGCTGGATAAACAACCCTCAGCCTGGTGATGCCCCTTTCCTGCCTGCCTGCCTTTCGAATTTTCTGTTCTCAATGGAATATTATAACAATTTACCCGGACTTGCCGCATCAGCCATCAATGCGGATTATTACCAGGCAGCTAAGGACTTTTACCAGTGGAACATGGACTTTCCTGCATTTTTCGGGAAAACGACCCCCATGGTCAGGGAATACCTGAAACCTGAGTTCATGACGACCGGAAACCTTGGAAATACGACCTTCTGGCGCATACTTGAGAACTACCAGGTATACCGCTGGCGCTGCCACACGCCGCTCAGGATGTACTACGGCGGCGCTGATGAAGTCGTTCCCGTATATCTCGCCACGCTCCCTGCTGCCTACCAGCAGGAAATCGGCTGCACCAATATAGTTGCTTTACCGGCAGGCCTCAATGCAGATCACAGGGCTACTTACATCTATTCACTCATTCATGCAAAGCCCTGGTTCGACGGATTTTTGAAATAAAATCTGATCAAGAGGAATTTCTGGGCGGGGGAAGGAAATTTCGGATTTCAGATTTCGGATTTCAGATTTCGGATTTCGGATTTCAGATTTCGGATTTGTTGATTGATCTTGAATAATATGGTTATATCCTTATATTTACATTATATTTTTAAGGCTATATCCTTATGAAAAGTTCAAATCAGAAATTATTAATGGAACAGGCTAAAGCGATCGACATAAAAGTAAAAGAAATCATCAGCAAAATGCCGAAGTATTTATGGGATTAGAATTTGCTTATATTGATGGGCAAACTCCTATTGATGAGGATGAAAAAGAAGGCCTTTTAATACCGCAAAGCCGTAGATATATCGCATTCAATTTAAACAAATATTAATTCATCCATATGAAAATCACAGCAAAATCAGGTCATCAGCCAGAAAAAACAAGCCGTATATCCGGTTTTATCATTGCAGTTTTTGCATTGACTCTTTTCACGGTCTCATGCAAGAATA
>CAISJJ010000436.1 GCA_903885595.1 uncultured Bacteroidales bacterium
CGATGTTGTTGTCACGGTTTGAGCGCTTCCCGAATTCAGGGTATAGGCAAACCTGTAAGGCTCTGTACCGTTTGCCCCGGTAAAGGTGATCACGGGATCGCTGGCATCGCGGCAAACTGTCGTGGTTCCGGCCATGGTTGCTGTTGGCAGGGTGTAAACCGTTACGGTGAGCACATTCGATTCGCCTGTTATTGTCCAAGTACTTTCACAGGTGACTTTTGAAAGGCGTTTGTACCAGGTGGTAACAGTGAGCGCTCCGGGAGCGTAAGTAGTAGATGTACAGCTTCCGGGTGCATCGGCAAAACCTCCGGAACTGCTGGTTACCGAATATTGCCATTTGTATTCCAGTGTGCCAATGTAGTCATCCGGCAGTGTGGGGCTTGTCAGCGCAGCAGGTTGCATTCCGCTGCAAATGGTTTGGCCCGCCGCAATGGTGCCGCCGCTGGTGGGGTTCTTGCATGGTGGTGTAACATTGTACTCCCAGGCCCCCATGGCCGGATAGGTTACACTACGGGTAATAATTCCGGCATAATCGGTGGTGACACCGCTTCCTGTGGCTGCAACCAGTGTGGCTTCTGAAGGCAGGTAATCAGCTGCAGCAGCTCCCCCTGCACTGGCAAAGACCGGGTTTACCGACTTGCTGTTGGC
Source organism: uncultured Bacteroidales bacterium (assembly GCA_903885595.1). Taxonomy (GTDB): domain Bacteria; phylum Bacteroidota; class Bacteroidia; order Bacteroidales; family FEN-979; genus CAIVAT01. Next base: position 649 of record CAISJJ010000436.1, read on the forward strand.
GTCCTTTCCGCTGATCAGCGGCAGGGAAGTCACATCCGAATAACCATAATTTCCCAACGCACCTCTATTGCCCGGGGCATAATAATCATTGTTGTCAAGAGTCAGGTTGGCGCTAACATTATAGTTAAAACATACTGCATAATTTGAGTATTGGCTTGCGCCGGGTGCTTTTGTGCTATAGTAGCGCGCATTATCAAAAATGTTGTTCCTGAAGTCGCGGGTATTTGTTGAAGCGGCGCTGTACAAAGCATACGACATGGGGACATTTGAGTTTGCATGACCACTAATGTATACTGTATTGTAATACAAACTGTTGTTATTCCCCTCATCGCCTCTTTCATAGATACCGTAGAGGTTTGCCAAAGTGTTGCTTCCCACACTGATAATGTTATTAGACCAGGTGGTCGTGCCATTGTATATTTTGATCCCGTAAATATTCGCGGCAGTTGTTGGGGCAGTCATCGATAAACTATGTATGAAGTTCCCCGAAACCGTGCTGGTCGTCGTGGATCCGCTATAATACAATCCGATGACATTGCCCTCAAATGAAGCATAGGTATTCGACAAATTATAAATCGTATTGCCGGTAATGGTCTGTGATACTGACGAAGTACTTTTTTGGCAGATGCCAATGACGGAGGCTGATTCGTTGGCCGAAGTGTTTCGGTTTGCAATTGTTAAATTCCTGACCGTGTTGTTTGAAATCGTGTTTGACCCATCAGTTACAGCAATACCATCGACCAATCCCGATTGTCCTTGATTCTCATTCGTTGTTGCATTGGTCATTTTGGCAACGGTATTGGTTGTTATTGACACCGTGCCGGAACCAGCGCTGTATATTCCGTAAACCGTTTGTGCAACGGCTGTTGAAGTGGAACTCGCAAAAATACTGTTGGTTGTTTCCGTTACCGTGCTTCCGATTGTATTATCGCTGATAGTCGTTGTTCCTGAAGATGCTGATTTGTATATACCGTAGAAATTAGTTGCATTGGCTGCATTTTCATTGGCTGCGGTTACCGAACCAATGGTGTTATTCCTGGTATTTGTTGTGCTCATACTTGAAATGTATATTCCATAAAAAGAGCCACCGCTGCTCCTATTGGTAAAAGTAACAGAACCATTACCTGATGCAGCGCCAATTGTAGTGCCCGTTACAGTGCCGATATTTACATCACCTTCAATAACTTTTATTCCATACCAGGATGCATACAAAAAGTTTGTAAAATCAAAGTTGCTGATGGTATTGCCCTGCACGCTGGTAGCTGTTTCTGTGCCCACTTTCAGATTGATTGCTGTAAATGCATTGTTAAAAGCGCCGGTTTTTGTCCAGGCTGTACCACCGCAACCGGCTGATGTTCCACCGATATAGTTGTTGTTTACAGTAAAACCGATTCCCGGTGGATACCAGATGTTTATTGCATAGTATTCTACGGAAGCCGTTGGTACAAATGAAGCCGTTTCGTAAAAACTGTTTCCCGATATGGTGCAGGAGGTGGTATTTAAATAAAGATAGATGCCTTGTGAAGCCAATCCACGGTTCAGGAAATCGTAGATGTTGTTGTGGCTGATCGTGATGTTGCTGTTATCCTTTCCGCTTGAACCCAGCGAATAAACGGCATTTACGGGCCGGTTGGCATCGGCTGCACAGGTGATGTCGTTATTATCAATAATGTTACCATTGTTGCCGGTTCCGGCTCCCGTTGTACTGAAGAAAATAATACCGGCGGCAGCATCGGTTGATGAGCCCTTTATTTTGCAGTATTTTATGCTGTTGTTCGATGCATCGTTTATGAACCGGATGGTTGAGGTAGAGGTGGTAGTAGAGGTGCTGGTGTTTGAAATAGTCAGGTCGGCCGTGCAAACGGTGCAGGCGCCTCCGTTTACCCTGCCATCGATGGTCACATTGTCGGCGCCGTTCAGGTTGATGAGCGGGGTGTCAAGGTTCCCGCTGATGGAAAGGCTTGCTGCCGTGGGGTAAATGGTAACAGCGGTGTAACTTGAAGTGTTGGGTGAGGTGCCGGTTCCGCTGGCATTTAAAACAGCGCTGGCTGTTTCAGTGCTATTGGCATTGATGGTTACTGTAACCGCTCCCTGGTGGGTGCCAAGATTAATAGCGTCGAAAGCAGCTTTTAAATTGGCATAACCGGTTGGCCCGGGAGTGGCTGCCGAAGCCGTTACGTAAACGGTAAAGCCGTTCAACGGCGAACCTGTTATGATTCCCGAAATATCACCGCGGCCATTACCGCCCGGGTATTGTGCCATTGCCAATACCTGAACCAGGATCAGCGATAAAAGGGTCAATGTTGCTTTTTTCATTGGTATATGTTTTGCATTCTTACGTTTTCGTTAAAAATATCGACCGCTACGCGGTATATTAAAAATAGATGAATGGTTTAATTTTTAAAAAGCCCTCACAGCACGCACATAGTGTGTGCTGGACTTAAAGTCGCCGGGCTGGGAGCCATCGACGAAGGACTGGTTCCACGCGACGTTTGAGCCGATCTCAGAGGAACTCCAATAGATGCTGCTGGCAAAACCGCCAAAACCAAGTACTTTCATCGCGTAAAGTTTAGCCAACTCATCTCTACTTGGTAAATACCAGTCGCTGTAAACACCCGTGCCGGTTTCTGTGTTGGTGTAATCATTACAAACTTTTGCTGCCCCGCCTCTGTAGTAGGAAAAATTCATCATGTTGTTAGTGTTTGCCTGGCCTGTTCCGTAGGCTGTTGAAGTATTGCCAATTTGTGTGGCTTGTGCATCGCCGTCCGTTATCCAGGCTATTCCTGCACTCTGGTTGGCAGTTGCGGCTATTAAGCCATGGGTTTGTCCTGATATGTACCCCGGGTCGCCTGGTTGCAATTTGTAAGCAATAATGCCACCCTGGTATGGGTCGCCAATGGCTAACGAACCCGAAACTGTGGTAAAACTCACCTCATTTCCATAACTTGTTCCGACACTGCTGGTGGCATACGCCCTTACATAATAGAGTGTGCTTGCCGCCAAACCTGTTATTGTGCTTGTAAAGGTGCCTGGGCCTGTGCCATCGGTGGTTTTAGTTGGCAATGAGGTGGTTGGTCCTGTGGTTGTACTCCAGCATACGCCGCGTGCAGTAACCGGGTAATCGCCGGCACTGGTAACATCTCCTCCGCTGGTGGCGGTTGACGATGTAATTGACGTTGCTGTGGTGGTTGTAACTGTGGGAAGCGCCGGAAAAGCCCTCACAGCACGCACATAGAAAGTCCAGGTCTTAGCTCTGAGGTTCTCGTTGCCATGGATGAAGTCCATTGACCAGGCGCTGGATGCATTGTACTCGGTTGAACTCCAATAGGCGTAGTTAGGATCGTTAGAGGTCATGCCAATTGCTGCCCTGTTCAGGTAAAGTTTTTCCAACTCATCCTGGCTTGGCAAAAACCAGTCATTGTAACCGCCACCTGCGTAATCTCTGCAAATTTTAGCGGCATAACTCCCTGTATTACCCTGGCTGGATATAATTGCTGTGGTGTTTGCACTGCCTGTGCCCAGGGCTGTGCCGGTTGCTCCTGTTGTTGTATTTGTTCCATTCCACCATAGGACCAACGTACCCTGGTCGGTATTTGCCGCAATTAAACCTTTCTGCACTGTGGCGATGTACCCCGGGTCGCCTGATTGTAATATGTAAGCAACGATGCCACCCTTGTAAAGGTCGCCAATGGCTAACGCCTTGGTGCGCACCGCACGGAAGCCGTCGTTACGGTATCTTTCAGAGAAATCTAATGCGCCCCGGGTGCGGTCGGAGACGCCCATCCAGTCATCGGTAAAACTGCCGCCCCGCAAGCCCGATCCGGTGGCGCCAGTCACTTCAGATGTAACATATCCCGGCCATGTGGAAATATCGGCATATCCGGCAGCGCTCAGCGTCCCATTGCCGTGCACTCCGGTAAAGGCCCTGCCTGTTGCGTTACCAACAGTTACCGCTCGCTCCCAAAGGTTGCCGCTCATTTCCATAATACCATAATAAGTACTTCCCGCCTGTACACGGGTGGCACTGCCTATGGCAAAAACACCCGCTCGCATCGGGCCTGCTTGTGCGTATGTCAGATCGTAAAAAACCGCGTTGGCGTCTGAAGTACTGGTGGTTTCGTTAATGGCGCCTCCGTTGGTAATGTTTTTAGCTGATGTTGCAGTTGTATTACCCCAGGCAAATTCACCGGCTACCGGTGTGGCTGTTCCCCGGCAGGCTTTCTCAAACTCCAGTTCCGTCATCGGGCGCAGGCCTGCCCAGTCGGTGTAGGCTGCACCATCCATCCAGCTAAGGTGGTTGCAGGCAGCGTAAGGATAAGCGGTGACATAATTGCCAACAGTACTACCCGTAATTTCATAACGGTAGTTAGGACTGGGTTTGTCAAACTTACGCTCGGTCGCCTGGGTTTGTGTCAGAGTATTCAAAAAATCAACGTACTGCTGCTGGCTTATCTCGTATTTCATGCAGTAAAAGGCATCAAAGCCTTTGGGAAAAGCTGCAGCCAGTGTTCCGGGGTCGCCGATGGTATTATCTCCACTGACGGAAGTGCCCCAAAGATTGCCGGTTGAATGAGCAATGGTCAAATCGCTTTCTGAAGAGATTGACAATGAAGTGGTTGCCCCGCTTTCCCAGGAGCCATTGGTAAAACTTCCCGATTCAGTTCCACCGCTGCCAACGGTAAACGTGCCAGACGGCACATACACCATTTCGATGGCTAAAACCTGAAAATCAACAATATCGTTATCTCCGATGGGCGTTGATCCGGTTTTGAAATTGTTGCCATAATTCCACCGGAGTTGTACCCCTGTTTTGGTAAATGTGCCTGCACCATCAGCGCTGCGAAAAAGAAAAACGCCCACTCCGGGGTTGGTGGCGGCGTTAAAGTTTGATCCGGGGGTTTGCATCCCGACATCGATGGCGCTTCCGGTTGGCACTGTGTGCCCCGTGTTGTTTAGCCAGGCATGATGCCAAAAGCCATCGCCACCGCTGGATGCAGGAACGCGGTACTTGATGAATACCCAGGCGGCATCCCGGTTATTCGGGGCCGAAGATGTCCTCCATGAGTTTTCCCAGGAGATATCAAACTGCACCAGCGTGAAATGGTCTGTAGCGTTTTTGCCCGTGAGGCTCAGGTTGTCAACGGTAATGTTGTTGGCGCCAAGATGGACAGCCATCGATAAAAAGAGAAAAAAAGTAAAAAGATTTTTCATATTCTTTTGTCTGTTGATTATTTTGGTTTTTTGTGAGGAAGGGAGAACATTTCAATCAAGGAATAGATACATCCGACGTCCGTCATCCGTCATCCGTCATCCGTCATCCGTCATCCGTCATGAAGATACTTCTGGCAATATTAGTCCTTTATTTATGGAATAAAAGGTGCCTGTGTCACAAAAACCTTATGATTTCCTTTATGTAACAACCTAACTAAATAATCATCAAAGTTTTAAACTCATATTTTTACAATACAGACAAAAAGGAAGAAAAAAATTCGGTGTTTATATGACAGCTATTCAATATCTTGTAATATTTTGAAAGGAAACTAAAAGGTGATCAGAAAGGCTAAAAAACCGGGGTGGGATCCTTTTACCGGATAAAAGAAAATGTAAGGGTCCTATTTGGACCGAAGTTCAGTTTTAAAATGCCAGCAGTTCAGCAAGGTTCCTGCCGGACTGTACCGGTGAGTTCTTCTTCAGCAGCAATGCTCCGAAACGGCGGAATCACAAGGTATACATTGTTTTGATCCTCTTGCAGAACCATGATGTTTAATGATTCGGGAAGTTTTACTCCGGTTTCCAGTTCGAACACTATTTTCGGATCTTCCAGCAGTTTCTTCCTGAAAGAATCATCTTTCATCGCTTTTTTGATGACCTGATCTTCAAGTTTTATTCTTGGATTTGACATGGCGATTCATGTTGTTAATTTACTTTTCTTGTGTTAATATTAACGTATATTGAAATTACACAAATATAAAATCAGTTCTTCCCGTTTCAAAATAATACAAGTAAGGATTTGACAAAAGGAGTAAGAAATCGTAAAAAATGAAGGTTTTTGCCACCGGCGCTATCCCGGGTGCACCATGGCACCAGGATGACATAAAATTGGAGCCCTCTGCAATCTGACCTGCAATTTTCCTCAAATCAGGCCAATTGCCGCACCCCTCCGAAAACATGCTGTTGGCTTCCTAGTAATAACACATAGGGGAGCAGCTATAATCATTTACATAGCCTCCTGCCACTGCCTGTAGTTCGGTATCGGTCAGTTCAAAGTTTGTGCTGTGGGAAACAAGACGGGGAAGCACCAGGTAAATCGTATTGGCATCTTCTTCCAGAACTTTCACGGTAACCGATTCAGGGACTGCCGAACCCATTTCCTGGTTAATGACGGCTGCAGGGTTTTCAATAAGCCTTTTTCTAAAATCCGCATCTTTCATCGACATTTCGATGATCTTTGGCTCAATTTCTTTTCGCTGGTTCATGGTGTTGATTTTTATGTAATTCTTGTGTAAATCTATAAGAATAATATGGATGTCAGATATAAAAACAAGTAACGATTTAACAAAAGAGGTAAGAAATAGACAAAAACCGGCAGTTAGGATTCATCCGAAGTGAATCAGCCGCATAACCCGCATGATTTCATCTACGATAATTCAACTGAAGAAGCTGAACTGCGGGCAATGGAATTCCGGAAATAGGAAGGAGTTATCCCGATTTGCTTTTTAAAGATGGAATGAAAGGTGACTTTTGTTTTGAATCCTACCATTTCCCCGATACCTTCAATTGAGAGATGGTTATATTTTGATTCCGTCAACAAACGCCTCGCCTCCTTGATCCTCAGTTCGTTTATCAAGCTATGGAAGTTTTGATTGTAATTATCATGGATCATTTGGGCGAGATATGAGCGGTTTGTTTGTATCTTCCTGCATACATCATCAACCGTGAGTCCTGCTTCAAGGTAGGGTTTTTCATCCGTCATTAAACGGTTAAATTTTACCAGTAAGCCCAGGGTGGTGTTTTCAATTTCACTGTATGGGGGTAAAACCATGGAATGGCCCTCTGCTGCGATCTTCGCTATGCTGGCCTCCATCTGTTTTTCGGCTTTTACAATCTCCAGATTTTTATTCACAATCTGTCGGTATGCCCTGCTCTTTTGGCGGTACAAAAAGAGAATGACAAATCCAAGAAATAAAAGAATGACCGCAACACCTATTAAAAATTTTATCTGAGATTTTTGAAGATCGTTGGTTTTTTGCAATACCAGGTTTTCCTGCTCCTTTTTCTCGGTTTCAAAGCGGGTCTGCATTTCAAGGATGGTCTTGGTCTTATCCTCGCTGAAGAGGCTGTCGCCGGTAACCCTGAACCGGTAAAAATAGTCCCGGGCTGCCGGTTTATCGCCACGCTGTATACTTATCTCGGTTAAATAGCGGCTGCACTTGTGTATCAGATCGAGGGCATTTTCCTGACTGGCATAGTCGAAGGCTTTCCTGAACAATTCGTTTGCAGCGGCCAGCTGGCCTTTCTTGTACAAAAGTGCGCCAAGGCTGCTATTTAAACTGGCAATCTCAAATCCCGATCCGATATTGTTGGCCAGGACAAGGGCTTGCTTATAATACTCTGTGGCCATGGCTTCGTCCATCAGCATATCGGCATACACATCTCCAAGGCAGTGCAGGGAAATTACGATCCCGTATTTGTTTCCGAGCTCTTTTTTCAGTTCAAGGGATTTCTGGTAATAAAAAATTGCCGAATCGGATCGTTTCAGGTCAACATAAAGGTCGCCGAGGGCGGTGTAGTTCGTGGCAAGGTATTTTTTGTTTTTCCTTTTCAGATTTATCGAAATGGCTTTCTTTAAGAAGTAACTGGTCATTTCATTATTGTCCCAGTCGAAATATACCAGGGCGAGGTTGTTATAGGTCGCTGCCATGCCGTCTGAATCGGCCAGTTCCTCCTTTATTCTGACTGATTTGAAAAAGTAATCAGTGGCTTTCTCATAATATGAAATCTGTTTGTATGTGGAGGCCATGTTGTTGTATAGCTTGGCCATTTGCAGTTTGTCGTTCACAGGGAGAAGCGCCTCCTTTGCCTTTTCATAATAATCCAATGCTTCGGAACATTTACCCATATAATAGCGGGTTGTTCCAATATCAATGTATATCCTTCCTGTTGAAAGCGGGTCGTTAAGTGATTGGGCTATGCTGAGCGCATCATTTGCATAAACCAGTGAACTGTCATATTCTCCAAGTGTCTGGTATATATTTGCAAGATTCCTGAGGACGATCATACCAGTGTATGTACTGCCATAATAACCCTTTTTACTGAACTTCAGCATCTTATCTTTAGCCTTAAGATAGTTTCCCTGTTTTACATAAATCATCGTAAGGTTATTGAAAACTTCTGCAATCAAATCTTTTATCCGCTGGCCCGTAGGTTTTTTCTGAAGGTAGAAGTTGCAGTCATTGAAGGTTTGTATAAAGATATTCTCTGCCATTTCGGTATTGCCCTTGCTCAGGAATGCAAGTCCGAGCTTGTTTGAAGCCATGATGATGCCTTCGGGGTTTGCCGCCGACCTGTAAAGTTTAAGAGACTGCTGTGCAAAAAACAGGGCGCTGTCCGGTTTATTTGCATTCAGATAACCTTCGGTAAGCAATAAACAGGCTTCGGCCGATTTATCCTGCCTCTTCAATTCCTCTGCGAGTTTCAAAGCCCTGCCAGCATAGGAGATCATCTTATAAGGGCTCAGGTAGGTTTTGGCCGATGCCGATCTGATAAGGAAGTCAAGTTTTTTTTCCCCCTGCAGATCCCTGATTTGCAGTTCGATGGTATCGGTTTGTTGCTGTGAAAAAGATGGAGCGCTGAATTGTAAAATCAGGAGGCAAACTATCCATTTTCGCATGCAGCAAGGTCTTATTTCAGGAACACCCAAATACGGGAAACAATAGCAAAGATAAAAAAATAACGTTTTAACACATTTGGATTTTGGTACTCTTTACCACTTTAGAAAAAATTTTACTACATTTGATGCTATGAGTTACAGACATCAGGTTTCCATAAAAAATCACCGGTTAAATCCTGTTCTACCGATAAAGTGGATGCTTGTGCTACTATCGGGATGGATATATTTTGGTTGCTCTTCTCCAAAACTGAAGAAACAGGATGTTGCCTTCGATTCGCTGGTTACGGCAGTGAATGCAAGTTTGAAGACCAATGCCGACAGCGCTGTAATGATCTCTGCTGAGCTTTTTAATGTGGCAGCAGCAAGTGGTGATCGTGCACAACAGTATGAGGCGGCTATGCTCAGGGGCAAAGCCTTCGAGACTTCTAAAATAAACGACTCAGCGCTTTGTTATTACCGGAAAATGCGAAGCCTTGCATTTTATCTTAACGACACCCTGAAAATTCTTCAAACCTGCAACAACCTGGGGTCTCTCTTTGTCGATATGGGATCAAACGATTCGGTTGGCTTCTGGTACGGTAAAGGACTGAAGCTGGCAAAGGCTGCCGGAGACAGCGGTTACCTTGCAGGTTTTTCGGCCAATATCGGGCTGTATTACAGTCAGAATGGTCAGTCAGACAGTGCGATGAAGTGTTTCTCGGAGGCGGCCCGTTATTACGAAATTAAATCTGACCTGGGAAATATGGCCCAGACGTACCGTAACATAGGGAACCTCTTTCTCCGTCAGGGACTCTATCAGAAAGCAAATCAATATTATAGCCGGGCTATATTAATCAACCGGAAGGCGGGGAACCTCCTTGAATCGGGAACCGATTATACCAATATCGCAGTCTGCTATATGATGATGGACTCCGACTCGGCCCGGTATTATTACCAGGAAGCGCTGAAAATCATTACCAGGTATGGCACATTGGCAAACCTGATGCCGGTAAAATTCAATTATGCAAACTACCTGAAAGATCAGGGAAAGTTGGCGGAAGCAGAAAAATCATATGCAGAGGTACTTCAGATAAGCAAAGCGCACAACATTCTTCAGGGCCAGATGTACAGTCTGAACCAGCTAGGCAGAACCGAAGCGATCAGGAAAAACTCAGAGAAGGCAAATGCATTTTTTCAGGAGGCCATCCGATTGGCTGAGCATAACAATCTAACCAGAGACTTAGTGCAATTTTACCGCGAAGCTTTTGAAGGCAACATGGAACTCCGAAATGTTGACCTTGCCCTGGCCTATTTTAAAAAATGGGAGCATCTGAACGACAGCCTGAAGACCATTGCCCAGGTGGATGCGGTATTGAAATATCAGGCCCTTTACGAGAATCAGGTACTCGAAACAAAAGTCAATGTTCTGAACACCCATGTCAGGATGCAAAGATCGCAAAACATCATCATCGCGCTGATCTTGCTTACATTGCTGCTCCTGGTATCAACCCTCGTTATTCTTCTCTTTTTCAGAAAGCGGCAAAGCGACCAAAAGCGAAAACTAGCCGAACAAAAAGCGCTCCATTCGGAACAGGAAAAATTACTGAAACAGATTGAGCTGGAAAAGAAAACGCTGGAGCACCAGATTAATGAGGAGAAGGTCGAGCGACTTGAACTGGAAGTGAACCTCAGGGAGCAGGATCTGGTTTACCAATCGCTGATCACCACTGAACTTAACCAGGTAAACCGATCGGTGCAAGACAAACTGGGGCAATTCCAGTATCGTTTCCCAAAAAAAACCGACCAGGCCGAATTCAGCCAGTTGCTTTCGGAAATCACACGCGATGCCTCAAAAAACCCAATGAACGACTTCGAGGTGCTGTTCAAGCAAATTCACAGTGGATTTTATGAAAAAATACTTGCACTTAACCCCGACCTCTCCCGAAGCGAACTTCAGATTTGCGCCCTTCTGCGATTGAATCTTTCCTCAAAAGAGATCGCACGGATTGCAAATCTTTCTTTGGCAACCATTGAAGTCACCCGCCATCATATCCGGAAAAAACTCGGACTTGATCAAAAGGAGAGCCTCACCAGCTATCTTATTCTGCTTTAACCCATCTTCCCCACCTTAACTTTACCTTAAGATTATTCGTAATCAGCATCAGATCTGTTACTTAAGCACCTGATGAAACATGGCAATTTCATGCTATTCGCAAATTATTTATCAGCAGATCAGATATTTAGCGCTTTTAATAAAGGAGAATGCAAGGAAATTCCCGGCTTTCGTCATTGACTTTGCCTGCCCGGCAGGGTACCTTTGGCAGATTCATTACAATAAGCCCGATGCCAAAAGATACTGCTTTTTTAACAGTTGTTCTGATCGCTGATGATAACGATGACCATTTCCTGCCGATGGAAGAAACATTGTTGCAGAAGGGTTATTTTGTTGAACGTGCTCGTTCAAGCGAAGATGCCATGCTGCGTTGTTCAGCGCCTCCTCCCGTTCACATTGCCCTGGTTGATGCGAGCCTGCCCGGAAAAAACAGGCACCTGCTCACCCGGCAACCCCGCCCGGCCGGTCATCAGCCATTGACTTTCGTTCTCATGTCGGGCTTCAGCATGGCTGCTGTGTCGCTGGCGCTTGCCTGGGGCTGCAAAGAGTTTTTATCCAAACCGGTTGGCAGGGAGGAGTTGCTGGCAGTAGTTAAAAAATGGAGCCAAGTCAAAATTTAAAATTCATTTTGAAATTTGTAACTCCTTGAAAATTTAAACAGTCTCTAAGAGTATAAAACCTGTATCCGGAAAACCATGAAAACCAAAAAACAAGTATTAAGAATCACCTCGGCAGGGATGCTGGCGATGTTCCTGTTTTTACTTGTATTCTCCTGTAAAAAGAAGGACGACACACCGGAACCGCCCACACCAATAACAACATATAATCCTTTTGGCAACTTCAAACCCCAGATGCTTACGCCGGAAGAGAAGCAGACCAACATATCAATTTCAGCCTACAGGCATGCCCGGTGGGGCCTCGGGGCACATCTTTCGCAAAAGCAAACCCTGGGAGGTGCGTTTTCGTATTTCATGGATATTGTGGATCTTGCCAATATGGGTTATGACCTGTTTCACAAATCAAAACAACCGAATTACCAGGCTGATTTCGATACCCTCAACAATGAACTAAAGGCCGTCAATGCGGAATTGCAGCAGCTATCAGCACAACTTGAGCAGCTTATGGCCCAGTTGTCGCTCACCACGGTTGACATCAAAACCTATTTGAGCAGTCTCGCCGTGCAAACCTATCTCACCAACCTGAACAGCACTTATTCCGGCACACTCCCTACCGGCCTGCTCTACTATTCGGAGATGGGGCAGAAAATACAGCATGGCCAGACAACGATGAGCTGGACTGCATTGAACAATGAATTTGCAATACCTTTGTGAGAAATATAACCGCAAACAATAATATAGAAAATGATATTCAGGGGGTCCATGATGCCATCTTACCTGATTTGACATCGCTCGTGGGCTGCCTGAAGGATTATACCGATTATCTGATACTGAACCCGGCTACCAACGGAAATAATCAACAGGTACACAATCCGGCAAACATCATGGCAACCTATATGCTCCTTGAGAATTATTTTACCACCCTGGTAAATTACCAGTTGCAGGGATTGACCATTCTGTCGAATGTGTATAATTATGTTGATACTACCGGGGCCACAGTAGAATTATACATTGATGATACATTTGGCCCGTTGATCTCAGATGAAATCAACACCTATCTCCAAACAGTGAATTACCTGGTGTTGAACCTCTTCGATCACAGGTCTGTGAATCAATACGTTTACGACATGAAATACCGCGATTACGGCATGGCTCCCGATTCGGTATGTTACAACATTCTGGCGCGAGCGAACTTTGTTGGCAATCTGTATCTTGTCATGGTCAATGTTCAGCCCAGTTCGATTTGTGGTAACATCATGATCCCTTCGAAGTACACCGGTGGGATAACTCCTCCGGTCAGCTCCCTTCTGATCAACTACAGTTCGTCGGGCAGCGGAAGCCAGGCGGCAAACGCCCTGCCACTTCAGTCAACTTACCCTTATACCTATTGGCAAAAAACCGGGAATACCTGGCAGGCTGC
>CAISJJ010000437.1 GCA_903885595.1 uncultured Bacteroidales bacterium
AAGGAAAAATAAAGGTACCTTTGATCGCTCATAACCATTGTTAATTAAGCTATTTAAGATGAATAAGTTAATATTTTCTCAACAATCCGGGATCAGTCTCCTGGTTTGCCTTTTCCTGTTTTTTTCAATCACCCTGCAGGCTCAAAAGCCCAAACAGGATCCGAACGCAGGTGTGAAAAAGTACAACGCAGCCATGCAACTTATCAACTATGCCTATGTTGATACGATCAATGAAGCCAGGCTTGTTGAAAAGGCTATTATTGAAACCCTGCAGGAGCTGGATCCGCATTCGGTATATATTTCGAAAAAGGATGTAAAACGGGCCAATGAACCGCTGGAAGGCAACTTTGACGGAATCGGGGTGCAGTTTGAGATCATTAAAGATACCATCTCTGTGGTTCATGCCATTCCGGGTGGCCCGTCTGAGCGTCTCGGCATCTTTTCGGGCGATAAAATTGTAAAAATTGACGGTGAAGTCGTCGTGGGCAAGAAGATCACCAACCAGTTTGTGCTGGACCATCTCAGGGGCAAGCGTGGAACCACGGTGGACGTTTCTATTTTCAGACGCGGGAAGAAGGATTTGATCGATTTCACCATTACCCGCGATAAGATTCCCATTACGAGCATTGATGCTGCCTATATGATAAAACCTGGCATCGGTTATATCAACCTGAATAAATTTGCCCAGACCTCGATGCAGGAGTTCAACGAGGCGGTAACGCTTCTGAATGCACAGGGAATGAAAAGTATGATCCTTGATCTTCGGAATAATTCAGGTGGGTATATGGGTACCTCCATCGAGTTATCGGATGAATTCCTGGGGCCGGGGAAGTTGATTGTATATACCCAGGGCAGGCAGGCGCAACGTGAGGATTTTTATTCCTCATCCAAGGGAAGGTTTGAGTCTGGAAAACTGGTGATCATGATCAACGAAAATTCAGCATCAGCAAGCGAAATTGTTTCCGGGGCCATACAGGATTGGGACAGGGGGATTATTGTCGGTCGCAGATCCTTTGGAAAGGGACTCGTTCAGCGGCCATTCCAGCTTCCCGACAGCTCCCAGATCCGCCTTACCACCGCCAGGTATTATAACCCTTCAGGAAAATGTATTCAAAAGTCTTATGCCGATGGTATTGATAAATATTATGAGGATTTCAGCATCAGGATGAAACATGGAGAACTTATCCATCCCGACAGTATTAAATTCCCTGATTCGCTGAAGTATTACACCTCTAAAAAACGGGTAGTCTACGGAGGCGGAGGGATCATGCCCGATGTTTTTATTCCCTGGGATTCAACCCCGGTCTCGGATTATTACCTGGAACTGAGACGAAAAAATGTAGTCAACAGCTTTGTCGGAGATTATGTTGACAAATCGCGTAAAAGCCTGAAAACCAACTATCCGGACTTTGTTTCATTTGATAAAAGTTTCCTCATCGACGATGCTTTCATGGCCGATTTCTTTACCTATGCAGAAAAGGAGGGTGTAAAGAAAGACGACAAGGGATATGCCGCCTCCGAAAAGCTTATCAAGTCACAAATCAAGGGGCTGGTTGCCCAGAAACTGTGGGATATGAACGAACTTTATGCGATCATCAACCAGTACGATGAGGAGGTTCAGAAAGCAATAGAGGTCGTTCAGGATGATGCACTGTTCGATAAACTTAAAATTGACCGGTAATCACCCGGGGCATCCCGATTTGCCATTTATCTATGTGGCGCTGCCGGCGATGGATGAACCGGAGTTGTTGCCTCGTTTACTGGCTTGTATTGCAAGACAGACTTACCGTCGTTTCAAGCTTGTTGCCTGTGTAAATCAGCCGGATACATGGTGGAATGACCCGGTGAAACTTGTTGTTTGCAAAAATAATGCGCTTTGCCTCAGGCTTCTTGATAATTTCAGGGAAATTGATACCGCCATTATCGATCGTACCTCACCGGGTAAGGGGTGGACCGGAAAACGACATGGTGTGGGCTGGGCCCGCAAATCGGTGATGGATCAGATTGACAAAGAGGCCTCGCCCGGCGATATTATGGTTAGTCTTGATGCCGATACGGTCATTTCGGATGATTATCTTTTATCCATTGCAATGAATTTCAGGAGGCATTCTGACGCAGTTGCATTGTCGGTGCCCTATTTTCATAACCTGGTGGGCAATATGCGGGCAAATCGTGCCATGCTCAGGTATGAAATCTATATGCGTCATTATTTCCTGAATCTTGCCCGAAT
>CAISJJ010000438.1 GCA_903885595.1 uncultured Bacteroidales bacterium
ACCAGGAGAAGAAATTTGGATGAACCACCTGGTTTGCATCGCCGCAGAGGATGAAATTTACCGGTTTGATCAGCGATTTAAGGATCAGGAAGAGCTGGATGTTGGTGAAATCCTGCACCTCATCCACAATGATGTAATCATAAACTGGCTGGCGGGAGCCCAGCAATTTATGAGAATACATGTTGATATCGTAAAAACCCTCTTCGCTCAGAAAAATGAGATATTTTTCAAATAAATTATAAACGGTTTCTCTTACTGACGCGAGGAATATTGACTGTTTGACCCCAAGGGAGCAGTATTCATCCCGACTGAGGCGCTCCTTTCCAATGTCCATACCGGTAATCACCCCCCTGAACTCTTCGTAAACCTTGTGGGCATCTTTTATCCCGGTCGATTGCCGGTATCCCATGAACCATCGTTCAAACGTTCTGAAATCCATTTCCCTGCCTTCAGGAATGCTGATGGTTTCGATGAACTCGCGATATGAAAGAAAATCGGTTTCCTGATTCTCGTTTTCATAATGGTTAGCATAATACCATTGCGATGAATTTTCAGCTAAATAGGAGGAGAGCGTCACATAAAGGATGCGGCCCTTCAACGTCTTGATCTTTTCGAGGGTCAGCGCGGTTTTGCCGCTCCCGGCAGATCCTATGATGATCTGGGGAAGCGGATATTGCAGGATCTCCTCCTGAAGATCATCAAACGACAGAAATTTATCAAGCACGTGGAATTTGGGAAATCGCTTATTGACATAGGGCATGGCAACGATTTCCTCTGGAGATATGGTCGCTGAATTGGTCAGGGAAACCAATTTTGATTCATCCACGGGCTCACCCCGCAGAAACCTGGAGCCTGCATAATCATGGTTGAGGATCAGTTCCAGTACCAACAGATAAATTTGATTATGAAACCTGCCAAACCGGAACAACAAACGGTTGGTGCCATCAAGGCGGGCGCGGTAGAATCCCTTGCTTTGCATCTTCTTCACATCCGCAGCGGCGAAATTCCCGGAAGCCAATTCTTCCAGGGTTTTATCAAATTGCTTTCGGAGTTTTCCCGGGTTCAGGTCGTTGAGAAGAAGTATTTCATACATGGCATTTCCTTAAACACCAAAAATACTTATTGTATCAGCACATTTATGGGTTGTTGAAAAAGAATGAAAAATTGGGAATGACTTAAAACAACTACACAGGATGAATTTGCAAAAATTCCTGCCATAGAAGCCCGGATTTGCCGACAATAGAATTTTATCGGGGTGAAACAGCTTACTAAAAGCCTATATTCCGGAGCGTGCATGGGTTGCACAAGTTGAAACTTCCTGTCCTATAATCCTTTGTTTCTTTTCAATGACAAAATCAACTTCATCTTTGCGGTCATGCCAGTAATGCCAATAAAAACCATCTGTTTGAGAATGATTGATCAGATGTGCCGGATCATTTGGATGACCTTGAATGCGTTGCCTGACAAACTGCATCCAGCGGAAAACTAACCTTCAGCCTCACCCCCTTTTCGGTAACCTCCATTGTACAACACTCGCGGTATAGGTCATGTTCGAAAAACAGCACGTACTCCTTTTCAGCCGCCTCAGCTATGAAGAGCTCCTTCTCCTTTAGGGTGATCAGTGGTCGGGTATCATAACTCATAACCCAGGGCAATGGTATGTGAGCCACCGAAGGAAGAAGGTCGGCCATATATACGATCGTTTTACCGTTGTAATCGATAAACGGGATCACCTGGCCATCGGTATGGCCGTTGAAAATGCGCACAAAAATACCGGGGAAGAGTTCGCAATCTCCTTCGAATAGCTCAAGTTTACCCTTCTCTTTGATTGGCAGGATATTCTCCTTCAGGAAGGATGCCTTTTCGCGGTTGTTCGGGTTGGTGGCCCAATCCCATTGCTGATGGCTTGTGCGGTAGGTTGCATTTTTAAATGTCACTTCATAACCGGTTTTATCGGCATTCCATCTTACCGCCCCGCCGGCATGATCAAAATGGAGATGGGTCAGGATTACATCGGTGATATCATCGATCGTAAAACCATGATTAGCAAGCGATTTTTCGAGGGTATCATCCCCGTTCAGATAATAATTTGAAAAGAACTTTTCTGATTGTTTATTTCCGATACCACAGTCGATCAGTATTTTGCGTTCTCCGTCAACAATCAGCAAACAGCGCATTGACCAGTTGCAAAGGTTATTTTCATCACATGGATAGGATTTACTCCAGATTACTTTGGGCACTACGCCAAACATGGCACCGCCATCTAACTTCAAATTACCGGTGTTTATGACATATAGTTGCATGGGGTATTGACCTAAAATTCAAAATGAAAAATTCAAATATCAAAAGTCAAAATTATGAAGACCGAGACCGATTTCCCGATTTGCACTTTGCATTTTGCATTTTAACTTTTGAATTATTCTTAGACGTATTCCTGAACCTGCATCTCCCCCTTCAAAACGCGCAACGCGTTGCCGGCCATGGCCTGAAGTTCATTGTCGCCGGGATAGAGAAAGATCGGGGCAAATTTTTCAACATGTTCAATAATGTTGCGCACGACAAACTGGCTGTGAGCAATATCACCGGTAATGAGGATGGCATCAGCCTCGCCCTTCAGGACCGCAAACATCTCACCTATGCTCTTTGAAACCTGGTAGGCCATGGCCTCCATGATTAGTTTGGCATGTTCATCACCATTGTTGATGCGATTTTCAATTTCATTGATGTCGCGCGTACCAAGGTATGCAGCAACACCCGCACAATGCGTAAGCAGGCAGAGCATTTCATCAAGCGTCTTGGTTCCGCTGTAACACATCTTCACAACATCACCCATTGGCAAAGATCCGCTTCTTACCATTGAAAAAGGTCCATCGCCTTCAAATCCCTGGTTCACATCAATTACCCTGCCATGACAATGGGCACCAACCGTGGTTCCGTTACCAATGTGTGCCACAATTAGGTTCAGCTGTTCATATTTCTTCTTGTGGGTTTCGGCATGCAATTTTGCTACTGCTTTCTGGTTGAGCGCATGGAAAATGGATTTGCGCGTGATTTCCGGTGA
Organism: uncultured Bacteroidales bacterium; assembly: GCA_903885595.1. GTDB lineage: Bacteria > Bacteroidota > Bacteroidia > Bacteroidales > FEN-979 > CAIVAT01. Next base: position 3,062 of record CAISJJ010000438.1, read on the forward strand.
ACCTGTAATCCTTGCCAGTTCATGAAACTCGTCAACAACTGTTGGATCGGCAATCATAGCCCGGGCACCAGGTGCTTCAACGGCAATGGCATCAGCCAGCAATCCTGCGATATTGATAACGTCTTCGCCAACCGGGCTATGCAAGAGATCTTTCTTCAGCAAATTATTTACTTCAAAAACACCTGACCGTACCGGCTTTATCAATCCACCGCGCGAAATCACAATTTTCAGTTCATCGAAACTGAAGTCATTATTCTTTATTTCCCTGATTACACTGTCCTTGCGAAACTGCACCTGATCGTAAATCGTTTTAAACGGGGATAGTTCCTCAGCCGAATGTTTCCGGCTGATCATATAAAGGAGCTTGTGATTTTGATAGACTGCAATTTGAGTGAGCCAATCCTTGGGATTGACAACCAAAATATTGAATAATGTCATACGTCTTATTTTTAATGTTTTACATATTGCGGCGATACTGTCCTCCAACCTCGAACAGCGCTTCAGTGATCTGTCCGATGGAACAATACTTGGCCGCCTCCATCAGGCTTTCAAAGATATTACTATTTTTTGTTGCCGCCCGTTTCAGGTTTTCAAGCATCAATTCCGATGTTGAAGCATTCGTTTTTTGAAGGTTCTCAAGCATCGTGATCTGGTATTGTTTTTCTTCCTCAGTTGCCCTGATTATTTCGCCGGGCAGAACAGTGGGTGAACCTTTGCTGGAAAGGAAGGTGTTTACCCCAATGATGGGGAGTTTTCCGGTATGCTTAAGTGTTTCATAATAAAGACTTTCCTCCTGTATCCGGCTGCGCTGGTACATCGTCTCCATGGCGCCCAGAACGCCACCACGTTCTGAAATCCTTTCAAACTCCAGCATTACGGCCTCTTCGACAAGATCGGTCAGCTCTTCAATGATAAAAGCTCCCTGCAGTGGATTTTGATTTTTAGCCAGCCCCAATTCATTGTTGATGATCATCTGGATGGCCATGGCCCGGCGAACCGAATCCTCGGTAGGTGTCGTGATAGCCTCATCGTAAGCATTGGTATGCAGCGAGTTGCAATTGTCGTAAATAGCATACAATGCCTGCAACGTGGTTCGGATGTCGTTGAAGTCAATCTCCTGTGCATGCAATGATCTGCCTGAGGTCTGGATATGGTATTTCAGCATTTGCGACCTTGAATCAGCCTTATACTTGAGTTTCATGGTTTTTGCCCAGATAAGCCTGGCAACCCGGCCTATCACGGAATATTCAGGATCAACACCATTGGAAAAGAAAAACGAAAGGTTCGGCGCAAATTTATTGATGTCCATCCCCCTTGAAACATAGTACTCCACGTATGTGAATCCGTTGGCCAGTGTAAATGCCAGCTGGGAGATAGGATTGGCGCCTGCTTCGGCAATATGATAACCGGAAATGGAGACGGAATAAAAGTTCCGGACATTGTTGTCAATGAAATACTGCTGGATGTCGCCCATCATTTTAAGGGCAAAATCGATGGAAAAGATGCAGGTATTCTGTGCCTGGTCCTCCTTAAGAATATCGGCCTGTACCGTACCGCGTACCTGGCTCAGGGCTTCCTTTTTGATCTTTTCATATGCCGCAGCTGGTAAAACCTGGTCGCCGGTCACCCCCAGCAACATCAGTCCAAGTCCGTTGTTACCCTTTGGCAGATCGCCCTGGTAAAGCGGCCGCTGCGTTCCTGCCTTTTTATAAATAGCTGCAATTTTTTTCTCAACTTCCTCCACCATGTCATGCTGCCGGATATATTTTTCACACAGCTGGTCGATGGCAGCATTCATAAAATAGCCCACCATCGTTGGCGCCGGACCATTGATTGTCATCGATACCGAAGTGTTCGGGTTAACGAGGTCGAAGCCCGAATAGAGTTTTTTCGCATCATCAAGGCAGGCGATGGAAACCCCGGCATTGCCAATTTTACCGTAGATATCTGGCCTGATTCCGGGATCAAAGCCATATAATGTAACTGAATCATACGCCGTTGAAAGCCTGACGAATGGCATACCAAATGAGACATAATGGAAGCGCTTGTTGGTGCGTTCAGGCCCGCCTTCGCCGGCAAACATGCGGGTCGGGTCTTCCCCTTCACGTTTGAACGGGAAAACCCCTGCTGCATAGGGAAATTCACCGGGCACATTCTCTTGCAGGGTCCATTTCAGAATGTCGCCCCATGCCTCGTACCGCGGCATAGCGATTTTCGGGATCCGCAGCCTCGAAAGCGATTCAGTATGGGTCTCTATTTTTATCTCTTTATCCCTGACTTTGTACATATAATGATCATCCTTATAGGATTTTACCTTTTTGTTCCAGTTTTTCAGGATATCGTGGTTTGCCGGATCAAGCTTTTTCAGGGTTTGTTCAAACAACAGATCCAGCTCCAGTAACATGCCGGTCTTGTTGCAGGAACCCACCCTGTCAGGGTCTTGGGCTCTGACAGGGTGGGTTTCTGGTGGTTCGTTTCGCAGGGTTTCAATGGTCTGTGCAATCCCAAAAAGTTGCTGGGCCACTTTGGCCTGCGATACGGTCCACTGATTGTAACTGCGGACGGTTTCTGCAATTTCAGCCAGGTATCGGGTTCGCGAGGGAGGAATGATGAAAATCTTCTCCGTCATTTCAACCCCTGTTTCAAACTGGCTGGGCAATGAAATACTTGTTTTACTCTTGATGGCTTGAATCAGCGCCCGGTAAAGTACATTCACACCGGGATCATTGAACTGCGATGCTACCGTACCATAAACCGGCATCTCTTCCACCAGCTTATCAAAATATTTATGATTCCGCTGGTATTGTTTCTTTACATCCCGAAGCGCATCCAGCGCCCCGCGCTTATCGAATTTGTTGATCGCCACAAGGTCGGCAAAATCAAGCATATCGATTTTTTCAAGTTGACTTGCCGCACCATATTCAGGGGTCATCACATACAGGGACACATCGCTGTGATCAACAATCTCGGTGTCGGATTGCCCGATACCGGATGTTTCGACAATAATTAAATCAAAACCGGCAATTTTGGCAACATTAATGGCATCTTTCACATATTTTGAAAGAGCCAGGTTCGATTGCCTTGTCGCAAGAGAGCGCATGTATACCCGCGGATTAAAAATGGCATTCATCCGTATACGGTCACCTAAAAGCGCTCCTCCCGTTTTACGTTTGGACGGATCTATTGAAATGATTGCTAATGATTTGTCACTGAGATCGGCCAGGAATCTTCGTACAATTTCATCGACCAGGGATGATTTACCGGCACCACCCGTCCCTGTAATTCCTAAAACAGGAATGTGTCTTCCGGTTGCTTCCGTTTCGATTTCCTGAAAAAACGCCCTGTTTTCATCCGGGTAGTTTTCAGCAGCAGAGATAAGGCCGGCAATCTCCTTATAATCTTTCTCCCTGATTTTGCCAAGGTCATATTTTTCCTGGTTGCCAACCGGAAAATCACACTTCAGCAGCAGGTCGTTTATCATTCCCTGGAGTGTCATTTCACGGCCATCATCGGGTGAGTATAACCTGCTAATGCCATATGCATGCAACTCGTTTATCTCGTGAGGCAAAATCACACCACCACCTCCGCCGAAAATCCGGATATGCCCGCATTTTTTTTCCTGAAGGAGGTCGAACATGTATTTAAAATATTCGAGATGCCCTCCCTGGTAGGAAGTAATGGCAATAGCCTGCACATCCTCCTGGATGGCACAATCGACCACCTCGTGCACCGACCGGTTGTGCCCGAGATGTATAACCTCAGCCCCGCTTGCCTGCAAAATACGGCGCATGATGTTGATGGCCGCATCGTGCCCATCAAACAGGGAGGCTGCGGTGACAATCCTTATATGATATTGCGGTTTATAAACTTCGGGGGAATCCATTGAAAAGTAATTTGAAGATGTGAAGATGTGAAGATGTGAAGATTTGGAGATGTGAAGATGTGAACGTTTTTATCTCCACATTCTTAAATTTTCAAATCCGCAAATTTTCAAATTATTAGATATTTGAAATCGCTCTTGAAATGATCATGAGTTGTATCTCACTGGTCCCTTCATAAATCTGGGTAAGTTTTGCCTCACGCATCAGTCGCTCCACGTGATATTCCTTTACGTAACCATATCCTCCATGGATTTGTACGGCTTCGGTCGTAACGTACATGGCGGTTTCAGCAGCCCAGTATTTTGCCATTGCACTGGCGGTTCCATAGGGTTTCCCCTGGTCTTTCAGCCATGCTGATTTCAAACAGAAAAAACGGGCTGCTTCGATGCGGGTATGCATTTCGGCCAGTTTAAATGCGATGGCCTGATGGTTGATAATCTCAGTGCCGAATGTTTTTCGTTCCTTCGAATATTGCAGGGCGCGTTCATACGCCCCCTGGGCAATACCGAGCGCCTGTGCAGCAATGCCGATGCGTCCCCCTTCGAGTGTCTTCATGGCAAATTTAAAACCAAAGCCATCCTCTCCCAGCCGGTTTTCTTTTGGAACAACCACATCGGTAAACATAACGGAATGGGTATCACTGCTTCGCATACCCATTTTATCTTCGTGGGGACCCAAAGTGATACCAGGTGAGTGACGGTCGACGATGAATGCGTTGATCCCCTTGTGCCCTTTTTCAGCGTGTGTTTGTGCGATCAGGACATAGGTAGATGCTGAATTTCCGCTGGTTATCCAGTTCTTAACGCCGTTCACAAGATAATGATCGCCTTTATCGATCGCCGTCGTGCGCTGAGATGTTGCATCTGATCCGGCTTCAGGCTCTGAGAGCAGAAAGGCCCCGATTTTTTCTCCGCGGGCAAGCGGTTTAAGCCATTTTTCCTTTTGTTCTTCTGTACCAAAAGCCTCTATTCCGTAACAAACCAATGAATTATTCACTGACATGATCACTGAAACAGAGCTGTCGATTTTCGAAATTTCTTCCATCGCCAGAACATAGGAAATTGTATCCATCCCTCCGCCATCATATTTGACATCAACCAGCATTCCAAGGAATCCAAGTTCAGCCAGGGCTTTGACATGATGTGTTGGAAATTCGGCTTTGGCGTCACGATCCAGGACGTCTTTAATCAGTTCGCGCTGGGCATAATCCCGGGCCGATTGCTGAATCATGATTTGTTCTTCGGAAAATTCAAAATTCATAGTTTTTTAGTATAAAGTACTAGTTATAAATCACTTGGAATAATATGAATACAAAAATACGAATAATAAAATACTTTTATGACCTTACCAGACATCCCGATGATGAAAATTTCAATAAATGGCAATAATTCTGCCTTTGATCCGGAATATAAGGCATTTTCAATCCACAAAATCAATCATCAAATAAATTTCAACACATCAACCGTTGAATCCTGGTTATTGATTCTGACCTCGAATCCGCGTTTCTGAAAAACCGAGATCATCCGCTTGTTATCGGTAGTTGTCTGTGCGACAATTTTCTTAAGTTTCCCTTTTTCAGCCAACTCCATACAAAAGTCTGTTATAATATTACCAAGATCTTTCTGCTGCCAGGCATCCGCAATAAGAATGGCATATTCAACCGTTTCGTGATCCGGATCTGCGACCAGGCGCCCTACTCCTATCAGTTTTCGCTGGCCCTCCTCCACGATCTCGGCCACGATGGCTATTTCCCGGTCGTAATCGATATAACAATACCGCGTGGCTACCTCATGCGTCTCCCAGTGGAAAAAATACCTGAACCGGTTATAAAGTGATTCCTTTGAGCAGGAACCCAGCATTTCAAGCCATAATGGCTCGTCTTCGGGTTTGATCGGCCTCAGTAATACCTCGGTCCCATCCTGCAGTAACGCCGATTTCACATACTTTTCAGGATAGGGATGCAGCGCAAGATGTGAATAGGGGTCCTCCTCACGCCATGCCGCAGTCGAATCAACAACAATACGGGCATCCAGCGCAATAACATCATCAGGGGTCACAAGTAGCGGGTTGATATCAAGTTCCATGATTTCAGGATAATCAGCTGCCAGATACGATAATCTGATCAGCACCTGGATGAGCTTTTCAACGTTTTTGGGCGGTGTTCCCCGATATCCCCTTAGCAACGGATAAATCTTTAAAGATTCAATCATGTGGCGTGCAAGGCGTTCGTTAAGCGGTGGAAACCCCAGGGCTTTGTCACCAAACAACTCAGCGGTAATTCCTCCCATACCAACCATCAGTACTGTACCAAAAACATTGTCTTTCTTGATTCCCAGGATCATCTCGACCGAATCCTTTGAAGAGGCCATTTTTTGAACAGTAACCCCTTCAACCCGGGCTGCAGGGCATTTGGCTGCGGAGGACTCCATGATTCTTTCGAAGGCTGCCCTGACCTGTTTATTTGTCCCGAGATTCAATTGAACGCCCCCGACATCTGATTTATGGGTAATGTCAGGAGATTGAATTTTAAGTACGACCGGGTAACCTATCCGGTCGGATATTGCAATTGCATCCTCAGCATTGGTTGCAAAAAAAGGTTTTGTTGTGGATATGCCAAAATTTTCAAGGATTGATTTGGATATGTTTTCTGTCAGGATAGCCGGCTGGTCGGAGATCATCTCTTTAAACGAATCTCTTAACTTCTGGCGGTCAAGTGTGAACTCAACAGGAATATCTTTAGGAGTCTCATACAATGTTGCAAGGTTCCGGTTGTACGCCACCATTGTCATAAAGGCTTTGATGGCCTGTTCAGGTGTTTTATATGACGGGATACCATTTTCAACCAGGATATCATCGGCTTCATGCATGCTTTGTCCGCCAAGCCATGCAGCCAGGATCGGCTTTTGCGAGTTGGCAACCAGCGCGCTGATCTCTCTGGCAGTTGCATTTGGATTGGTCATTGCCTGTGGCGTAAGAATGACAAGAACAGCATCGACGCCTTTGTCGGCAAGCACTATTTGAGTTGCTTTTGCAATACGTTTTGCCCGGGCATCTCCCAGAACATCCACCGGGTTACCATGCGACCAGTAGACTGGCAGATTCTCATTGAGCAGGGCCATTGATTCTTCCGAGAGTTCTGCCAGAACTCCATTGGCAGCGATCAGCGCGTCAGTGGCCATCACTCCCGGGCCACCTGCGTTGGTGACAATTCCCAAACGGGGACCCTGCGGGAACTTACTGCGCCCAATCAATTCAGCTACGCTAAAAATATCGCCGATCTCATATACCCTGGCCAGACCAGCCCTTTGAAAAGCAGCATCGTAAACAGCGTCCTCCGAAGCCATAGCGCCGGTATGGGAGGCTGCAACCTGTGCCGATTCAGGAAATCTTCCAGCTTTATAAACGATGATGGGTTTTTTACGGGCAAATGCCCTTGCCGCCGTCATGAATTTCCGGGGATTCCGGATTGATTCAATATACAATATGATGCAATGGGTGTTCTCATCTTCGCCAAAATAGTCGATCAGGTCGCCAAATTCTACGTCGAGGCTATTCCCGATTGATACAAACTGGGAAAAACCGATTTTTCCTTCAATAGCCCAGTCGAGCACAGAGGTGCATAAAGCGCCCGATTGCGAAATGAAAGCAATATTTCCTGGTTTCGGCATGGCTGCCGCAAAAGAGGCATTGAGTTTCAACCCCGGAACAATTATTCCAAGACAATTCGGGCCTATAACCCGCATTCCCTCATATTTTCGGATTTCAGCCCTGATCTCCTCTTCCAGCCTGCCTCCCTCTTCTCCAATTTCCTTGAATCCTGCCGACATAATAATGATGCCACGAATCCCAAATTCCCCGCATGCTTTAATAACAGGTAAAACTTTTTCAGCCGCTGTGCAGATAATAGCCAGATCGGGGGTTTTGGGAAGTGAACTGATGGTTGGATAACAGGGAATGCCCATCACAGCTTCGTTTTCCGGATTTACCGGGTATACAACCCCACGAAATCCCCCACTGACCAGGTTGATTAACACCTTACCACTCACACTGTTTGGATTAGTAGTAACCCCAACCAGGGCAATGCGCTGGGGGTTAAAGATGTTATTTAGCTTGTGGATATTCATATTAGATAGCGAGGTGGCGAGGTGGCGAAGTGGCGAAATTGTGAAACTGCGAAATTGCGAAATACAGAATTTGTAACATCGCAAAGTTAGTTGAAAATTCTGGGATTAAAATACTTGTGGCTCGCTTTTGGGCTTCTTTGTGAAGGCTTTTTTCAGAAGGAGATAATCAAGATAATAGAGTACCCTTAAAGAAAAACTATTGGTTTGCGGAGCGCTCACCGTTTCGCTGAGATCATCAATATAATTATGACTAATCTGTTCTCCCTGCGTCAGGATAATGTTCTTCCAAACAAAGCTGAGTTCACTCCCGGGGGCAAAATACCAGATGAACTGGAGGTCGACAGTAAATGCATTGAAATTAATATCGTGGTTCACGTTGTATTCACTGTCATCAAGGTTCCCTTCGAAATTTAACCTGTAATAGTCTAAATAGGATACCTGCGACCAGTAATGTCGTGCGCGGAGGGTAAGCGATGCCTTATTGCTAAATATGTACTTCGCGCTGAGAATGTTATTGATTGTTTGGATGTCGCGTCTTCCAAAATAGATGAACGGACTTCCTGTCGAATCCCAAATCGTATTTACCCAGCCATAATTATTCATGTCTTTTTCAAAATCGATGCTGAGCGCGAAGGAGAGCCGGTCGCTGATCCTTAACCTTGGTGCAAGGCCGAAGTAAATAGTGAAATTTTTGCTTTCAGGACTGTTTCGCACCTCCAGGGAATGCTGGTACCTGAACATTTTTCTTACATCGGTTCCAAGCTGCCATACCACCCCGTAATTCAGCGGCATTTTGTAAACCCATCCCCAGTTCCTGGGTTCATAATAATCATGGAATCCAAACGGCTGCATATTCATACCGATTAAATTCACCCATTGGTTCACAAACCGCGTTTGGTTGGCAACTTCTAAACCGATTGTTTTAAACTTGTTTGGTTTATAAAGGGTGGCGTATTCGATCGAAAATACAGTATAAGAACTAAGTAGTTTTCCAACCGGTTCAGAAATATTGTAGGATAATTCAAGATAATTTACCGCTTCATTATTGTATAACAGAAATCCCATATCGTTCGGATCATATTTATCGCCGGTTTCTTCTCGCCTTAAAGTGTACTGGAACTTACCACTGGGTTTTGAGATCGATACAAGATACTGGTGTCCGAATTCGGGATAGTTTTGCATTATATAATGCTGGCTTACATTCAGCCGGCCGAGAAAAGCAAAGGTGTTATTCTTATTGCAAAGCTTTAATTCTGATCCGGTTACATTGGCGCTCATGCTGTTATCCGGGATCCAGTAATTGGTATTGATGAGTGTTACATAGGAATTATTCTTCAGGCTCTGATCAAACACAAGCACATTATAATTGGTAAATGGCTGGGTCATGATCTTCCGTGTATTTCCCGTGAGGGTATCCTCCATTATTCCCCAGGTATTGGTGGTCATTCCGTTAAATACCCCAATGCCCAGTCCCATTGCATTTCTTCCCGAAATCTTTGTGGCATTGATGATACGGGTTTCCTCTGGATTCTTTGTGACAATTTCATTGTTGCCAAGACTGTCGTATGGTGCATAAAAATTTCGAGGGGGGCTACCAACCCTCCGCGTATAAAAAATCCCGCATTTATTGAACATTTCGGTCCCTTCGCTGAAAAATTGTCGCTTTTCATCATACCGGATTTCAAACGGGCTCAGGTTGAGTATCTGGTCATCTGATTGTACCTGCCCGAAATCAGGAATCAGCATCATATCAAGCGTATAACTGTCATTCAAACCCCATTTGAGATCCAATCCGCCGCGTGCATAATAGGACCAGTTCTTAAGGGCAGGATCTTTTTCAATATACCCCGTTATGTAAGGAGAAAAAGAAAGGCGCAACGGGGCATTCACATTTCTCATCCCAGTTACCGTGCCATAGAACCTGAAGATCTCGTTGGTTTTATTGTCAACATAGCACCAGGTTGAATATTCCTGGTATCGATAGAGGTTGCGCCACATATTGATCCCCCAGACCTGGGTCTCCATCTTTGGAAAACGCAAGGCTGAATAGGGAATTTTCACCTCCGCGATCCATCCCGAATCATTGATCCTTGTGGAACTTTCCCAAACAGCATCCCAGTTATAATCCTGCCCTACAGCCGAGTATTTGCAGTCGCCCTGGATGTTCTGCGGGCTGAGCTTGAATTCGTACATGGTCAGCTGATCATTGTAAGGAAGTATATCGAAGGAGATATAATCAGTGGCCAGTTGTTCAATCTGGTCGCGACGCCCCAGCTCTTTCCTGATGCTGTCGGGGGCAGGATCAAACATGATGGCACTGATATAAAGCGCCATATCATCATAAGCAAACCGGATTTCGGTTTGAAAAGTCGGGGGTGTTCCGTTGCGAGGCGTATATTCGACAAATTGTCCGGCAACCGGAAGGGTTTTCCAAAAGGACTCATTAAGATTGCCATCAATTTTCGGAGGATTGACAATGCGCAATGCATCAATGTTTTTCCTCCGAAGCATAGAAGAATCCAGTCTGCTATGCGAAGACTGCGCCTGCCCTGCCATATATAAAAAGCAACTCAAATACCAGACTGGAAAAATGCCAACCGGTGATCTGAGTGCAAGAAAAAAACGCCAAAGTTTCATCTGACCCAAAAATAATTGATGGTTCAATGATAACAAAATCTATTTGATAAGCATATGATCCTGATCGGTATTTTGGTGTTTTTTCGGGATATGTCTTTATCTCCGGTGTTTTTCAGATCGCCAGAAAGTCGTTTCTTTGCACATGTTGTGAAAAATCTAACAATTAATGGCTGCTCCGACCCATAATGAAGTAAAACCAGCAATAAAAAATATAAGTTCGGAAATATCCATTCTGACTCATGAATGTAAACCGGAATGATAATAGGTGTTTCCCTGTAACCATTGAACAACATAGTATTAACAAATGAATTATTAACAAATGAAAAATCTGATTCTGACTGTTATTATTGTTTTGCTTTACACATCTAGACTTTCCTCCCAGATCGTCGAAGTAAAAAAGCCTCTTTTTGGTATAACCTTTAACGGGTATGTAAAAACCGACCTCTTTTTTGATACACGTCAGACAACCGGACTCCGGGAGGGTCATTTTTTATTGTTCCCCGAAAACGAAAAGCCCGATGCCGAAGGGAATGATATCAACGCCAAGGCCAACTACAATATCCTGTCTATCCAGACCCGGGTTGCCGGATCCATAACTGCACCGGAAGCCTTGGGTGCAAAGACTTCAGGCTATATCGAAGCAGAGTTTTTCGGAAATATAAATCCTGCTATCAACTCATTCAGGTTACGGCATGCCTGGGTAAAGTTAAACTGGCCCAAATCAGAATTAATGGTCGGACAATGGTGGCACCCGATGTTTGTCCCCGAGTGTTCCCCTGGCACAGTATCGTTTAATACCGGAGCGCCATTCGTGGTTTTTTCACGTAACCCGCAGATCAAATTTACACAATCAATTGGGAAAATGAGGATCGCACTGACAGTCCTTTCCCAGGTCGACTTTGTAAGCGACGGTCCCGATGGACCCAATGCAAAATACCTGCGTAATTCCGTGTTGCCTGAATCCGACATCCAGGTTCAGTATTTAACAAAAAACGAGGAAAAAGGAACTGAGTTTATCTTTGGGGCAGGCATCAACTACCAGTTGCTTACCCCACGGCTCTCAACTACGGTGACCTTGTCGCCTGCTTATGATACCGTGATCAACAATATGGTATTTCATCACGACGCCATTAGCTCAACATACAAAGCCAGAACAAAATCGGGCAGCCTGGCCGGGAACCTGTATGCAAAACTTAAATTAAAGACGATTACCCTGAAGGCAGGTGCAGAATATGGTGGTAACAACAATGCTTATACAATGCTAGGGGGATTCGCCGTAAAATCAGTCACGGATCCTGACAAAGGATTTGTTGATTATGCCAATGTCCGGTCGTTTTCGGCCTGGGCTGAATTCCATACTAATTCACAAAAACTGCAACCCGGATTGTTCCTGGCCTATGGGAAAAACCTGGGTGTGGGCAAGGAGGTTATTGGCCCCTATTATGCCCGTGGAAGTAACATCGATTATGCCTACAGGATTTCCCCCCGGTTGGTTTTAAATGTAAATAAACTCAGGGTGGCCGGTGAACTGGAGTATACCGTTGCCGCCTATGGTAAAACTACCGGTAATGGCTATGTTTCCGATCCGAAAGAGATTGGTAATCTCAGGATTTTACTTGGGGTATATTATTTTTTCTGATCATTTCACCTGGTACGTAGCCGGATCAACCGCCTTGGGGGTCCACATCTTCAGAAAGGTGACCACCTTGGCGGTGTCATAGCCTTTTACCTGGCAATGTTCCAGGATCCCCGAATCCTGGATATGCAGCTGCTTGCCTTCACCGTTAAGAACAACGAAAACCGGGTAACCAAACCGGTTAGGGTAACCAAATTCCCGGAAAAGCTCATAATCCCTCTTTTTCTTGTCCTGTGAAACATTGAGCAGCATGTAAACGTAATCGGCCTTCAGAAGCGAATCGATGACCTTCGCCCCATATGCCATGTTATGAAACCGGATACACCAGGGACACCAGTTACCACCAAACTGAACCAGTACATGTTTATTTTCTTTTTTTGCCTGTGAAAGCGCTTTTTTCAGGTCGGCCCTTGCATCAGCATTTTCATTATAGGGCTTGGATGACTCCTGCGCAAACATTGCCAGGGTAAACAACATTAAAATGACTATTACTAAGTACTTCCTCATAATTAACTGGATTTAAAAATTGATAGTTACATTGAATTCGGGTAAAAGTAAAGTCCTTTAACGAAGGAACAACCAGGAAGGAATACCATTAAAACGGGAGTACTTTCTTGCCCCTTGCCTCTTCTAGCACCTCAGCCATTGCCAGGTAAATTGCCGACAATCCGCAAATGATCCCTTCGTAACCTGCAATTGTTCCGATCAGGGCTGAGCCACTCCAATCGCGTATGGCCAACAGGAAGAAGAGGATCCAGAGTGAAAGAAAGACAAACTGCAGGCAGATGCTTTTCCCGAAAGTGCCCAGCCACATGAAAAAAGTAAACAAACCCCACATGAACAGGTACCAGCCCATGTACGACTCTTCGGTTTTGATTCCTTTACTGTTGCTTATCTCTGGCAACAGCCAGAGGGCCACCAGGGTAAGCCAGAACATACCATAGGAAACAAAGGCGGTAAGTCCGAAAGTATTTCCCTTTTTGAATTCAAGGATTCCGGCAATGACCTGGGCGAGGCCGCCGTAAAAGATCCCCATGGACAGAACCATGGCGCTCACGGGGAAAAACCCGGCGTTGTGAATGTTAAGTAACAC
>CAISJJ010000439.1 GCA_903885595.1 uncultured Bacteroidales bacterium
CTACGGCGCGAAATGCTCCTGAACCTCATCGTCCTACCAATATTTCGCTCCGACGGAGCATATGGAAGAAAGTCTCTTCTCCATACATTAACTTCACTGGTATAATAGCGCTCCATCAATAAGAATAAAAATCCTATGAAAAATTTCCATGCCGTTTTAGTATTTATTTTAATCTTATTCTTTTCATTGGGCTCATTTTCCCAACAAATTGACAACTCCGAAACCCCGGTCCGATACGGAGAAAATCCAGTTTCAGGCAAATACATAAAGATCAGAAATTTCAGTATGTACTGCGAAATCTACGGTCAGGGAGAACCGCTGCTGTTGATCCACGGAAATGGCGGATCCATTTCAAATATGGCAAACCAGATTCCTTACTTTTCACGGTCGTACAAAGTGATTGCAGCCGACAGCCGTTCTCAGGGAAAATCGACTGACCCGCAAGACTCACTCTCCTATGAGATGATGGCCGATGATTATGCGGTTCTGATGGATTCACTGCACCTGGATTCAGCATATGTGATCGGATGGAGTGATGGCGGGATAATCGGATTGCTGCTGGCCATCAGGCATCCTGAAAAAGTAAAAAAATTAGCGGCGACCGGGGCAAATATCAGACCTGATACGACGGCGTTTTCAGCCAGCGAAATTCAGTCCATGAAGGATTTTGTTGCCAGGCTGCGTGCGCAAAAACAAGATCAGAAGGTGAAAAATGATCTTAAACTTACACAAATGATGATCGATGAGCCCAATATTTCCGGTAGTTCTCTTCAGCAAATTCATTGCCCGGCGCTGGTTATCGGCGGGGATCATGATATAATCAAACCATCCCATACACTCGAAATCTTTCAGGCAATCCCCAAGGGTTATCTCTGGATTTTACCCGGCTCGGGACATGGCACCCTGATCGACTTCAAGGATGATTTTAATAACCAGGTTGGGAGGTTTTTTTTGATTGATTGATTGATTGATTGATTGATTGACTGATTGACTGATTGACTGATTGATTGATTGACTGATTGATTGATTGAATAAGATGAAAAATTACCCGAAAACAGATACTCTCCGCCTGGTCAATTGTTCACTTGTCCGCCCGTCCGCTTGTCCGCTTATCCGCATGCCCGCTTATCCGCACCTCCGCACCTCCGCACCTCCGCACCTCCGCACCTCCACACCTCCGTTTATCCGCATGCCCGCCCGTCCGCTTGTCCGCTTATCCGCATGCCCGCTTATCCGCACCTCCGCACCTCCGCACCGCCGCACCTCCACACCTCCGTTTATCCGCATGCCCGCCCGTCCGCTTATCCCCTCGTCCGCATGTTCACCCACATAACCCCGACCCATGATAATTGAAGCCTGTGTAAATTCAGCCATCTCTGCCAATGAAGCGCAAAAAGGTGGCGCCGACCGCGTTGAACTCTGTGAGAACCTGCACGACGGGGGCACAACCCCCAGCACCGGATCCATCGCATTTGCCCGAAAGAACCTGCAGATCGGACTGTTTGTGATGATCAGGCCGCGTGGAGGTGATTTCCTCTATTCGGCGGATGAATTTCAGATCATGAAAGAGGATATCAAAGTAGCTAAGAACCTGGGTGCCGATGGGGTTGTTTTTGGTGTCCTGTTGCCAGATGGCACGATTGATAAGGAAAGGATGAAGATTCTTATTGATTTCGCCCGTCCGATGGGAATCACTTGTCACCGGGCCTTTGACATGACAGCCAATCCTTATCAGGCCATGGAAGATCTCATCAGTCTTGGTATTAACCGGATTCTTACCTCCGGGCAGCAACCAACCGCTCCGCAAGGATCAGGCTTAATCAGGGAATTAATAGCACAGGCAAAGGATCGCATCATCATCATGCCCGGCAGTGGGGTGAAAGAACATAATATTGCTGCTTTGTTAAGGGCCACGGGCGCTAAAGAGGTTCACATACATCTCGAGAAACAGGAACCAAGCAGGATGATCTTTAAACAGCCCACCGTTTACATGGGGAAACCGGAACAGACGGAATTTGAATATACCCTGACTGATTGGGAAAGAATTAACAAATTACGATCTGCGATTTACGATTTAGGATTGGAAGAATAAAGCAGGTTGTCTTCTATTCCTGTATGCAACGCAGCGGGCAGCCGAAAGACTTATCCCGAAAGGTTTCCTGGAAAACTGAATTGGTGAAGTACGGGCCCCACCCATAACTGTAATTATTGTTTTGATTACTACTCCAATAGCGCCCGGTTGCGCCACGACCCAGCAGGGAACCATCGCTATTGCTGAGGCTCCCGGCAGCATGCATCTTTAAAGCAGCGTACCACGGACCATCCCAGTTTTGCCAGTTTCCACTTTCCGATACATTGAACCATTCGGTATGCGTTGGAATACGCCAGCCAGTACCTAGTTCAATCGTACAAGGATCGTTGGCAGTGACCCAATCGGAATTCTCATTATTACTACTTATCCAGGTGGAATTGGGAGTTCGGGTTAAACCATCATCAGCAAGCCTGTACCCCTGTTTACGGTTAAACTGCCAGTACCAACCTGCTGAAGCCTCGGTGGTATCGCTTACAGCTATGGCCCGGCGACTTGCGCCAAGGTTATTGGTAATCCAGCACTTTGCAGTTTCTCCGGGGATGTCGGTTGCGGTGTAGTAAGTTACCGTTTTAGTTACCGGCGCAACGCTTCCTGCCACATGGTGAATTATAAAAACAAACCCGCAAGCCCAGCAGTCGAGGGTGGAGTGATTTAAAACAACCGGGACAGAATACCCGCAACCATTATATGCCCATACATATCGTGTGTAAAGGTTGCCACAGTTCAGACCGGTTTCGGTTGTTGAGGTGACCGTGCCCATGTCGGTCGCAGCTAAAAAATTATTCGTTGTTCCCCATTTATATCCTGTTGCGCCGTCAACAGTATTCCAGCGCCATACAATAGATGTTTGAGTTGTAGTACACGTTCCTTTGGTCGGTGTAGCCGGGGCTGCCGCAGGAACTGCTTGGATGAGTGTTGTCATGGCGGATTCTCCGCATCCGCTATAGGCCCATATGTATCTTATGTACGTTGTATTACAAACGGTTCCGGTTTCGGTTTTTGAAAGCGATGCGCCCATATCGGTTGCGGTTTCATAGTTATGACCGGTGCTCCATTTGTACCCGGTTGCACCTGTAGCAGGTAACCAGTTCCAGATGATCTGTCCCTGCGACATGCTATGCGTACCTGCATCAGGAGCGTCAATTATGCAGGGAGAAAAGGTCATCCATGATCCGTTTGTATAGATACTCAATGCACCATTTGTCGCGCAGTTCGTGCAATAAACCATCAATCCTTCAGCAGGACTGTTAATTGTGTTGCGCTGAGCACGGGTCATGCGCGGAATAAGCAGCCCCTTTGCTGTCGATTTCACATCGAGCATCGCCGAAGGATCCGGTGAACTGTTGTTGGAATTAATGCCGACCTGGGCAATGACACTGATTCCCAAATAAAGAAACAGCACTAAAAAGACAAGAACATTTTTCATGATGAAGATACTAATTGTGAATAACTTAACATGAATGTTATCAAGGCGAAAACATGTCTGCAATTTTTGATAAATAAACGACTTAGCTAAAATAATAAGAAAAAAAAACTTCTGACTCCTGTAGTTGCTTTTTCTTTTATAATCGTCAGGTTGTGAATATAATAATGTGGCTCCGCTTCCGGATCAATCAAATATTTTGGCGCCCTGGATGGGACATATTGCATGAGACCTGCGGCGGGATAGACTTTCAGCGAGGTTCCAA
>CAISJJ010000440.1 GCA_903885595.1 uncultured Bacteroidales bacterium
CAAGTCCTGCGGTGTTGATGCCCAAACGCCTTGCAATGGACGAACGTACTTGGTCATAATTGAGCAATTCGCCTTCTATTTCTGATGATTTTACTATTTCTAAGGATAAGGTGGTAAGCGTGGCTTCTTCTTTAGCAGAAAAGCACAAAGCGTTCATTTGCCCTATAATTTTACCTTGCATAAGCCGCACCTCGCCAAATACGACATTTATGGCTTTGTCCTGCCACGAAAAATCTGTCCAGTTTTTGTACTCATAAATATATTTTGCCATTACCTTAAACTATTGTGCGGTAAATGTACGAAATATTTACCGCAAATATGCGGCGATTATTTTATTTTCTCACCGCAAGGGAACAAGTTGTCAAAACTCATAATTTTTGTACCCTGATCATGCCATCTCCAGACGGGTCAAAGGAATTGAATTCAACTACAAACCCACTGTAAAAATGGAAGCAATTGGAATAGTCCAACGGTGGTGCATAAGGTTCCTTTCAGAACATAGTAAAATTGCACCTCCTCACTCATTTTGTGAATTCCTTACTCCTTTTGTTAAATACTTACTTGTATTATTTGGAAACGCGGTCACCTGAAGGTACTTTTATCAGGTGCAAATGAAATTGTGTCGCTTCAATATTTATATCCATATTCATATTCATATCAACATGAAATACCTTCTCCTTCTCTTTTCGCTGCTGTTCCTGTCATCCGGCACCGGTGCCCAGAACGTGGGCATCAACGACGATAACAGCGATCCTGATGCTTCGGCGATGCTCGATGTGAAATCAACAGGCAAAGGCTTTCTCCCGCCCCGCATGACGCTCCAGCAACGCGATGCCATTGTAAGCCCGGCCACCGGCCTGATGGTTTTTTGCACCGATTGCGGGACCATCGGGGCATTATGCATCTTTTATGCAGGCAGCGGCTGGATAACTTTTTCCCTTTGCAATGCAATAGCTCCCGTTGCCGGAACCCATACCGCGTTAACCAATCAGATCACCTGGAACTGGAATGCCGTGGCCGGGGCCACCGGATATAAATGGCACACAACCAATGATTATGCTTTGGCTGAAGACATGACTGGAAACACCTCCAAAACTGAAAACGGACTTGCATGCGGCATCTCCTATACGCGGCACGTCTGGGCCTATTATTCCTGTGGAACTTCGGCTGCAACATCACTCACCCAATCCACTGTTTCGGTTCCTGCAGCGCCGGTGGCCGGCTTTCATGTCACTTCAGCAGGCCAGATTACCTGGAAGTGGAACACCGTGCCCGGTGCTACCGGGTATAAATGGGGCACAAGTGCTAACTGCGGCGAGGCGACTGAAATGTTTTCTGGCATCTCCACCACCGAAACGGGGCTTACCACGGGTAATACCTATACCCGGTACGTATGGGCATACAACGCCTGCGGCGAGTCAGCGCCGGCTACCTTGAGCCAGTTGTTGGTTTATACAGGACTGAGTTACCAGGGAGGGACAATTTTTTACTTATCTAACCCGGTGATTTAGGTTATATTGCAGGAGAAACACACGGTTTGATTGCCGCAACCAGCGACCAGTCCACTGGTGCGGAATGGGGGTGTATGACCATTTTAAATATTTTTGCCACTGGCATTGGCTGGGGCATGGGAAATACCACTTCAATCGTAAACAATTGCGGCTTCAATACGTCAGGAATAGCGGCCAAACTTTGCTACGACCTTGTATTGAATGGTTATGACGACTGGTTTTTGCCATCTAAGGACGAACTCAATCAGCTTTTCCTGCAACAAAGCGTGGTTGGCGGTTTTGCTCCCAGCGACTATTGGAGTTCCTCCGAGTATGCATATTACACGGCGTGGTCACAACATTTCTATGTCTACTTTGGCTACCAGCAGAACAACGTTAAGATGAGCGTATACCATGTGCGTGCTGTGCGGACTTTTTAACAATTTTTCCATTTAATAATTTACGAAAAACAGTACT
Source organism: uncultured Bacteroidales bacterium (assembly GCA_903885595.1). Taxonomy (GTDB): domain Bacteria; phylum Bacteroidota; class Bacteroidia; order Bacteroidales; family FEN-979; genus CAIVAT01. Next base: position 1,968 of record CAISJJ010000440.1, read on the forward strand.
CATTTGTTTATGATCAGGCGTTTCCCAGGGAGCCTGTGCTGGTGAGATTTCTTAATGTAAGTATTGTCAAATTGCAGTTTATGATGTACCTTTGTCTTTAAATCTGCAAGCATGGTTGAATCCGGGGAAAAATACATCAATCCTTTTACCGATTATGGGTTCAAAAGACTTTTCGGCGAAGAGCCCAATAAAGATCTGCTGATTGATTTTTTGAATGAGCTGCTTTATTCGGAACAGGGTCGGATCACCGAGCTTACCTACCTGAAAACTGAGCAATTGGGATCCACGGCGCTAAACCGTCGGGCGGTATTTGATTTATACTGCACCAATGAAAGGGGCGAGAAATTCATCGTTGAGCTTCAGAAAACCAAGCAGAAATATTTCAAAGAACGAACGCTTTATTATTCCACTTTCCCCATCAGAGATCAGGCCATTAAAGGCACCGAATGGGATTTTGAGCTGCAGAAGATTTATTGTGTGGCCATCATCGATTTTGTGTTTGATGAAGATAAAAATCAGCCCGACAAGATCCGGTACGATGTCAAACTGAGCGACATAGAAACCCACAAAATCTTTTACGACAAGCTGACCTTCATCTATTTGGAGATGCCTAAATTCAATACGCCCATCGAAAAGATAGAGACGAGGTTTGAGAAGTGGTTATATGTATTGAAAAACCTTCATAAACTCGACCGTATCCCCGACAAACTAAAGGAAGGGATCTTTCTGAAACTGTTTGAAACGGCTGAAATCGCCCGGTTCAGTGAAGAGGATTATCAGCATTACGAGGACAGCGTCAAAATCTACCGCGACTTGAAGAATTCATTTGATACGGCCAGGGACGAGGGTCGGCTTCAGGGGATAAAGGAAGGGATAAAGGAAGGGATAAAGGAAGGGATAAAGGAAGGAATAAAGGAAGGAATCACTACCGTTGCAATTAACGCCTTGAATAAAGGGATGGAACTCAATGATATTATTGAACTTACCGGATTGACTAAAGAGCAGATCGAAAGCTTGTCATCCAGGTAGGGAGTTCACCTTTTTTGAAATCCCTCTTTATTGGTTTTCATGTATAAATGCCAATTTCATACCAGGCAACTGCCAGGTAGTCCTTGAAACAATAGAGTCTTTTGTAAAAATCACATTATAATGTGATTTTGTTTGCTTTCCAGTTACGACCGTGAATCTTGTCAGTAAAAATAACATTATGTTGTGATTTTAGGTGCTAAATGAAGAATATTCATTATTTTTGCCAGGAAAATCACAATAAAATGTTGGCTTCACAACTTGGGGAAACTATTAAGAACCGAAGAAAAGAGTTGAGAATAACGCAACCTCATCTGGCTGAACTGGCAGGAGTGAGCACAAATACCGTGTATAAACTGGAACGGGGACAAGCCAATCCGTCATTGGAGGCGTTGAACAAATTAGCGGAAGTGTTGGGCATGGAACTGACGCTGAACGTAAAACGGAACATTGAATAAATGAGAACAGCGGAAGTATTTAACAATGGGATACTTGCAGGTGTCCTGGCTGAAGAAGGTCCGCATCATTATTCGTTCCGGTACGATGATGCCTACTTCAGCGATCCTGAAAAACCGGCAATAAGTTTGACCCTTTCAAAATCACAACGGGAGTACCACAGCGCGTTCATGTTTCCTTTTTTCAGCAACATGATGGCTGAAGGAGCAAATTTAGCAGTGCAAACCAGGTATTTAAAGATAGACGAAAGAGATGTTTTGGGCTTGCTGGGTGCAACAGCACAAATCGATACGATCGGTGCTGTGACCATAAAATTGACTACAAAGACATGAATCTGGACGAAATTAACCACTGCCCGTGCACCCTGGCTGAAGGTTTTAAAACTTATAGTCCCGGCGCTTTACGCCTGTTGTTTGACCGGAAAAAAGCAAGTCATATTCTGGATTTTAATGCACCCAATGCAGATGAAGAGGTAGCAGAAAAACTAAGACAGAACAGCAAAACAATTTCTATAAGCGGGGCGCAGTTTAAGCAATCGCTGGTTCTTGAGAAAAACAAGCTCCGACTGACCGAAAGGGGCGAACCAGGACGATATATTTTAAAACCGATACCCTTCAGGCCTCCATTTGGGAAAGAAGGAGAACTACCGGCAAATGAGCACCTGACGATGCAAATCGCCAAACAGGCTTATGGGATTGTTATTGCGGAATGTGCCCTGGTTTTCTTTAAAAACGGAGAGCCCGCCTATATTACGAAGCGATTTGATTATGCACCCGACGGAAGAAAAATTGCACAAGAGGATTTTGCACCCATTTCGGGAATGTCGAAGGAAAAAGATGGGGATGGTTACAGAAACAGCGGCAGCTACGAAGATCTCGCCGCTAAATTGAAAAAGAATGTGGCGGCCTACACGGTGGAGATAGAAAAATATTTCGAGCGGATTGTTTTCAATTATTTATTCAGCAACGGGGATGCACACTTAAAAAATTTCTCTCTTCAACAGACCAAAAGCGGCGATTATCTGCTGAGCCCTGCCTATGATTTGATGGATACAGCCATACACATTCCTGCAGACTCCTTTTTTGCACTCCGCGATGGATTATTCTCCAATAATTATGAAACAGAGAGTTTTATGGTTTTGGGGTTTTATGCGTATGATGATTTTTTTGAATTCGGTATGCGGATTGGAATGATCGAGAGCCGCATCAGGGCCATTCTGAATAAATACCGAACCAAAAATCAAAAGGTTTTGACATTAACCCGGCCATCTTTTTTGTCTGAACCGGTTAAACAAGTGTATGTCAATCATTACACCGACCGGTTAAAAATGCTGAATACCTCATTCTCCCGGAAAATATGATATGGCTGCTCAACCGCCTCATAAGTCTCGCCCCACAGGGAAGGGAAGATCAGCGCAACAAAATTACTCTTTTGAAAGAATCAATACAAAAACCCCAGAAGCCACAAAGGTATCCTGTTATGATGTCCGATTTCAATGTCATCAGCGAATACGTATGAATTATCGGAATCCCTGGTTTGCCGGTTATCTTTATTTTTACCTCCGATTTCGATCACAAATTGCTGGTCAACAAGGAAATCGGCATGTTCATGCAGAAAGACCTCATGATTTACCGAAAGCTGGTTTAATGCAAAGGTTTCACGCAGGTTTCCGGTATTCGCCATTTCATGGTTCAGTGCATAAAACAGGTTTGGGTTATCAAGAAAAATTTTATCTGGTTTTTGCAACCGACTGATGTACCTTTCAGGTTGATTGACAAGTTTGATCATCCTTGCTTTTTCAAGATATTGAAGATATTGTAAAACTGTTTGCCGGTGCAAATCGGTTTTCAGGCTGATTTTCGATATATTGGGTTTAAAAGGAACCGAGGCTGCGACCACTTTTAACAGCGTCAACATCTTTTTGCTCTGGGCGATATCGAAATTCTCGATAAACCGCAAATCGGTTTCCATCACAGTCCGGATGATCTGTTCAAGCGTCATAAGATAATCCCGCTCCGGTTCCAGGAAGTAGGGATAAAATCCGCTTTTCAGATAGGTTGAAAAATGTTTGAACACCTGAATTTTCTTAATAATTCCGGAAGCAATTCCGATATGATCCCTGAAAATTTCAGTCAACGCACAGGCCGGTAATGAAACGATATCCGCCATCAGCAGATATTCCCTGAACGATAGCCCGGTCATTTCATACATCAATGCCCTGCGGCTTAAATCAGCATCCTGCTTTGTCAATTCAATGATGGAAGATCCTGAGAAAACTAATTTCAATTCCGGGATGGAATCATAAATATTTTTTAATTCCCTTGCCCAACCGGAATATTTATGGACTTCATCGAGATAGAGATATTCACCACCATTTTTACGGAATGTATCTGCCAGATCGCTCAAACGATGATCGGCGAAATAAAGGTCGTCAAGCCGGATGTACAGAACCTCGTGCCCTTCTTTATTTAATCGTTGTAATTGTTGCAGCAACAAGGTGGTTTTCCCGGTACCCCTGGCTCCAATAATGCCGTTCATCCTCCAGTCCCAGTTGATCTTTCCGATCACATTACGTTGATACGGAAAGTGAACAGACTGAATACTTTTATTAGATTTTTCGATGAGTTTTTCCATTCTCTTTCAATGTTTTCATAACAGGATTGATCATTTTGGTGTTTGGCGACATCAAAGATAAGTATATTTTGGTGATCAGAACCACCATTTTTATCTTTTCCTGCGATCCCGTCATTGTGTACGCAAACCGGGCCCTCGCGCCTTGAAGACTAACGCCATTCTGCCTGTAGTTGCGCCTGTAAAGAATCCGAAATCAGATTAAACCATGTTTTTGTGAATTCCTTACTCCTTTTGTTAAATCCTTACCTGTATTATTAGGAAACACTGCCACTTGAAGGTATTTTTATCTGGTGAAGATGAATTTGTGAAACATCGATATTAAATTCAATACCCTTATCAACATGAAATACCTGCTCCTTCTCTTTTCGCTGCTTTTCCGGTTGGCGGGCGCCGGCGCCCAGAATGTGGGCATCAATGCCGACAACAGCGATCCCCACCCGTCGGCCGGGCTTGATGTGAAGTTTGAAAATAAAGGCTTTCTCCCGCCCCGCATGTCGCTCCAGCAACGCGATGCAATTGCCAGCCCGGCAGATGGACTGATGGTTTTTTGCACCAACAGCGGCACCAATGGGGCATTATGCATCTTTTATTCGGGCATAGGCTGGATAACTTTTTCCCTTTGCAATGCAATAGCTCCCGTTGCCGGTACCCATATCCCGGAAGCCAACCAGATCACCTGGAACTGGAATGCCGTGACCGGGGCGGCCGGATATAAATGGAATACCATAAATGATTACAACTCGGCAACAGAAATGGGGATAGAGTCCACCAAAACTGAGACCGGACTTCCCTGCAACACTGCTTATACCAGGTTTGTATGGTCCTATTTCTCCTGTGGAACATCCGCCCCATCCACATTGGTTCAGTCAACGGAGGCGCTTCCGGCCCCGATTGCCGGAATCAATGTGCCGGCGATCACAGAGCTCAAATGGAACTGGAACCCGGTGACCGGCGCCACCGGTTATAAATGGAATACCACCGATGATTACAACTCGGCAACAGACATGGGGACAGAAACCTCCAAAACTGAGACCGGACTTACAGGTGGCAATACCTATACCCGGTATGTATGGTCGTACAATGCATGCGGCGTGTCGGTGAAAACCACCCTGAGCCAGTCAACACTTTACATAGGACTGAGTTACCAGGGGGGAATCGTTTTTTACATCGACGACACGGAACAACACGGATTGATTGCCGCACCCAGCGACCACTGGGACGACGCTCAATGGGGTTGTTCCGGAACTACCATTGTGGGAACTTCCACTGCAATTGGTTCCGGTCAGACCAATACGACGGCCATAGTTAACGGATGTAACACGGCTAGAATAGCGGCCCGTATCTGCAATGATCTTGTTTTGAACGGGTACAGCGATTGGTTTTTGCCATCAAATGATGAACTTAATCAACTGTACCTGCAAAAAAGCGTGGTTGGCGGTTTTTTCAACTACTACTATTGGAGTTCCTCCGAGTACAATGCGGGCAACGCGTGGGGCCAGGACTTCTCCAATAGCATCCAGAACCCTGCCAGTAAGACCAACGCATACTATGTACGTGCTGTGAGGGCTTTTTAACAATTTAATCAATGCCAGAGGCAGCGCTATGTTAAAAGTAATGTAATCTCGGATTTTAGTTTTGGTAAGTCATTCATTAAAATACCCCAAATTAATTCATCTGAAATTACATCGTATCCATGTATAATTCTATTTCTCAGACTAATAATTCATTTCGCATGGGATATTTCAACATCTGCCTCTTTATTAAGAATCCTGGTCATGGCCTCACCAATTATTTCGAGATTTCGTTCGACTGCTCGTTTTGTTTTGAGATCATCTTTGTATTTCTCAAAAATTCTTTGGCCTTGAGGAAGAAATTGTTCAATTTCCCCGATAGCTTTTTGAATATTAAACAACCATGTATTAATTTCTCTATCCATAAATTAATTTTTTTGATTCATTTACAGCATCGAGAAAAAATGGATTCTTGAGAGATTGTTCTTCTAAAAGGTCAACAGGTCTGTTAAGTAAGTTTTCGAGAGAAAACTTAAAATCGAAGTAGTTATCAGCATATTTCAATAACTCAATGTTCTTAAACCTGACAATGAAATCAATATCGCTATTTTCATTAAAGGAACTTCCCAAAATGGAGCCAAACAAATAAAGCTTATCAACTCCATGATTATCACATAGATGATGAATTGAAGACATGTTTTTATCTACCTCATTCATATATACAAAAATAATAAAAAAAACATCGATTCTGGATTTACTTATCAAAATAGCATTGCCTCTGACAAATCGGTAACCGGTTAAAAACTGCATTTTTGCGAATTCCTTACTCCTTTTGTTAAATCCTTACTTGTGTTATTAGGAAACACTGCCACTTGAAGGTATTTTTATCTGGTGAAGATGAATTTGTGCAACGTCGATATTAAAATCAATACCCTTATCAACATGAAATATCTGCTCCTTCTCTTTTCCCTTATGATTGTCTCGGCCGGCGCCCAGAATGTGGGCATCAACGACGACAACAGCGACCCTGATGCAACGGCGATGCTGGATGTAAAATCGACCGGCAAAGGATTTCTGCCGCCACGGATGACTTTGCAGCAACGCGATGCCATTGCCAGCCCTGCAAACGGCCTGATGGTTTTCTGCACCGACGGCGGGGCGAATGGCACCGGCACCGGCGCCGTGACGATCTTCATCAGTGGAATGTGGTATGTCGGCAATGTCACATGTTTAACCCCCGACGCTTTGTCAGCAGGTATCAACATTCCCTGTTCAGATCAGATCACCTGGAGCTGGAATGCCGCAACAGGCGCCACAGGGTATAAATGGAGCGCCGCCAATGATTACGTTACGGCGACAGAGATGGGAACAAGCACCTCCACGATTGAAACGGGACTTGCTGCGGGCACTGTCTATACCCGCTACGTATGGGCCTATAATACCTGCGGCGTATCGTTGCCAACCACGCTTACTCAAACCACCGCGGCCAGCTGGATTTGCGGGTATCCTGTCACCGATACGCGCGACAGCAAACGTTATAATACGGTTCTGATCGGCACGCAATGCTGGTTTGCCCGGAACCTGAACATTGGCACGAAGATTTCGGGGAGTACGGCACAAACCAACCACTCCTCAATTGAGAAGTATTGTTATGGCGACGATGAAGCGAACTGTACGGTTTACGGAGGCTTATATCAATGGGATAATGCCATGCAATGGTCAACGACCGAGGGCATCCCGGGAATTTGTCCCGCGGGATGGCATCTTCCGACGTATGGAGAATGGTGTGTCCTGTCGAACTTTTTAGACCCGACTGTTAATTGCAGTCCTCCGGGTTTTAGTTACAATCATGCCGGGGGCAAGTTGAAAGAGGCAGGCTACGATCATTGGATGTCTCCGAATACAGAAGCCACCAACAGCTCCGGGTTCACTGCCCTTCCGGGCGGATTAAGACTAACTTCACAAACAAATGGTGCATGGTTCATCTTTCAGGGGCAGATAGCTTACTTCTGGTCGTCGACTCCAAAGGATGGAACATGGGCGTATCATATTCTCCTCCGTGACGACGAAGCTTACGTTTACCCTGTCTCAGACCCCAAGGGATTAGGCTATTCATGCCGGTGTATCAGGAACAATGACTGAAGAAGATACGGGGTTGAAATTCCCTGTTCGGTAAATATAACCTGGAATTGAGCAAGGAGTTTCCGGAAAAACGGGAGGCGGTGATAGAAGAAGAGACAGTAGGCCGATGGCTCATCGGTAATAAAAAAGTAAAGAAGAAAAACACTAAGAATCAAAAAATGAAACAGATACAACATCCGGGACAGTGTCTGACGCGAAAAGCGGCGAAACCGTTGATCCTTCTTTTATCCCTTCTGATCCTCTCGACAAATGCCGCCGCCCAGAACGTGGGCATCAACGACGACAACAGCGACCCGCACGCATCGGCTATGCTTGATGTGAAATCGACCGGCAAAGGATTTCTGCCGCCGCGCATGACGCATCAGCAACTCCTTACCATTGTCAATCCGGCTGAAGGCCTGATGGTCTTCTGCACCGACTGCGGAGACAACAGTTCAGGCTCAGTCGTGGTTTACAACGGAGGAGCCTGGTGGCTGATGACGGTTTACTGTCTGCCTCCCCCGGCTGAGAAAACCCATGTTGCAGCTAATACCCAGATCGTGTGGAACTGGAATGCCGTGACCGGCGCTTCGGGGTATAAATGGAATACGTCCGATGATTATTCGACGGCCACCGACATGTTCGCCGCAACCACAAAAACCGAGACCGGCCTTACCGGCAATACGGCTTATGCCCGGTACGCATGGGCCTATAACGCGTGTGGGGTCTCCACCGCCGCAACCTTAACCCAATCGACAAGTTTCCCCTGCGGCACATCATCCATCACCATCAGCCATGTAGCCTCCGGCGGGGTAGCCCCGGTTGACAAAACAGTGATGTATGGCACGGTTAACAATATTCCAGGCGAAACGTTAAAATGCTGGACAACCAGCAACCTGGGCGCCGACCATCAGGCCACGGCTAAAGATGATGCCACCGAGGCTTCGGCCGGCTGGTACTGGCAGTTTAATCTCAAACAGGGGTATAAACATGATGGGTCGACCCGTACACCCAATACGACATGGATCAACGACATCAGTGAAAATTCTGACTGGATTTCATCGAACGATCCATGCACCCTTGAGCTCGGAAGCGGATGGCGGATCCCAACCTATACCGAATGGTCAAACGTGAAAACCAGCGGCGTCTGGACCAACTGGAACGGCCCATGGAATTCCGGCCTGAAAATGCATGCTGCCGGGTACCTCGACGCCTATAGTGGTACACTACAATACAAGGGCGAGAGAGGTATGTACTTCAGCAGTTCGCAGCACAGTTCATTTGACAGTTGGGTCGTGGATTTCTCCTCAGGCAACTGCATGATATACTATGCCTACTCCAAAGAGGCGGGACTTCCGCTCCGCTGCCTTCGCGACAATTAATTCATTGCCATCCCTAAAACGTGAGCATGATGAAAACTTTAAAAATAATGTACCTGGCATTTTGCCTTTCAGGAACCCTGACAAACATTCAGGCACAACAGGTTATCGTAAGCGCCGGCGACAGCGATCCCGATGCATCAGCCATGCTGGAGGTAAAATCAGCCGTCAAAGGTTTTTTACCGCCGCGGATGACGGCAGCCCAGCGCGATGCCATTGTGGCTCCGGCCGCGGGACTTATGGTTTTTTGTACCGACTGCGGGTACAACAGTACCGGCGCCATTTCGGTTTTCATCAACCAGAAATGGCGGCTTATGTCGGTTTGTCCACCTCCGGCAGCCCCTGTTACGGGAACACATGTTGTGGCAGGCACCCAGATCACCTGGAACTGGAATGCTGTGACCGGCGCCACAGGATACAGATGGGGCGAAACCAATAACTACAGTTTGGCGACTGACATGCTTACAGCCACCTCCAGGATCGAAACAGGACTTACTGCGGGCGCTGCTTATAACCGTTATGTCTGGTCCTATAATTCCTGCGGCGTATCGTCGCCAACCATGCTGAGCCAATCGCTCCTCTGTTATATAGGAGCGAGTTACCAGGGGGGGGTAATTTTTTACATATATCAACCCGGTGATCCAGATTATATTGCAGGAGAGACACACGGTTTGATTGCAGCAACCATCGATCAGAGCAGCGCTGCGGAGTGGGGTTGCATCAATACCGCAATTGCCGGCACATCCGCTGCCATTGGCACGGGGCAGGCCAATACCACAGCCATCGTAAACGGATGCAGCCAGGCTGGAATTGCAGCGGGAATTTGCAACGACCTTGTGTTAAACGACTACAGTGACTGGTTTTTGCCATCGAAAGACGAGCTGAACCAGATGTACCTGCAAAAAGCTGCGATTGGCGTGTTTGCTAACGACCGCTATTGGAGTTCCTATGATGAGTCGAGCGATGTCTTCGCGTGGTACCAGAACTTCACCAATGGCGGCTATGCAAACAACCTCTACAAGATCAATGGCTTGTATGTACGTGCTGTCCGGGCTTTTTAACCAGCAGACCTCATCCTCCGTCCCTTCTTCTTAAGGAGAAGAGATGCAGGGGTTGATGTCAATTTAACCTGGAATTGAGGAAGCGGTTTCCGGGCAACCAGGATGCAGTGATGAAAGAAGAGACGGAGGCCGATGGCCGGATGGCGGAATAAAAAGGAAAGAAGAAAAACACTAAGAATCAAAAAATGAAACAGACAACATATTCGGGATGGCAAATCACCGGAAAAGCGATGAAACCTTTGCTTATCCTCCTTTTGCTGTTCATCCTCCCGGCCATTGCCGGCGCCCAGAACGTGGGCATCAACGACGACAACAGCGACCCGCACCCGTCGGCCGGGCTGGATGTGAAATTTGCCAATAAAGGATTTCTGCCGCCGCGGATGACTTTGCAGCAACGCGATGCCATTGTGAATCCGGCAGATGGCCTGATGGTTTATTGCACCAACTGCGGCCGGTTGGGCGCTGGCGGTGCGCTGTCGATCTTCACAAACAGAGCATGGACAGTGATCGGGCCTTGTACTATCAATTCTGTTGCAGCAGCGGTGCATGTTGTTACCCCCGGCCAGATCGTCTGGAATTGGACAGGAACCGTCAGTGGGGTGAAATGGAACACAGTCAACAATTTCGACAATGCTGTTGACCTGGGATACGCCTCCACGAAAACCGAAACCGGGATCGTGTGCGGGCAAACCTACACCCGGTATGTGTGGAACTATTCCGAATGCGGGGTGGCGGGGGTTGCTTCGCTCACGGCGACCACCAGTGCGCCTTCTGAGCCGGGGGCCGGAACCCATGTGGCCTCACCGGCTCAAATTACCTGGAACTGGAATGCCGTGACCGGGGCCGCCGGATATAAATGGAACACGACCAATGATTATGCTTCGGCTGAAGATATGGCAGGCAATACCTTTAAAAGTGAAATGGGACTTGCATGTGGCACCTCCTATACCCGGTACGTCTGGGCCTGTTTTTCATGCGGAACTTCGGCTTCAACATCACTCACGCAATCAACTGCATCGGCTCCGGCAGCTCCGGTCGCCGGAACCCATGTCCCCGCAAACAACCAGATCACCTGGAACTGGAACACTGTCGCCGGCGCTACCGGATATAAATGGAGCGCTGATAATAACTACGCTGGGGCGACCGATATGGGAACCGCCATTTCCACAACAGAAACGGGGCTTACAAATGCTAATAACTATACGCGGTACGTATGGGCATACAACGCCTGCGGCGTTTCTGTACCGGCTACACTGAGCCAGTTGTTGGTTTATGTAGGATACAGTTACCAGGGAGGGATAGTTTTTTACATATTACAACCCGGTAATATAGGTTATATTGCCGGAGAGACACACGGTTTGATTGCCGCAACCAGCGACCAGAGCAGCGGTGCGGCGTGGGGTTGCATGGTAGTCTCCGTGGGAACTTCCACTGCCATTGGTACGGGGCAGGCCAATACGACGGCCATAGTGAACGGATGTTCAACAGCAGGAATAGCGGCCCGTATCTGCTATGATCTTGTTTTGAACGGGTACCTGGGTTGGTTTTTACCATCAAAGGACGAACTTAATCAACTCTACCTGCAAAAAAGCGTGGTTGGCGGGTTTGCTAACAACGTGGACTATTGGAGTTCCTCCGAGAAGAACAGCTCTGACTTAGCGTGTGAACTGTACAGCGTTGGGGGCGGCTATTGGGGTTACGTCCCGAAGAACGGCTTATTGTATGTGCGTGCTATCCGTGCTTTTTAACAACCAAAACATATGAAATTGCTATAAGTACAAAGTACATTCAAATCGTGAATGATAATTTAGGACTATTCCGTGTGGCCCGAAAAAATAAATATTATCATATGAAAACAAAACTGGAACTTCTGCAGAAGCTCTTCGGAAAAGCGATGAAAAAGCCAGGCCTTCTGTTCCTGTTTGTCATGCTACTCGGCACTGGCAGTTTCACCCAGAACGTGGGCATCAACGACGACAACAGCGACCCCCACCCATCGGCCGGGCTGGATGTGAAATTTAACAATAAAGGCTTTCTCCCTCCGCGGATGACACGCCAGCAACGCAATGCCATTACCGGTCCGGCAAACGGCCTGATGGTTTTCTGTACCGACTGCGCGGCCAACGGTGCATTATGCATATACATATACGACAAATGGATGACCATGACGTACTGTCATTCAGAAGCTACCACTGCAGAATTCAATATTCCTGGAAATGATCATATCACCTGGAAATGGAATGCAGTGGCGGGCGCTAAAGGTTACAAATGGAGCGCCTCCAATAATTACAGCACGGTAACAGACATGGGGACAAGTACTTCAAAGTTGGAAACAGGACTCGTAGCAGGACAAACCTATGCAAGGCATGTATGGGCATACAACATTGACTGCGGGGAATCCGACCCAACCACGCTGAGCCAGTCGACACTGAATATCGGCATGAGTTACAGGGGAGGGATCATTTTCCATATTGACAATTCGGTGGAGCACGGACTGATTGCAGCGACTGCAAACCAGAGCACGGCGGCGATGTTTTGCTGTTATGGAGGTTATCTTGAGTGCCGATGCTCCAACACTGCTATTAGTATGGGGCAGGCAAATACCAATGCAATCATTAACGGATGCAAAGGTTTCAACAGCTCCGGCCCAACAAATAGTTAACACCGCCCCTCCTTCTCCTTAAGGAGATGGAGGATGAGGTGGTTCATGATACAGAACCACGGGGTGAGGCGGGATGAATGATCGAACAATTGAACAATCGAACAATCGAACCATGAATGACGTAGTGTTAACAGAGTGCGGACGAACAGACAAACGAATGATTTTTGAAAATACAATCCTCAATGCAATGACCAAAAAACGTTTAATATGAAAAAACTTTTCGTTTCAGCAATCCTGGCTATCATGCTTCCATCGATGATTTCGGCCCAGGGAATCATCAACAGGGGCGCTAAGATCGTGGTTGGTTCAGGGGCCATTGTCAAGGTTACCGGCAGCGGGGGCAACCTCCGGAATGAAACCAATGGGTCCGATGGTTCAATTTCCTTGTCGGGAACCCTCAAGATAGCCGGAAATCTCACCAATAACGTGGCCGGCTCCGACATCTTCAGCGTGGCGGCTTCTAGCAGCGAGGTGATCCTGAACGGAACGGCGGCGCAGACGGTAAGTGGTACAACCACCGCCTCCTTTGTTTTCAATAAACTGACGGTCAGCAACAGCAGCGGTATTACCCTGGGAAGCAATGTACTGGTAAACAACCTCCTTACATTTCAATCGGGGATCATCACCACGGCCTCGGGCACCGTTACCATAGGGTTGTTGGGAACCGTGAGCGGGACCTCATCCACATCCTATGTGAGCGGAAAACTGGCCCGGGTGGTCAGCGCAACAGGCAGCAATATTGCTTTTCCCATCGGGAAAGGGGGGAATTACCGCCCCTTGTCCATCAGCTTTTCATCCCTCACTGGCAACAGCACGATAACTACCGAACAGATCGAGTCGCCGATGCCCGGAACCGCTCCGGCCAACACCACAATATTCCCCGGCAGGTACTGGGTGATAAGCCAGACCGGGGGCAGCAACATGGCCTTTACCCTGACTTTGAACGGAACAGGCTTTTCCCCATCCACCGTTAAAAAAATGATCAAGGGCGACGGCAGTACAAACACCGGTTATGATGTGACATATTCGGGTCCAAACTACTCGAATTCAACTCCTTTCAGCAGCTTCAGCAATTTCGGGATTGGAGAATACTGTTTACCGCAGACAGTGACCTTTGAGGCGCCCGGGACAAAGACCTACGGCGATCCCCAATTCACTGTTTCAGCCACCGGCGGAGGATCCGGCAACTCTGTGATCTTTTCGGGTTCCGATCCATCGGTTGCCACCTGCACCGGAACCAACGGAACCACTATCACTGTTATCGAGGCAGGAACCTGCACCATCACTGCCACCCAATCAGGGAATGAGAACTATTGCCAGGGGCAAGCCGACCGCGTTCTGACCATCAATCAAAAACCCATCACTGTTACAGCTGATGCAGGACAGACCAAAGTTTACGGAAGCGCCGATCCCACACCATTCACCTATGCCTTGTCACCCTCCCTGGTGGGTACCGATGCCATCACCGGGCTGATGGCGCGCGCGGCCGGGAATGCTCCCGGGAATTACGCGTTTACCCTGGGAACCCTGGATGCAGGCGCCAACTACACTTTGACGGTGACAACCACCACCGTGTTCACCATCACTCCAAAACCGCTGACTGCCTCCGTTACCATCACCAGCAAATGCTATGACGGAACCACGGCAGCCTCAATCGCAGAAATGGCCCTGACGGGTGTGATCGTGCCGGATGTGGTCACCGTGACGGCAAGTTCAGCCTCCTTCGACAATACCAGTCCGGGTTCCAATAAAACAGTCACCGTCACCGGAATGGCCCTTGACGGTGCGGATGCAGCCAGCTACACCATTTCACCCACAACCACCACTACGGCCTCGATTTATGAGCTTCCCGATCCGGTCATCAGCGGATCCAACAGTGTGACCATCTATTCAAGCCACGATTACACGACGGAAGCGGCAATGACGGCCTATCAATGGACGGTGACCCCTGCAACCGGGACCATCACTGCAGGCGCTGGAACCCGGTCGGTCACCATCAGCTTTTCCGACTCAGGTGTTCATACCGTGACAGTGACCTATAACGATCATAATGGCTGTAATCCGCTGTTCCCTGAAAAATTTCCGGTAATGGTCAACCCGCTGCCACCTGTGGTTGACGGAAATGGCAACCCGGATGAGATTACCGCCATTGGCACTACCTCAGCAGTAGGAAATGCGAAGATCACCGCCATCAATGGCTCCAGGGCGACCAGCCGGGGCTATATCCGTTACCCCTATGACGATGCCGACAAAGTGATCGGTGATTTTGGCGTTACCATCGTAAGCGGGACCGGTGATTTTGGCGTGTGTACCTACACAACGAGTTTCACTTCACTGACTGCGAACACGCGCTACAACGCAAGGGCTTTTGCCACCAACATGGCCGGAAGCGGATACGCTACCCGTACCAGCTTCTGGACCCTGGCCAATGTGCCCGATGCCCCCACGGTGAACAACGCCACAGCAAACTCCCTGGATGTGACCGTCAATGTCAACGGCAATCCTTCCATCACCGAATTCGTGATCCAGGAGACCAGCACCAGTAAGTTTGTCCAGTCGGGCGGGACCCTGGCCTCATCGCCTGAAGTTTGGCAAACCGCCGGCACCTGGAACGTGATCACGGTTACAGAATTAACAGAGGGAGCCACCTATACGTTCCATGTGAAAGCGAAAAACGGAAACGGCGTTGAGACAACTTATGGACTAACTGCTTCGGGAACAACGTGCACCAATCCGACCAATGGTGGAGTGATCGCCAAAGAGCAAGCCATCTGTTCCTGTCTCATTCCCGATGCATTTACCAGTGTAAGCCCTGCCAGCGGGCAGGCCGGCACGGTCGAGTATAAATGGCAGTCGTCAATTACCGGTTCATTATCAGGCTTCAGCGATATCGCCTCAAGCAATTCAGAAACCTACGGTCCCGGAACCTTAACGCAGACCACCTGGTTCAGGCGTGCAGCGCGCGTGACATGCCGGCCCGATTGGTCGGAGGCTGCTGTATCGAATGTGCTCACCGTAACGGTTTACACCCTGCCAACAGCAACCATGGCAGGAACCACGACAGTTTGCCGCGATGCCAGCGATCCCGTGATCACCTTTACCGGGGCAAACGGTACAGAGCCTTACAGGTTTGCCTATGCCCTGAATTCGGGAAGCGCTCAAACCGTGACAACAACATCGGGTAATTCTGTTACCCTGACCCAAACGACCGCCACCCCGGGAACCTTCACCTATACCTTGCTGTCGGTTACCGACGCGCACGACTGTTCCCAGTCGCAGGCCGGCACGGTGATCATTACGGTGAATCCCACCGGTCAGGTTAACCAGCCTGAAAATCAGACTATTTGCAACAACCGCAATACGGCTCTCATAACCTTTGGTACTGTCAATACCGGAGGAAACACAACCTACCACTGGATCAATGATACCCCATCGATTGGTCTTTCTGCCGAAGGTTCAGGCGACATCGCATCGTTCCAGGTATACAATCCCGGCGCAGCGCCGGTAATTGCCACCATCGCGGTAACTCCGACCTTTACCAATGAAGGGGTGAGCTGCGAGGGACCGACCAAAACCTTCACCATCACGGTGAATCCAACAGCGCAGGTGAACCAGCCTGAAAGCCAGCTGTTATGCAACGGCTCAACCACCACTGCGGTGAACTTTGGAACCGTCAACACCGGCGGCACGACCACCTGTTCGTGGACCAACAGCCAGCCAGGCATAGGGCTTGGGGCACAGGGCGCGGGGGATGTTCCGTCGTTTGTTGCAACGAATTACGGCGCTGCGCCTGTGGTTGCCATGATTGTGGTAACGCCAACCTTTAACAACAATGGTGTTAATTGCAGCGGTCCATCAAAATCGTTTATCATCACGGTGAACCCCACCGGGCAGGTGAATCAGCCTGACAATCAGGTGGTGTGTAATAACGCAAGTACTTCGCTGGTATCTTTCAGTACTACCAACACCGGGGGCACGACCACCTATATCTGGACCAACGACAATACGGGAACAGGGCTTGGTGCCCAGGGTCTAGGTGACATTCCGGGGTTTATTGCAACGAATACCGGCGCTGCGCCTGTTGTGGCAACGA